>JACQXA010000004.1:497500-839547 GCA_016208975.1 Nitrospinota bacterium
ATACTTGGGAACATAATCCAGGGAGATCCGCTCTTTTCGCCTACGGGGCTCTCACCCACTATGGCGGGCCTTCCCAGGCCCTTCGGCTAAGATTGGATTTTTTGACTCCCCGGCCGGTCCGCAACCCGGCCCAATCATGTCCCGCAACCCCGGATGGGCAACGCCTGCGGGCTTGACACCCATCCGGTTTAGGCTGTTCCCTTTTCGCTCGCCGCTACTCAGGGAATCGCTCTGCTTTCTGTTCCTACAGGTACTGAGATGTTTCAGTTCCCTGCGTTGCCTTCCTTCCGCCTATGTATTCAGCGGAGGATGACGCGGATTGCTCCGCGCCCGGTTTCCCGATTCGGACATCAACGGATCAACGCCTGTTGGCGGCTTCCCGTCGCTTATCGCAACCAACTACGTCCTTCATCAGCTCTTGGCGCCAAGGCATCCCCTGAATGCCCTTTAACGCTTGATCAAAATTCTCCTCAGTGAAATTCCCGAAAACAACTGCCTCGAAAACAGTTGTTGCGGAAATCCCTGAAACCCCGCAATGTCAAAGAACCGTCCAGTCCGGCCGCCGCCAAAAGACGCGGCCAGACATGTTTATCTGGTGGAGGTGAACGGGCTCGAACCGATGACCCCCTGCTTGCAAAGCAGGCGCTCTCCCAGCTGAGCTACACCCCCATAGAAACTTTATTAAAAGGGTAATGGTGGGCCTAGTTAGATTTGAACTAACGACCTCACGCTTATCAGGCGTGCGCTCTAACCAACTGAGCTATAGGCCCCACGATCCGAAAACTGATTAATTCACTAAACAGCTTTACGGAACGTCAGGCCTGCCGACGCCCGCAAACCCCTAATTACTTAAAATAATATAAGGGAGCGCGCCTGTATAAAAAGCAATCGCGGAACGACCTTGGGATTCAGGAGACTTCCCGAAGGAACTCCCCAGAAAATCCTTAGAAAGGAGGTGATCCAGCCGCAGGTTCCCCTACGGCTACCTTGTTACGACTTCACCCCAATCATCAACCATACCTTAGACGGCTCCCCCCTTGCGGTTAGGATACCGGCTTCTGGTACAACCAACTTTCGTGGTGTGACGGGCGGTGTGTACAAGGCCCGGGAACGTATTCACCGTGGCGTGCTGATCCACGGTTACTAGCGATTCCAGCTTCATGGAGTCGAATTGCAGACTCCAATCCGAACTGAGACCGGTTTTATGAGATTGGCTCCCCCTCGCGGGTTTGCGGCTCTTTGTACCGGCCATTGTAGCACGTGTGTAGCCCTGGACATAAGGGCCATGAGGACTTGACGTCATCCCCACCTTCCTCCGGCTTGTCACCGGCAGTTCCCCTAGAGTGGCCCGGCATAACCCGCTGGCAACTAAGGGTAAGGGTTGCGCTCGTTGCGGGACTTAACCCAACATCTCACGACACGAGCTGACGACAGCCATGCAGCACCTCTACGCTCGTCCCGAAGGAACTCTCCATCTCTGGAGATAGCAAGCGCAGTTCAAGCCCAGGTAAGGTTCTTCGCGTTGCGTCGAATTAAACCACATGCTCCACCGCTTGTGCGGGCCCCCGTCAATTCCTTTGAGTTTCAGCCTTGCGACCGTACTCCCCAGGCGGAGCGCTTAACGCGTTAGCTGCGACGCAGAAGGGGTCGATACCTCCTACATCTAGCGCTCATCGTTTACAGCCAGGACTACCGGGGTATCTAATCCCGTTTGCTCCCCTGGCTTTCGCGTTTCAGTGTCAGTTACGGTCCAGGAGGCCGCCTTCGCCTCTGGTGTTCTTCCCAATATCTACGCATTTCACCGCTACACTGGGAATTCCGCCTCCCTCTCCCGCACTCAAGCCGTCCAGTTTCAAAAGCGCTTCTCCGGTTGAACCGAAGGCTTTCACTTCTGACTTAAACAGCCACCTACACGCCCTTTACGCCCAATGATTCCGAACAACGCTAGCCCCCTCTGTATTACCGCGGCTGCTGGCACAGAGTTAGCCGGGGCTTCCTTTGACGGTACAGTCAGCCTGATGGGATATTAGCCCACCAGGGTTTCTTCCCGCCCGACAGGAGTTTACAACCCGAAAGCCTTCATCCTCCACGCGGCGTCGCTGCGTCAGGGTTTCCCCCATTGCGCAATATTCCTCACTGCTGCCTCCCGTAGGAGTCTGGACCGTGTCTCAGTTCCAGTGTGGCTGATCGTCCTCTCAGACCAGCTAGACATCGTAGCCTTGGTGGGCCATTACCCCGCCAACTAGCTAATGTCCCGCGAGCCCATCCCCCGGCGATAGCTTATAAATAGAGGCCACCTTTAAACGCGAGGACCGCAGTCCCGCGTCATAATCCGGTATTAGCTCACCTTTCGGCGGGTTATCCCCGACCGAGGGGCAGGTTACTCACGTGTTACTCACCCTTGCGCCACTTTACAAACGCCCCGAAGGACGTCTTCTCGTTCGACTTGCATGTGTTAGGCACGCCGCCAGCGTTAGTTCTGAGCCAGGATCAAACTCTCCAGTTTAAATCCTGCTTCTTACTCCGTCCGGCCCGAAGGCCGCCGGAGCGATAAATCAAAAAATCAACGGTCATCTTCCCTTGCGGAAAGACGACACCCGCGACTGCTTCTTAAATAATTCAGGCGCGCTCCCTCGATTTCAAAGAACCATGCCCGCCGGCTTTTTATCGGAAAACCGATCCTCCCAGCGGGAAACTCTAATGCTATGACAGGCCCAATCAGATGTCAACCTGTTTTTCGAAGTTTTTTAAACTCCCAGGTTTTAAGGCCGCCTGGCGTTTCCGCCCGCCGCCTTCATCCGATCAAGCCCGCAATTTAAAAGAGCCGTTTTCCCCCGCAGACATTTACTGCGCGGGAAACATGAATGCTATATCAAACCACTTTGCCGGGTCAAGCGGAAATTTGAAGTTTTTTCATCGGGAGGAAACCACCCTTTGGCCGCAGGGACAAACCACCCCTGCTTGTTAAAACCGCAATTTCAAAACCTGACCACCTTGAGGCCGTAACCTCATCCTGTAAGTATCTTAGGAACATGGCGCCCCAATGTCAAGGTTGAGTTAGACCTGATCAGCTGATTATTCCGGACTGCTGGGATGATATCGCGCAGGGCTTTAATATTCATATTAGTACAGCTTCCCGGCTGGGGTCATGAAATCATGGAAAGACGCCGGGAAGATGGATTTCCGGCGCCGGGAGGTTGTCTTAAGAAGTGATATGCGTCTTGGATGGCGGCGGTTCGGTACGCCCAACCGGGCGGCCAAGAAGCCAGGATTGTCCGTGGCGGAGCGACCCAGGGGAAGGTAACGGGGAAACCGCCCCGGCGTAAGGCTTCGCGCTCGCCACTCCGCCTTATGAGGGTGGGGAGAGGGAATCCGTGGTCAACGACCACTGGGAAGCGCCGGGAAATACGGCGTATGGCTGGATGGCCGGGAGTTTGCCCTGGAGGCGCGGCGCGCCTGAATGAACGATGGAAGAAACCGGGGTCGGGCGACCCCGGGGAAGCGAAAATAAGCAACCGTAGCGGGTCGCCCAGCTATGGAGGGAACCGGGGTCGGGCGGCCACGGGGAAGCGAATGGTGTCATGCCGGATTCAATCCGGTATCCGGGCTTCAACTCCCCTTGCGCTGGAGGCCCGGATCCCGGCTCGCGCTGTCGCTTGGCCGGGATGACACATGGCGCTTGAGCTTTTCCCCCCAATAAGGCGCTGTTCCCGGCTCGCGCTGTCGCTTGGCCGGGATGACACATGGCGCTACACGAGGTGTTTTCCACCTCGCGGTTCCGGCTAAATGGTTTTTGATATTGTTAACGGATTAGCCTGGCTTTAAAATGCATTCTTTAATTTTGAACCATACGGAAGCTATAAATATATGAATCTCGCTAAAACCAGCACGCTGGATTTCGTAAAGATCTTCTCCAGGGCGGTGAGGGACCTGGTGCAGGGCTCCACCGGCAAGCCCATCAATGTTTCCAAAACCGCCATGCAGATAACCGGCATCCAGATAACCGGAGCCATAGGGGCGTTCGTCACCTTCTCCGGCGACTATAGCGGCATCATGGTGCTTAACTTCGAGGGGGAGACGGCCCTTGAGCTGGTGCAGGACTCCCTTACGCGGATGGGCCTTTCCAAAGAGGACATACCCACCCATTACGGCAACGACGAGGTGCGCAACAACATCGGCGAGATGACCAACCAGATAATCGGCAAATGCAGGACCATGGTGCAGGATATCTACGACCTGTCGGCCAGGGCGAATATCCCCGCGGTGGTGCCCATTACGGTGCCGGTGGCGCTTTCCATGGTGGCCAAGGAGCCCAGGGACCTTGAGTGCGTAAGGGTCTCTTTCACCACGGCCAAGCGGAACAAGTTTTACATGGAGCTGGCGCTGGAGCCAATTTTAGGCTCCCCCATGGAGCTATAGATCTGGCTCCACCTTTAATTTTCAGGAACCCGCCCCTGGGCGCGCCGGGGCGGAAAGGGAAATCCCATATATGGAAAACGCTTTAAAAATGGTCCGGGCGGAGCTTTTGGCGTTGAAAGCCCCGGAGGCGGACAAGGCTCTTGCGGCATTTACCCGGGGCGAGGGCCATATGCGGGCCAGGGAGTTTTACAAGGCCGCCGAGGCTTTCAACGAGGCGGTGGAGATGGCGGACGCGCCCACGTTCCGCCTGCGGTTTTCCCAGTGCGCCCTGGAGATGGGGAAAACCCATGACGCCATACATTCAGCCCGGCGGGCCCTGGAGCTTTCTGAAACGCTGGACCACGCCGCATTATACATAGCCTCTTGCCAACAGCTTTCAAGGGCGCTGATGGAGGAGGCCGATTTCCCCAAGGCCGTTGTATTCGCCCAGGAGGCGCTGGAAGTGGCGTTGAAGCTGGGTGAGGCTGAAACCACCGCGTCGGCGTTAAACCTTTTGGGGTTGTGCCATTCCCGGGGCGGCGCCCACAAGCGCGGGCTGGAGAACTATCTAAAGGCGCTGGCGCTGGAAAGCGCGGGCCTGGCCGGAAAGACACTGGCCGACACGCTGGGCAATATCGGCTCTGCCCGGTATTTCCTTGGGGAGTTGGACGAGGCGCTGGCCTCGCATCAAAGGGCGCTGGCGATATATGAAGAGACCGGCGACGGGCCATCGCTGGGAATGTGCCATTACAACCTGGGGCTGGCCCTGGAGCGCCTAGGGAAAACAGACGATGCCCGGGCGCATTACGGGAAATCGGCGGACATTTTCGAGTCCGAAGGGATGGAGAAGCATTTGAAGGCGGCGCGGGCCTCGCTGGAGGAGCTTTAGAGCCGGGATGAGGCTTTTTCCTCATTTTGGGGCCGCTTTGTTGTATCTTATAGGATTGTTGAATTACGCGGTTTGATTTGGAGGCGAAATAACAGGACATGGCGGTAAGGTTTCTGGTGGCTATCCTCGTATTGGCGTTGATCGGGGGGTCGCTTTTCTTAAGTTTCGGCGGATTGGCGGGGAATAACGCCCCGGAGGCCGTCCAGCAGGCCCAGGGCGAAAGCGCGCCCAAGCCCGCGTTCACCCTTGACGGCCAGCAGGCCGGCGCCCAGACCGTAAAGCAGGAGCCGGTGAAGATAGATTACGCGGCGATACCCGATGTGATAGCCGAGGTGGGCGGCGTGAAAGTTAAGAAAGACGTGCTCGTGCGCGCCTTGCAGGGGCTGGAGAAAACCTTCGCAATGACCGGGCAGAGCCTTACGAAGGACAAGCTGGACGGCATCCGCAACACCATTGTGGACAACATAATCAACAACGAGTCGCTCTACCAGAAAGCCGAAAAAGACGGCGTGCAGGTTGACTCCGCCAAGGTGGAAGAGAGCCTGGCGCATATAAAAGGCCAGTTCAAGGAAGAAGGCGCCTTTAAGAAGATGCTCCAGGAACAGGGGATGACCGAGGATGACGCCCGCAGGGAGATAACCCGCGGCTTGCGCATCCGCGCCATGCTGGACAAGAACGTGTTAAGCGCCGTGAAGGTGACGCCGGAGGAAGTGAAGAAATACTACGACGTGAACCAGATGGAGTTTGAGCGCAAAGAAATGGCCCGCGCCTCCCACATACTGGCCAAGTTTGACGGGGCGGACCAGGCCTCCAAAGACAAGGCGAAAAAGAAGATAGAGTCCATAGAGAAGAAGCTTAAGGACGGGGCCGATTTCGCCAAGCTTGCCATGGCCGAAAGCGACGACCCGGGCACGGCCAAAAACGGCGGCCAGCTTGGGTTCTTCAGCCGGGGCATGATGGTGCCGGAGTTTGAGAAGGCGGCGTTTGACACCCAGGCCGGCAAGCTTTCGGCGGTGGTGGAGACCAAGTTCGGCTACCACATCATAAAGGTGGACGAGAAGCGCCCGGCGGGGGTTGTGAGCTTCGAGGAAGCCAAGGCCCCCATCGAGTCGAAGCTTAAGAACCAGCAGGCTACCGTCAAGGTGCAGGAGTTCATTAAAGAGCTGAAGAAATCCATGAACGTGAAGAAGTTCATCTAGTTTTTTCAGCGACGCTTTTTAAAAAGGCCGGCGCCTCAAAACGCCGGTCTTTTTTATTTGGCGCGGGCTTGCGGCGAGAGGGAAATGTCTTCCGGTTTGATGGCGCGCCTGTTAATGAAGCTTGCGGCCCGGGAGCGGTTGGCGTAACAATAGGCGCAACCCATCACACAGGTGTCGTAAGCGCCGATGTCTTTTGATTCCGCGCAGGCGCAGGCGGGCCGGGTGGGTTTTTTGGGGATGGACGTTAAATCCTTACCAGTCACATCAGACAGCCTATCTATATCAATGCATGCGGTTTTGCCTATCATGGGGGCCAGCCCAGGCTCGCAACAGCTTTCGAGGGTCATGCCGTGATTCCCGGCGGCCCCGGCCATTTCTTGCGCCAGCGCGGCCATTTCCTCTGGCGGAACACCAATCAAACTGGCGTCATTGGCGGCCAGGACCGGTTTAAGGTTCCTGTCCAGCTTCCTGTACCAGTCCACGAATGAAATCACGCAGGTGTCCGTGGCGCCTTCCAGCGATTTGGCCAGACGTTTAAACCGCTCAAGATGCCAGCGAAAATCCGTTTTGGCGGTGATAAGGATCGGGTCGTACCGCCACACCACGGAACGGGGGCCGAATTCCGAGCGGATAGAATGGGCTATCCTGGCGGATTTCCCCGGCGCTGGCGTGGCCGGATCCAGGAATCTTGGGTAATCGAGCATGGTGCACTGGCAGTAGAACCGGTATCCCATGCCATATAGCGCCCGCAGGTTTTTGAGCATGGGGGCGTAGTTGCGGGACCAGAACACGATGCCGTCCACATCCTCTTTTTTCAAGGACACCGTTGTGGCTGAGCCATTAAAGGGGTTCACCACCATGCAGTGGCCTTTGCGGACCTTGTCCATGAACCAGTCCCCATAGAATGCCGGGATGTCGGTTCGCCGGGAGGCCGAGATGATAGCCATGATGTTTATAATGGCGGGGTTTGTGGTGATTTGGCAAGGCCGCGGGCCCGCTTTGGGAAATTGGTGCCCTGGTTCGGATTCGAACCGAAACGGGTCTCCCCACCACCCCCTCAAGATGGCGTGTCTACCAGTTCCACCACCAGGGCATATAAAAAGCCATCCGGCCCGTGGTGGGCCGGATTTTTGGTGAAGGGGTATTATAGCAAAAGCCGCCGGGCGGTCTATCAAAAAAACCGGTCGTGTCTCAGTTTGAAAGTACAGGGGAGATTCTTCGCTTACGCCCGGAATGACAATATAAAAGCCGTTGATACATTGTCATCCTGGGCGAAGCGCAAGCGAAGTGAAGGATCTGTCTATTATTTGAGATTCAAACTGGGACACCACCAAAAAACCCGGACGCATGCTCAAATCCGTGAAAGCCCATATAATGGCCTAATGGAAAACGTAAGGGCGCGCGCCGTTGTGTATGGGATTGTGCAGGGGGTCTTCTTCCGGGCCACCACGGCGGACGAGGCTGTCCGCATAGGAGGGCTCACCGGCCGGGTGCGGAACCTTCCGGATGGCGCCGTTGAAGTGTTGTGCGAAGGCCCCAGCGACAAGGTGGAAAAGCTTGTGGCGTGGCTGTGGAGAGGCCCGCCATCGGCCAGGGTTTCCGACGTGAAAGTGGTATGGGAAAACGCCACCGGAGAGTTCCATTCGTTCAGGGTCGCCCGTTAGACTGCGCGTTAAGACCGGCTCCAAACTACGCCGGATAGCTGGACAACTGTCCGCGTCACCTTGCCGGTTATTGCCGTTCGCCGACGATTGGTTCCATTCGCCGAAACCGGTATTGCAAGTTGAAATCCGCAGTATTATCTTATGCTCAGGATACAAGGCGTAATGGCCCTGCATCCTAAGACATTGTGGCGCGCTCCGTGATGGACATTAAAAAAGCCGGGGAATGGGGATTTCCTGGGAGTCACGGAGCGCTTTTTTTACGCCAAATCCTCCCCCAACCGCTCTTTTAGCTCTTTGTAATACTTTCTTCCCACGGGGGTGGGATCGTTGATGCCCTCCACCGTGAGGGTGTATTTGCCCCCCTGCTCCACCTTCATGCTTTTTATACGGGAAAGCCGCGCAATGGCTGTCCTGTGGACACGGATAAAATCCTCCGGCAAACGCCGCTCTAAAAAATCAAGCCCGCGGGAGCAAAGCTTCACCCCGCCTTTCACCAGATGTATCTCGCAATAATCCCCCGCCGAGCGGATGAGGATTATGGAGCCTACCGGCACGGGGACAATCCCCTGTTTCTCTTTTATCAATATGCTGGTCATGGCTGGCGATTTGTCCGGCGAAGGCCCGGGCACGCGGGAAAGGGCCTGCTCCAGCCGCTCCTGGGAAAAAGGTTTCACAAGATAGTCCCGCACCCCATGCTCGAAGGCGGACAGGGCATGCTCCGGATAGGCCGTGGCCACTATGGTGTCGAAGGGGCCGGAGAGGAACTCTTTCAAAAGCTCCATGCCCGGCTGGCCCATGACGTTGAGGTCCAGGAACAGCAGGTCCAGCGGATGGGCCAGGCGCTCCCGGGCCTTTTCGATGGTGGGGCAAATATCGATACCGGCTATTATGAGCCCCGGCGCGCGGGAGAGCATCCGGCTCAACTGCCTGGCGGCGGCCGGTTCATCCTCCACTATCACTATTTTCATCCCCGTCCCCATGGCATCTCCACAACCGCCTCGTAATGCCCGTCTTCTTTCCTGCCGTGGGTGAAGCTGAAACTGTCGCCATACAAAAGCTCCAGCCGGGCCTGGACGTATTGCCCGCCCATGCCGGTGGAGTCGTGGTTCTGGCTCTCCACCCCGTCATCGTTCACTATTATCCGCAGTTTTTCGGAGGCTTCCAGGGTGATTCGCACCAGCCCCGTCCGCCTGCTTGAAAACCCGTGCTTGAAGGAGTTCTCCACCAGGTTGAAAATTATGAGCGGCGGTATCTGGATGGGGGCCTCTTCCCGGTAACCGTCCACCCGCAACATAAACTGCGCCTCGAACCGCTGGTTCATCAGCGCCACATAATCGGTGATAACCTCCATCTCCTCTTTCACCGTTATCAATTCCCGGGAGGAATACTGGATGACCCGCCGGAGTAGCGATGTGAGGTTCAACAGCATATCCTCGGCGGTTTTTGGGGAGTCTTCTATATACGCCCTCACAGCGGAAAGGCTGTTGAGGAGGAAATGGGGCTGGATGAGGTTTTTAAGGGTCTGGGTTTCCAGTCTTAAGGCGCGGTCGTGGCTGTCGGCGGCCTCCTGGGCGGCGCCCACCAGCCTTTCGTAGAACACCACCCATCCCGCCAGCAGGAAGGCCCTGCCCAGGGAGACGCCAAGTATATAGGGCCAGACGCGCTCTGTAAGAAGATGGGGGGCGATCATCGCCAGTTCGGCCAGTCTTTGCGGCCCGTCCACCAGCATGGCCGTGGGGATGGAGATAAGCAGGAAATGCCATACAACCGGCCATTTGCTCCTGTTGGGCCCCCACAGTTTGGGCTGGGAAAGATACCTGGTGAAGGAATAGGCCAGAATGCCGGTGATAAGCGACCCGGAGCAGATGAGCGCCATTATCCTCAGCAGGTACCCCATGGGAGTGATGGTGAACTGGATGAGATGTGGTATGGCCCCCACCGCCGACACCGCCACGGGCAGGGCCACCAGGTAGAAAAGCTTGTCGCGCTGTTCCAACGGTTTGTTGGCCCAATAGGCCGGGTAAGAGTTTATTGGCATCGTGCGGGCGTGTGTCTGTTTTTCTCTGGCCTGCTCGGCTTCGTACCGGCAAATGATTTACAACGGTTGTCCGTTCCATACAACGGCGCCATTGTTGTTTTATCCATCATTGTTTAATCTGGCGATAGTCTTTGGGATCAAGACACTCATCGTAAAACATTGAATCAAAGGGGAACCAATCTGTCTTGTTGATTCCTCTTTTATTTTTAGACAATGAACTTTTCGGGAATGCTGAAACAAGTTTAATCCATCGGCCTGATACTCCAGCCTGCTCTTTAATTTCCTGCACAGCCTCTGTCAAATCCTGATCCTGGCTGAAAATCACCGCAACATCGTATGATCCCTGCCGGGCAAGTCGCACCATGTCGAGCGCGATGCGTATGTCAATTCCTTTTTCCCTTCCATTCCTTATTGGGCGTGAAAAAGCGTGTATGCCCGATCTTCCCATGTGCGCAAGCTTGGCCGTCCAAAACTGATGCCAATGTTTATTTTCTTCGAGGCTTGGGATTCCGGTGTAAAACTTCACCCCTTTTAATTCCCATCGGTTCAACTGGCAAATCTTCATGGAAAGCTTTATAGGGTCAAAGCTTGGCCATGTTATTTCAAAGGCTTCTTTTGCGCAGTGAAAAAGATTTTGCCCATCAAAGAAACAAGTGGCTCTTTTAATCGCTGGTTCTGTGATCATGGCAGGCGGGTAAAAAATAACCCCGTTCGAGGTTGAATGGCCTTACAGCCATTAGACATGTCGAACGGGGAGCAAATAACGTCTCTATTGATATTTTTATCTGATGAATAACGTCTGTCAATATGAATCATTATACGATCTCCAGTTCCCGTCTTGGTTTAGGGCTGACTTTGAACGGTAATCATATCCATGCCATTATACAACCCCGGAAGCCGTGAAGGCTCCGCCAAACCGGCGGGCTCCAGTTTCTGGCGCGTCATGCCGTAAAATGCCTTACAATCCTCTTATGGCTTTTTGCCGGGAAACACGAATCAAGACTTGGGAGCTTACATGGCCATAGCCGAATTGGACAAGGAAACAACCATCCCCGAAACGTTGCTGGTCCTGGGCGAAAACGCCCGGCGGGCGTCCAGAAAACTTGCCACGCTTTCCACGGCGGTGAAGAACGCCGCTTTAATAAAAATGGCGGAGGCGCTGGAAGCCAAGGCCGGGCAAATCATAGCGGCCAACCAGAAGGATATGGACGCGGGCGCAAAATCCGGCCTGTCCCCGGCCATGCTGGACCGGCTCAAGCTGGACAATAAAAGAATATCCGCCATGGCCGACGGGCTCCGGGAAGTGGCCGCCCTGCCGGATCCGGTGGGCGAGGTGACGGGCATGAAACGCAGGCCCAACGGCATGGTGGTGGGCAAGATGCGCGTGCCGCTGGGCGTTGTGGGAATAATTTACGAGTCCCGCCCCAACGTTACGGCGGACACGGCGGCGCTCTGCCTGAAATCGGGCAACGCGGTGATACTGCGCGGCGGGTCGGAATCCATAAACTCAAACATCGCCATCGCCGATATATTGGAAGAGGCGGCGGTGGCCGCGGGAACGCCGGAAGGCTCCATCCAGCTGGTGCCCACTACAGACCGGGCGGCTGTAAAAGCCCTTTTGCGGATGGACAAGCATATAGACATCATCATCCCCCGGGGCGGGTATGAGCTTATCCGGTTCGTCACCGAGAATTCGCTGATCCCCGTGGTGAAACACGATAAAGGCGTTTGCCACGTATATGTGGACAAGGGGGCCGACCTTGCCATGGCGGAGAATATCACCATGAACGCCAAGGTCCAGCGTCCCGGGGTGTGCAACGCGGCGGAAACCCTGCTGGCTCATAAAGACATAGCCGGAGCGTTCCTGCCCGGCATGATAAAGAAACTACAGGCCGCCGGGGTGGAGATTCGCGGTTGCCCGGCCACCATGGCCATTGCGCCCGGGGTGAAACCGGCCACGGAAGAAGACTGGGCCGAGGAATACCTGGACCTGATACTGGCCGTGCGCGTGGTGGACGGTTTTGAGCAGGCGCTGGACCACATAAACCAGTACGGCTCCCAGCATACCGAAGCCATCGTAACGTCAGACTACAAGACCGCCCAGGAGTTCCTGAACCGGGTGGACTCTTCGGCGGTGATGGTGAACGCCTCCACCCGGTTCAACGACGGCGGCCAGTTCGGCCTTGGGGCGGAGGTGGGCATATCCACCCAGAAGCTTCACGCCCGTGGCCCCATGGGGCTGGAGGAGCTTACCTGCCAGAAGTTCATCGTTTACGGCGACGGGCAGGTGCGGGAATAAGCGCGAAGGGCTATACTTGAAATTGAGCGGTGATTCGACCACTGGTGAACCGATGAAAGTGGGAGTAATGGGTGGTTCCTTCAACCCCATACATATAGGTCATCTGGTGGCGGCCAACGAAGTGGCCCACAAGATGGCCCTCGACAGGGTGTATTTCGTGCTTTCGGCGCGGCCGCCCCACAAGGACGAGCAGGAGCTTTTCAACCAGGAAAGCCGCTACCGGATGATGGAGCTGGCCCTGGCGGGCAATCCTGTTTTCCGCCCGTCCAGGGTGGAGATGGACAGGCCCGGCCCCAGCTATACCATAGACACCATGCGCCATTACAAGGATAAATACGGCGAGTCCGTCTATTTCATCCTGGGGCAGGACGCAATGGAAGACATCGGCCACTGGCATTCGGCCCCAACCCTGCTCAAGACGCTCAACTTCATAGTGGTGGCCAGGCCGGGTTACGACGCGTCGGCGCTGATGGAGGTTTTGCAGGGGGTCCTGTCGGCGATGTACAAGAACATAAGGATTATCCACGCGGGCCATGAGGACGGCGACGACGTTTACAGCGTGGAGGGCTCTTCGACAACCATCCGCGTAATAAGGATTACCCAGCTGGACATTTCCTCCTCGTCCATAAGGCGCAGGATAGCCGCCAGGGAGCCCATAAAGTATCTTGTGCCCGGCGTGGTGGAGCGGTATCTTATAGAAGAGGAAGTGTTGCCCTCTGAAAGAGGCCTGGCGGAGGCTGGCGAGGGCGAAGAAAACGGTAACGGAGATTGATGACCCTGACTTTATCCGAGAAAGCGCTGTTGTGCTATAATTCCGCGCTGGACAAAAAAGCTCTTGATGTCCTTGCGCTGGATTTAAGGGGTATATCCGATGTGGCTGACGTTTTTTTAATAGCGTCCGGCACATCGAGGCAACAGGTTCAGACTATTATTAACGCCGTGGAAGAGTCTTTGCGTGGCTCTGGCGAGCGGAGTATCCGCATCGAGGGATACGAATCCGCCAGGTGGGCCTTGCTGGACGCCGGCGATGTGATAGTCCATGTCTTCCAGGAGGAGACGAGGGAATATTACGGGCTGGACAGGCTATGGGGAGACGCGGCCGAGTTCGCGTTTGAAACAGCGGCCTAGAACGCCAGCCATAATTCAGGGCGCCGGAGCGGCCGCCAATTTCCGGGAATCGAGAGATGGAAAAGGAAAAACTGGACAAGTTCCGCCAGACACTCGTAGCCATGCGGGAACGCATAGCCGACGATTTTGAGAGGGCCGTAAGCTCCAGCGCCGAGGAGTTCGGCTCCGACGTGCCGGACATAAACGACGACGCCACCCGCACCATCAACCGTAGCGTGCTCATGGAGATAAGCGGCAAAAGCCATGAGACCCTGTTGCAGATAGACGAGGCGCTGGCCAGGATAGACGGCGGCGATTACGGCCAGTGCATGGAATGCGGCGAGGACATCCCGGAAAAACGGCTGGAGCTGTTGCCGTTCGCCCAGTTCTGCGTAAGGTGCAAGGAAAGGCTTGAAAAAGAATCCTCCGAGGGCGGCTAGGGGCCCAGCTTAAAAAACCTATGCCCATCCGCCTTCTTCTACTGCTGGTCACGGTTCTGGCCGCCTTCCTCTACATCACTTTTCTAAACCCGCGCCCCGTGGAGCTGAACTATTACCCCGGCCTTAGGGCGCAGTCTTACCTTTCCATAATCTCGCTGGGCTCTTTTTGCCTGGGAGTGGTTTCGGTATTCGCGCTGTATTTTTACGACTCCATTCTGGAAACCATAAGCGGCTGGCGGAAATCCGCCCAGGAAAAACGGGCCGGACGGGTGCGCCAGATGAGGGAAGACGCCGAGGAGAGCCTGGCGCTGGACAACCGGAGCGGCGCCGAAAAACTTTATAGGAAGGCGCTGGCCCACGACCCGGCGCATGTCCCCTCCCTTGTGGCGCTGGGGAAACTGCGCAGGGAGGATGGAGACCTGGCGGAGGCCATAGAACTGCACTCGCGCGCCAGGGCGGTGGAGCCGGAAAATGTCATGGCCGCTCTCGAACTGGCGGAGGATTACGTCCGCGCCAGAAGCCTCAACGCCGCGCTGGCCATCCTGCGGGAATGCAGGGAGTCGGCGGGGCGCTCCATACCGCCGCTGGCGAAGATAAGGGACATCTACCTGCTCGTGGGCAATTACGAGGAGGCGCTGGAGATACAAAAAGAGGTGGCGGCGCTGGCGCCGGTGGACAGGGCTGAAGAGGAGCGGTCGCTGGTGGCGGCGTTCATCTACCAGATCGCCCGGGGCAGGCTGAAGTCCGGGGATTTCGACAACGCGATGGAAGGTTTTAGGGCGGCCTTGCGGGCCGATGAAAGTTTCACCCCCGCGGTGTACGAGCTTGCCGCCACGCTCAACAGGACGGGCCGCCGGAGCGAAGCGTTGAAAACGTTGCGGAAAGGTTTTAAAAGCACACGGTCGCCCGCCCTGCTCCGCTCGCTGGTGGACGCTTTGCTGGAGGAGGGGCTTGCCAGCGAGGCCGAAGAGGAGCTTTTGAGGGCGCAGGACCTGTACGATGAGGACACCATAAACCTTATGATGGCCGACGTCCGCCTGCGTTCGGGCGATCCGGCCGGGTCCAGGGACGCCCTCGACCACATAGAAGGGGCGCTTGCCGACTGCACTTTCAGCCACCTCATCCGGGCCCGTATCAGGCGCGGCGAGAATAATGTGGACTGGGCCTTGGCGGCCCTGGACAAAGCTTATGAGGCGGAGGCCGACGGGCTTTTCATCCATATCTGCTCCGCCTGCGGCCATGTGGAGCGGGGCATTTTCGGCCGGTGCGCGAAATGCGGCCGGTGGAACACCGGCAAGCCCACCATAATCTGACCCGGCCCGGCGCCAGCGTTCCCGCGCCAAAAATGCCTATTGTCATACTCCCACGCCCCTCCATGGGCATATATTAAATTTTAAGGATGGCTCGGTGGAGGTTGTTATGGCAAAAGACGAAGCGATATTAAAATATCTAACCGGGGTTATAGACCCCGAAGTGGGGCTGGACGTGGTGTCCATGGGGCTGGTTTACAACGCCGAAGACAAGGATGGAGATATCGTGGTGGAAATGACCATGACATCCCCCGCATGCCCCATGGGGAACATGATCCAGGGCCAGGCGCGGTCCGCCCTCCGGAGCGCTTTCCCCCAGGCCAAATCGGTTAGCGTGCTTCTGGTGTGGGATCCGCCCTGGAGCCCGGCCATGATGACCGTGGAAGCGCGGAATAAACTTGGCCTTGGGGTGGACTAAAGGGGCCGGTAATGAGCCAAATATCGTTCCGCCGCCTGCCGATCCTGGCGGTGGGGATGTTTACGCTGGTCGCGGGGATTCTTGGCGGACTGCTCCGCCTGGGGCTTCCAATTCCCGCGCAAGGCGCCTACCAACTGGCGGAATACCACGGGCCGCTGATGGTATGCGGCTTCCTTGGAGTGGTGATAGGGCTGGAGCGGGCGGTGGCTTTCGGGAAAATCCCTGGCTATCTGCCACCTGTAATTACCGGTTTGGGCGGGCTTTCGATTTTGTTCAACATCTCCATAACCGGCGGCCAGCTTCTGATACTTTTTGGCAGTCTGGGACTGGTTGCGGTGTACGGGGCGATTCTGCGGATCCAGTCCTCCATGGCCACGGGGGTGATGGGGATTGGGGCGGCGCTTTGGGCGGCGGGCAACCTGCTTTGGCTAGACGGCCATCCCCTGTCCATCGCCGCCCTTTTCTGGGCCGGGTTCCTGATACTCACCATAGCCGGGGAGCGGCTGGAGCTTTCCCGCATGCGCCTTCCGGAAGGATTCGTGAACGTCCTTTTCGTCGCCGCGACATCCGTTTTGCTGTTGGGGCTTTTGGTGAGCGTCTTCACGCCCGCCGCCGGTGTGAAAATCGCCGGGGCTGGAATGATCGGAACGGCTTTATGGCTCATGCGGTTCGACATAGCGCGGAACACGGTGAAAATGACCGGGCTCACCCGTTTCGTGGCGGTATGCGTGCTCACCGGTTATTTCTGGCTGGCCCTGGGCGGCGCCTTGGCCCTGGCCGCCCCGGAATGGCCCGCCGGGTTTTTATATGACGCCGTCCTGCATTGCGTGTTCCTGGGTTTTGTTTTCGGCATGATATTCGGCCACGCGCCCATAATTTTCCCCGCCATTTTAAACGTGGCCGTGCCCTACTCGCCTGTTTTCTACTTCCACCTGGCGCTGATGCAAGCGTCGCTGGCGGCCAGAATCGCCGGCGACATGCTGGAATCGCCCGGCTGGCTGACCCTTGGCGGAGCGGCCAACGCGGCGGCTGTCGGGTTGTTTTTAATCAACACCATTATGGCGGTTACCAGGGGGCGCTCCACGCAATCCCGGCCTGACCGGTAAACAACCCGGCCCAGCGCCTGCGGCTAGGTGATTTCCCTTTGAAACAGGGCCGCATGGTTTATAATAGCCGCTTGTTTTCATTGCTTCGCTGAGAGGGAATAGTGCGTATTTGCGTTATTGGAAGCGGGTATGTGGGGCTTGTCACCGGAGCCGTATTCGCCGACCTGGGCAACGAGGTGGCTTGCGCCGACATAGACGGGCGGAAGGTGGCCTCGCTAAACAAAAAGGTGATGCCCATATACGAGCCGGGGCTCGAAGAGATGGTCCGGCGGAACATGGATGAGAGCAGGCTCTCTTTCACCACAGACATCGGCGGCTCCGTGAAATGGGCCGAAATAGTCTTCATCTGCGTGGGCACGCCCCCCAAGGAAAACGGGGAAACGGACCTTTCATATGTGGAAAGCGCCGCCCGGCTCATAGGCGAACAGCTCAACGGCTACAAGGTCATCGTCAATAAAAGCACGGTGCCCGTGGGCACTGGCGACCTGGTGCGTAGGGTTGTAAGCCAGACGGCCAAACCCGGCGCCGAGTTCGACGTGGTGTCCAATCCCGAGTTCCTGCGGGAAGGCTCGGCCATCGCCGACGCGCTGAACCCGGACAGGGTGATAATAGGCGCCCCCTCCAAGCACGTGGCCATGAAGCTTATGGAGCTTTACTACAACCTGGGGGCTCCGGTGATAGTTACGGACGTGCCCTCGGCGGAGCTGATAAAATACGCCTCCAACGCATTTCTTGCGGTGAAGATATCCTTCATTAACGAGATAGCCAACATCTGCGAGAAAGCCGGGGCCAACGTGGCCGACGTGGCCAAGGGCGTGGGGGCAGACCGGCGCATAGGCCGGGAGTTTTTGAACGCCGGGCTGGGGTTCGGCGGCTCATGTTTCCCGAAGGACGTGGCGTCGCTGGTACATACGGCGGGGGCTTTGGGGGTGGCGTTCGGAATGCTCCGGGAGACGCTTAAAGTGAACGACGAGCGGGCCGACCGGTTCGTCGAAAGGATAGAGAAACGGTTCGGCGGCGTAAAAGGCCGGGTTTTCGGCGTGCTGGGGCTGGCCTTCAAGCCGGACACCGACGACATGCGCGAGGCCAAATCGGTGGAGATAATCCGCATCCTTCTGGAAAAAGGCGCCACCGTGAAAGCTTACGACCCCGTGGCCGTGGAAAACGCCCGGCGCATCATTCCGCAGGTGGATTATTGTGATAACGCCTATCACGCCGCCGACGGGGCGGACGCCATCCTGGCCATCACCGAATGGAGGGAGTTCCGCCTGCTGGACATGGAACGGCTTAAAAAGATCCTCAAGACCCCCGTGGTTTTCGACGGGAGGAACATCTATGACCCCGAGCGGATGAAATCCGCCGGGTTCGAATATTACTGCATAGGCAGAGGCTGAAAGGAATAACCCGATGCCACGGACTCTTATCACCGGCGGGGCCGGTTTCATTGGCTCCCACCTTTGCGAGCGTTTCCTTTCGGAAGGGCACGAGGTGGTGTGCGTGGACAATTTTATAACGGGTTCGCCCAAGAACATCGCGCACATAACCGACCCCCGGTTCTCTTTTATAGAGGCCGACGTTTCCGCCGGGCTTTCGGGCATCCCAGGCCGGTTCAACTATGTGCTTCATTTCGCATCCCCCGCATCGCCGCCGGATTACCTGCGCCACCCCATCGAGACGTTGCTGGTGGGCTCGGCGGGCACCCACGCGGCGCTGGAGCTGGCGGACAGGAACAAGGCGGTGTTCATGGTGGCCTCCACTTCGGAGGTGTACGGGGATCCGGACATCCATCCCCAGCGGGAGGATTACTGGGGCAACGTCAACCCCATCGGCCCACGCTCCTGTTACGACGAGGCAAAGCGGTACTCCGAGGCGGCCACTATGGCCTATCACCGCGCCCGGGGGCTGGACGTGAGGCTACTGAGGATATTCAACACCTTCGGCCCCAGGATGCGGCTTGATGACGGCCGGGCGGTGGCCAATTTCGTATGCCAGGCCTTGCGCGGCGAGGACATCACCGTGTATGGCGACGGCGGGCAGACCAGGTCTTTCTGTTTCGTTACCGACCTGGTGGAGGGCATCACCCGTTTGCTTCTTACCAACGTGGGGCCGGACCCTGTAAACATCGGCAATCCCAGCGAACGCACAATTCTCGAGCTGGCGCGGTTGATAATCGAGTACACCGGCTCCAAGAGCAAGATAATCCATAACCCACTTCCCAAGGACGACCCCAAGAAGAGAAAGCCGGACATCACCCGCGCCCGGGAGCTGTTAAAATGGGAGCCCAAGGTAAGCCTGCAAGAGGGCCTGCTGAAGACGATAGAATATTTCATGGCGGAGTTGGGCCACAAAACGGCCTGACCGAGGTTAGCTGGAAAAAATGCCCGCGCCCGGAAAAAGAAAATACATCCTCAAGGAAGCCATCAAGCAATGGCCGGAGAGCGACCGGCCCCGGGAAAAACTGATGACCAACGGCCCCTCCAGCCTTTCGGATTCGGAGCTTCTGGCCATTCTCATAGGTTCCGGCTCCGGCGAGCGCAACGCCATGGACCTGGCCCGGGACCTTCTGAAAAAGTTCGAGGACCTCTCCGGGCTGGAGTCGGCTTCCATAGAAGAGATCCGCAAGGTTCGCGGCATCGGGCCTGTTAAGGCCATAACAGTTAAAGCGGGGCTGGAACTGGGCAGAAGGTTTTCCGGCGCCTCTAAAAACGCCATTTCCTCTCCGGTGAGGGCCAGCGAGGACGTGGCCAACATCTATCTTCCGCAGATGAAAAACCTGAAGAAAGAGGTTTTCAGGGTGGCGCTGTTGAACACCAGGAATAAAATAGTGAAGACCGTCACCATATCCGAAGGTGGTCTTGCGGCCGCAGTAGTGGAGCCGCGGGAAGTGTTCGCCCCGGCCATCCGCGAGGCGGCCTCGGCGGTGATACTCATGCACAACCACCCCAGCGGCGACCCGGAGCCTTCCGATGACGACATAAACCTGACAAGACGCCTTGTAAGCGCGGGAAAACTGATGAACATAAAAGTGCTGGACCACATAGTTTTCGGCGACGGGCGGTATTACTCTTTTTCCGACAACGAGGACATTTAGGGAATTTCCGCCATGAACCAGAGACTGTACGAAGCCCTGGCCTCCATGCGCCCGCCCCGGGTGATGGTGGTGGGGGATGTGATACTGGACATCTACGTGCGCGGCGTCATAGAGCGCATATCGCCGGAAGCCCCGGCCCAGGTGCTGGAGATCACCGGGGAGGAGATACTGCTGGGCGGCGCGGCCAACGTGGCGGCCAACGCGGCGGCGCTGGGGGCCGACGCGCGGCTGGTGGGATTGGTAGGCAAGGACAGCGCGGCACAGGCTTTGCGCGGCCTTTTGAAGAAGCGGAAGATCCCATCCGAAAGCCTAGTGATAGACCAAACCCGCCCAACCACCACCAAAACGCGGTTCATGGCCATGCGTCAGCAGATGTTAAGGGTGGACAGGGAGCGCAGGCACACGGCCCCGCCGGATGCCATGGAAAAGATGCTGGCCCGGATCCGCGCAAACATTGGTAAATGCGACGGGCTCATTATTTCGGACTATGGCAAAGGCGCCCTGCCGGACAAGTTTTTAGAGAAGCTCATAGCCCTGGCCCGGGCCTCCGGCAAGATGGTGGTTGTGGATCCCAAGGGGCGCGACTATTCCAAATACCGGGGCGCCACCATAATCACCCCCAACAGGAAAGAGGCGTCGCTGGCTTCCGGGGTGGACATAAAAGACGAGGACGATTACCGGCAAGCCGCCGAACGGCTGTTTGAGATAACAAAGGCGCAACACATCCTCATCACCCGGGGCGAGGAAGGGATGACCGTTTTCCACCGCCGCGGGCGGGGAGTCCATTTGCCCGCGGAGGCGCTGGAGGTGTTCGACGTGTCCGGCGCGGGGGATACGGTTATAGCCGCGTTGGCGGTGATGCTCTTCGCGGGGCATACGCTGGAGGACGCGGCCAAGGTGGCCAACGTGGCCGCCGCCATAGAGGTGGGGCATGTGGGGGCCAAGGCCGTGGCCAAAGACGAGGTGCTAAGGCGGCTCTCGCCGGAGCCCACCGGCTCGCTGAAAGCCATGACAAGAAAAGAGGCCGCCGCTTTCGCCAAAAGGGCCAGGGGCGAGGGAAGGACCGTGGTGTTCACCAACGGCTGTTTCGACATAATCCACGCGGGGCATGTGGACTATCTTTTCAAGGCCCGGGCCGCCGGGGATGTCCTGATACTGGGGCTGAACACCGACAGCTCGGTGCGCAAGCTTAAGGGAAAAAACCGGCCGTTGATGAATGAGAACGACCGTTTAAAAGTCCTTTCCGCCCTCTCATGCGTGGACGCGGTGACACTGTTCAACGAAGACACCCCATTGAACCTGATTAAAGCCGTCCAGCCGGACATCGTTGTAAAAGGGGGTGACTACACTCCCGACACCGTTGTGGGGCGCGACGTGGTGGAAAAACGGGGCGGCAAAGTGGTGATAGTGCCGCTCATGGAGGGGCGCTCCACCACTGGGATAATAAACCACATCGTGGGAAAATATAAAAAGGACTCGTAATGGATTTCTCGGCCATCGCCGCCACCTACGACGCCAACGGGCTTGTTCAGAAAGATTCCGCCCGCGCCCTTTTCGATTTGGCGGACATCAAGCCCGGCGAGGATGTTCTGGATGTGGGATGCGGCCCAGGGTTCCTTACGAGGCTCGCCAAAGAAAAAAGCGGCGGGCGTGTGGTTGGGGTGGACCCGTCGCCGGGAATGATTGAAGAGGCGCGGAAAAATTTGGCGGGCTCCGGCGTGACATGGGTATTGAAAAGCGCCGAAGGGCTGGATTACCGCGAAGAGTTCGACGTGGTCCTGTGCAACTCCGCCTTCCAGTGGGTGGTGGACGCTGATAAAGCGGCTAGCGGTTTTTACGCCGCGCTCCGCCCGGGTGGAAGGGTGGCCATGCAAAGCCCGGCCAAAAAAGTGTTTTGCCCCGCTATAATAAGGGCGGTGAGGGAAGTGGAAAAACATCCGGAAACTTCCGCCACTTACGCCGCGTTTAAAAATCCATGGCTTTTTCTGGAAACCGTACAGGCTTATCAAGGGCTTTTTGAGAACGCTGGTTTCAACGTGGCGTTTTGCAGGATAGCGCAAGACACCCGGCGCTCCACCCCGGAGGAGGCTTTACAAGTGTTCGCCTCCGGCGCGGCCATGGCCTATCTCAACCAGGATTGTTACTCCCGGGAGTTCTACGGTTCATACGTGGAGAAATTTTGGGATATTATTAGAAAGTCCTTCGAATCCCAGGCGGAGGCGGACGGGCTTATCGGCCTGTCTTTTAACAGGGTTTACCTTGTGGCGGTGAAATAGATGGCCCAGGACAGGTACAGTTATAAACCGGCGGATTTTTCCAAAATAAAATCCTGCTCTATCAAGGAGCGGAAGAGCCTTGTCAACACCTCCATGTTCGCAGACCTGGGCAAATACAAAAAAAGCGGCAGGTTGAGCGATTTGTTCCCCGCCATTTTAAAAGCAAAAGACATCCGCGAGGTGGCCTCGCTGATAAAAAACGCCAAAAAGGCGGGCAAACCGGTGGTTCTGGCCATGGGGGCGCATGTTATAAAAGTGGGCCTCACGCCAATCCTGATAGACCTTATGGAACGGGGCGTTCTGGACGCCATCGCGCTCAACGGCGCCGGGGCCGTGCACGACCTGGAGATAGCGTTCCACGGCCAGACATCGGAAGACGTGGCGGTGGAGATAAAAGAGGGCCGGTTCGGCATGGTGGAGGAGACGGCGGAGCATTTCAACGGGGCGCTGAAAAACCATGTGGATGGCGCCACCGGCCTGGGCGAGGCGCTGGGCCGCTACATCACCGAGGGAAACATGCCCAACGCGGGCGTGTCGTTATTATCGGCGGGCTGGCGGCTTAAAAAACCGGTCACCGTGCATGTGGCCATGGGGACGGACATCGTGCATATACACCCCAATGTGGACGGGGCCATAACCGGCCTGGCCACGCTTAACGATTTTAAACTGTTCACCGGCGTGGTGGCGGAACTGGGCGGCGGCGGGGTTTACCTGAACGTGGGCTCGTCGGTGCTACTGCCCGAGGTTTTCATAAAAGCCCTGTCGGCGGCGCGCAACCTGGGGCATGACGTAAGCCAGTTCGCCACGGTGAACATGGACATGATCCAGCATTACCGCCCGGCGGTGAATGTGGTAAACCGCCCCATCCAGGGCGCGGGCCGGGGCATATCCATAACCGGCCATCACGAGATAATGGTTCCCCTGCTGTACCACCTGCTTGTTATGGAGGGATAGACGATGGCTTCTCTTGAAACAAAAGGTAAGAGCCCCTTTTATCCGGACCAACCTGTCCCCGCCGATTTGTTCGTAGGTAGAGCGGAACAAATACAGCGGATAATGGAACGCGGGGTTGGGCAAGTCAAGCTGGGCAAACCAGTGGCTATGTTTGTTGAAGGCGAGTATGGCATTGGAAAAAGCTCCATAGCCGATTTTGTTCAGCGCTGGTCGGCGCAAGATCACGGTTTGCACGGAATTTATGTGTCTCTTGGCGGTTGTAAAAGCATGGACGATGTCGCATACGCCGTATTGAAAGCCACAACTCTTTCCGGCGCGCTTAATCCCACCCGCGCCGAGGCGATAAAAAACTGGTTTGCTAAATATATTGGAAAACAGAGCCTGTTTGGCATAACACTTAATTTGGAAACTATAAAAAGCGATGCTCCAGGTTTGGCAGGCCATATGGGGATGCTAAATTTTCTCAACGAAGTAAATCGCAAACTTAATGAATCCGCCAATACAAAAGGGGTTTTTCTTGTATTAGATGAAATCAACGGGATAGCGGACAACCCTCAGTTCGCTCATTTCATAAAGGGTTTTTGGGATACAAACGCAATAAACCGCCCATCGTTACCCCTGTTACTAATGCTATGTGGGGTTGAGGAACGTAGGCGTGAATTGATTCGTAATCACGAACCTGTGGCGCGTATTTTTGATGTGGTTGAGATAACGCCCATGACCGAAGATGAAATGAGAAATTTCTTCGTAAAGGCCTTTCAGTCAGTACAAATCAGTATAGAAGAAAGCGCCATGGAATTTCTCATCAGGTTTTCAGCTGGATTCCCCAAAATCATGCACTTAATTGGTAACGCCGCTTTCTGGATCGACAAAGATGGTGTTATTAGCGAAATTGATGCGGCGGATGCTGTTTTAGCGGCGGCGGATGAAGTGGGGAAAAAATATGTGGATCAGCAAGTGTATAAGGCGATACGTAGTGGCGACTATCATTCAATCCTCGCAAAAATAGCAAGGCTGGATCCACATTCAATGAGCTTCATTAAATCTGAAGTTTCGGATCTGACTGAGTCGGAAAAGAGAAAGTTTAATAATTTTTTACAGCGAATGCAAAAGCTTAATGTTATCGGAAAGGGTGAAATTAAGGGCGAGTATGTCTTTAAACTGAGAATTGTGCGTCTTTACCTACAGCTCCAAAGTTATCGAAAAACAACGAAATAAATGCTCCGCGTTTGCGTTCTGGGCTCGGGCTCGTCGGGGAACTCTGTCTTCATCGGCGGCGAGGAAGGCGGCCTTCTGCTGGACGCGGGGTTCTCGTTAAAAGACATCAAACAAAGACTCCATCACGCCGGGATAAATCCACTGCTCATCAAGGGGGTTGTTCTAAGCCATGAGCATACCGACCACTCCAAAGGCGCCGGGGTTGTTTGCAGGGCGCTGAAAATCCCGTTATTCGCAAACCGGGGCACTCACGCCGCCATACAGCCATTCCTGGGCAAGGTTCCGGAGGTGGTTTATTTCTCCCATGGCGACAAAATAGACGTGGGGGGGGTGGAGGCGGGCCCGTTTTCCATCCCCCACGACGCGGCGGACCCCTGCGGGTTCGTGTTCCGTTTAAACGGGGCTTCGGCGGCGGTGGTAACGGACCTGGGCGCCCCGAACATGCTGGTGGAGGACAAGCTTAAGAATGTGGATTGTGTGGTATTGGAATCCAACCACGACATCGAGATGCTCAAGGCCGGCCCATACCCGTGGGCTCTTAAACAAAGGATAGCCTCCCGCACAGGACACCTTTCCAACGAGGCCTGCGGCGAACTGCTGGCTAAAATCCGCCGCGCCAGCCTGCAACGGGTGATACTGGCCCATCTTTCCAAAGTGAACAACAACCCGGCGCTGGCCCGGCAGATGGGCGAAGAGACCCTTGGCGGCCATGGCATACCTTTCGAAGTGGCCGGGCAGGACACTCCCCTTCCCCCGGTCATCATAGAATAAGCCCCGCCAAAGGAGGGCCGGGGCGCCATAAAAACGTTGCGCCGGGGAGCGATGAGGCTCAGAATGGAGTGTTTCATCGACAACTGGAAAGCATCAGTGAAAAGCGACAAGACAACGATTCAAAGCGTTCGGGGCGTAAAAGACATTTTACCGGCGGACATTCCCCTGTGGCGGATGGTGGAAGACGCCGCCATGGATATTTTCGAGCTTTATAATTTCCAGGAGATCCGCACCCCCGTTTTCGAGAAGACCGAGGTTTTCTCCAGAAGCATCGGGGAAACGTCGGACATTGTGGAGAAGGAAATGTACACCTTCCTTGACCGGGGGGAGGAATCTTTGACCCTGCGGCCCGAGGGCACGGCATCCATCGCCCGGGCCTTTGTGGAGCGCAATATGGGCGCCCAGCCTGGGGTGACGAAGCTTTATTACATGGGCCCAATGTTCCGCGCCGAACGGCCCCAGGCGGGCAGGTTCCGCCAGTTCCACCAGATAGGAGCGGAGGCGTTCGGCTCGGCGGACCCGGCGGCGGACGCGGAAATGATAATGATGCTCATGGATTTTTTCACGGAGCTGAACGTAACGGGGCTTAAAGTGTCGCTCAACTCGCTGGGTTGCTCCGAGTGCCGCCCCAAATACCGCCAGGCGCTTTACGAGTTCCTTTCAGCCCGGTCGGCCCATCTTTGTGACAACTGTCAGGGCCGGGTGGAACGCAACCCGTTACGGGCGCTGGACTGCAAATCGGAAAAGTGCAAAACCACCACCGCAGACGCGCCCACCATAGACCAGTTCCGGTGCGAAGCCTGCCAGGAACATCTGGAAGGTGTCCGCAAACCCTTAAGGGACCTGGAACTGCCGGTGTTCATGGACAACCGGCTCGTGCGCGGGCTGGACTACTATAACCGCACCGCCTTTGAGGTGACTTCTGACCGGCTGGGGGCTCAAAGCGCCGTGGCCGGTGGCGGGCGGTACGACGGATTGGTGGCCCAATTCGGCGGCCCCCCCACGCCCGCCATAGGTTTCGCCATAGGTATAGAGCGGCTTGTAAGCCTGCTGGGGGAAGAGGCCCGGGAACGGGCGGCGGAATATTACGACATGCGGCCGGACGTTTACATGATCCCCATGTCCCCGGAGGCCGGGATGAAGATTTTCGAGCTTTCCCACCGCCTGCGCTCCAACGGATACCGAGTGGAACGGGGATTCGACGGGGGTAGCATGAAGAGCCAGTTCCGCAAGGCGGACAGGTCCGGCGCCATGATGGTGATCATCCTTGGCGAGGATGAATTGAAGCAAAACTCCGTAACAGTTAAAGACATGGAGTCCGGCGCCCAGAAACTGGTGCCCATCAATGACCTTATGTCTGTGATAAGCAAGGGGTTGGACGAAGAACCCGGGGAGTGATTTAATTCCCGGAACGTCCTTTCATTTAAGCCCGTTAGGCGTCATATTATATGTAAGGAGTGGCGCTGATGATGAGAGGGCTTTATATAGACGGCGCGCCCCCCGTAAGGGGATTTATATTGCTGGCGGCAACGATGGGGATAATCGTTGTTTTCTCTGGCGTTTCCTATGCTGAAACCAAGCCCGGCGCCTCTGTTGATACCCCCATTTCCCGCATCACGGAAGGCTCTGCGGAAATCTCTGAAAGCGGCGCCGTGGCCTCTGGCGAGGGCAATTCCGCCCTATCCTGGAAAGAAATAATACATCTAAGCCTATTCCCGGACAACGCCGAGCCGGACACTTACAGGCTGTGGCAGAAAAATTTCACCCACATGACGTCGGTTACCTCCAGCATGAACGATGTCGGGATGGATCCTTCGGGGAGGCCGGTATCGCTGGAGGAACAGTCGGCTTTCGAGTCTTGGGCCCGGGCGGAAACCTATGTGGCCCTCTCCAGAATGATGCTTTATCTAAGGCCGGTGGTGATGGTGAAGGAATTCCTGGATCCTCTCTCAAATCCCATAAGCCTTTATGAAAAAGAGGGGCAGGTTTCCACGGTATATTTCGCCAAATCCGCCAGCGGGGCCTCAAGCTCGGGCGATAGGATATTCGGTATGAAACTGTGGGTATCCCCAGCCAATTCGATAAACATGTCGCTGGAATTTTACGATAACGCACGGCTTTCGTTCCTGGACGGCAACGTGGTGGACTTCCGGTTGAGCCAGCCTAACGGGCTCACCTTCGCCGGAGCCAGAAGCGAGGGTGGCCAGAGGTACTTGTTTATAATGGGAATCGGTTTTTAACCGGCTACGGTACTGGGATGGTAGTGTCCCAGTTTGAAAGCATAGGGGAGATTCTTCACTTACGCTCAGAATGACAATATAAAAGCCGTTGATAACATTGTCATCCTGAACGAAGCGCAAGCGAAGTGAAGGATCTGTCCATTATTTGAGATTCAAACTGAGAAACCACCAAGGGGACGCGAATGTTGACATGAAACCCGCGCGGCGAGTAGATTAGATATCAGGAGACAATAACTTGGGGGGCTGGACGGTATAAAACGTAACTGACAGTATCGAGATGGGTTGACTGGCGTAACGCCAGCCGAGCCTTTCACTGCCAATATCAAGACCGCGAGGTTTTGAAGGTGGAGGGTCGGGATATGTTACCCGTTGAGAGTGAGAAGAAGACCACAGGCATATATTATTCGAGGGACACGTTGAAGCTCCAAGAGAGCCTTAAGGAGGCTAAAGTTTTGGGTTTCGCCGGCGCAAAGACCGACATGATCCAGAGGCTTACCCTTACCGCCCAACCCAGCAGGAATCAGCTCACCATCCAAAAGCAGGTCAAGATGGGGGCCGCCAAGGAAGAGGCGGGTTTTGGTTTCACCCCGGCCACCGCCAAGGCCGCCGCCAAAACCGAGACCAAGCCGGAGCCAAAGCCCGAGCCCCAGACAAGGATAGCAAACGTCTATAAGGCCACCAGCGGATTCGCCTCCGTGGCGTGAAATATCAAATCCACTTGCGGGCGTCTCGCGCCGTGGCCTTTCTGTATCCGGATCCGGCGCCAAGGTAGCAGGGCTTCGTATTGGCCCGAAGTTCCGGAAAGCGCACACTTCCTGTATGCACTTTAAGAAATGAATGTGAAACTTACGTTTTTGGACTTGAGAAGAAAACCCTCAAAGCTTAACACTACCGGGAAATATCAGGGTTGGAGCTGAAGAGTTTCAGGGCGTAACGCAAAAGCAACGGCGATGATACCCATTTCTTATATTTTTCTTTGGCGACATAAATAAAAGTCGAATTAAATCCACACCACGGCCAGCGGGAATGTCCCCTCCTTTTTCAAGGAGGGGGGCGAAGGGGAAGCCTGAGCCGGGGTGGTAAGGTTTCTATCAGGATATAACCCCCTCCCGCCCTCGGCGGACTCCCCCTTGTTAAGGGGGAGAAACATTTGGAGGGCGGATGCGCGATCCGCCCCTACGGGAATATGGGGGCGTATAGATAAGCCCCTGCGGGAGCGGAATTTGCCGTAACTCCCTCAAAGCTCCATTCAGGTCACCCCTTGAACTTCCCCTTCTCCTCCCATGGGCATATCGTCTCCAGCGGGCATTGGCCGCATTTGGGTTTTTTGGCCTGGCATATATCCCGCCCGAAATGGATCATGCGGTGGGAAAATCCGGTCCAGTCTTTCTGCGGAACCAGCGGCATCAGGTCCCGCTCAATTTTTTCCGGGTCGCTGTTTTTGGTTAGTTTAAGCCGTTGGGATATTCGCCCCACATGGGTGTCCACCACTATGCCCGGCACGCCGAAAGCGTTGCCCAGCACCACGTTGGCGGTCTTGCGCCCCACGCCCGCAAGTTTCGTCAGTTCTTCCATTGAGCCGGGCACTTTGCCGCCATGTTTTTCCACTATGGCCGAGCAGGCTTTCCTGATGGATGCGGCCTTGTTCTTGTAAAAACCCGTCTGCCGCACATCCTCCTCCAGTTGTTCAATGGGGGCGTTGGCGTAATCCGCCGCGTTGCGGTATTTTTTAAAGAGCGCCTGCGTGACCTTGTTCACCCGTTCGTCGGTGCATTGGGCGGAGAGTACGGTGGCCACCAGAAGCTCCAGCGGATCGGTGAAATCAAGATTGCATTTGGCTCCGGGATAAAGCTTCTTTAAAATTTTTTCCGTTTCCACAGCCCGTTCCTTGGCGGTCACTTTTTTTTCTTCCTCCTCTTAAGCTCCTCGGCCATTTTATCGGCGGGAAGGGTGTTGAACACGTCCTGTGCGCGAAGCCCTCCCTTGCGGGCGGTTTTCACCCCGTAATAAACGTCCGTCAAACCTCCGGCCCGATGGGCGTCCGGGTTTATGGAGACCTTTACCCCAAGTTTTTTTGCCAGCGCCAGCATGCGCCAGTCAATATCCAGCCGATGCGGATTGGCGTTCAGCTCCATCACCACTTCATGCTCGGCGCATGCTTCCAGAACCTTCCCCAGGTTCACGGAATAACCCTCCCGCGCCAGCAATAGCCGTCCTGTGGGATGGCCAAGCATGGTGGTGAACGGGTTCTTTATGGCGGCTATTATCCTGTCCGTCATCTTCTTCTCGTCCATGGTGAAACCCGAATGGATCGAGGCGATGACGAAATCCAGCTTTTCGAGAATTTTTGATGGATAGTCCAGAGAGCCGTCGGCAAGGATGTCCGACTCCACTCCGTGAAACACCCGGAACTCTTTCATTCTCCCGTTCAGAGCGGCTATCTCATCCCCCTGTTCCAAAAGCTCGCTGTCCGAAAGGCCCCCGGCGTACGCGGCGGTTTTGGAATGGTCGGATATGCCGAGGTATTCGTAACCCAGCGTCTTGCAGGCCTTCGCCATCTCCTCGGCGGACTCGGCCCCGTCACTTCGCTTGGTATGGCAATGGAAGATCCCCTTTACCTGCTCCGGCTCCATAAGCTCCGGCACGGCCCCTTTCTCCGCAAGCCCTATCTCGCCGAACCCCTCCCGCATCTCCGGCGGGATGAACGAGAGGCCCAGCGACTTGAATATGGCCGCCTCATCGACGCAGTCCAGCCTTTGTTCCCCTTTGAACAAACCGTACTCGTTGAGTTTCAGCCCCCGGTCTTTGGCCCGGCCGCGCATGATGGTGTTGTGCTCCCGGCTTCCGGTGAAATGGGCCAGGGCAAAGGCGTATTCGTCATCGGCCACCACCCGCAGGTCCGCCTGGAACCCCGAGTCCAGCCGCACGGAAGACTTCGTCGGGCCGTGGTTTATCACGTCGGTTACGCCTGGATATTTTATGAACCGCTCCATCACCTCTTCCGGTTTTTTCGACGACGAAACGATGTCTATATCCTTCACCGTCTCCAGCCCGCGCCGCAGGCTTCCTGCGATTTGCGCGCGCTGGACATGGGGGGATTTGACGACCCATTCCAGCAGGGGCCCGGCGGAAACCAGGGCTTCGGAAAGTAGCCTGCGCCCCGCGAACCGGGTGAGAAGCTTTATTCCCTTTAGGACGTTCTCTTGCGATTTGGCCCCGAACCCGGGGAATTCCACCAGCCGGTTTTCGTTGCAGGCGTATTCCAGTTCGCCCACTGTGGTGACACCCATCTTCTCCCAGATTATCTTCACCTTTTTGGGGCCCAAGCCCGGGATTTTCAACATATCCATAACGCCGGGCGGGATTTTTGCGCGAAGCTCGTCCAGTTCATGGAAATGGCCGGATGAAAACATGTCCCCGATTTTTCCGGCGATGGATTTGCCCACCCCGTTTATTTGGGTGAGGGTTCCCATCCGGGCGGATTCGGCCAGGTCGCCGCTGAAGGCCTCCACGGCGCGGGCGGCGTTTATGAAGGCTTTAACCTTGAACGGGTTTTCCCCCAGTATCTCCAGAAGAACGCCCGTTTCGTGAAGGGCGGAGGCGATGGTGGTCTTGTCCATGGCCAGCCTTGTTGAAAAACCCCGCCCAAAGCCGGACGGGGCGTAACAATCATCCCGCTATAAGCCGCATTATGTCGTTATAAAGCGCCAGCGCCATGAGGCTTATCAGGAGGAACATCCCCACCTGCTGGGCTATTTCCTGATGCTTCAGCTGTACGGGGCGGCCCATGAGCGCCTCCAGGGTGAAAAAGAAAATGTGCCCTCCGTCCAGTATGGGTACGGGAAGCAGGTTGAGTATGCCAAGGTTTATGGAGATGAGAGCAATGAACATCAACAGGCTCACAAAACCGGACTCCGCCACGTCCCCCGCCATCTTCATGATGCCTATGGGGCCCGCAATCTGGTCCGCCGGGATATCCCTTGTGACAAGTTTTCCTATGGACCAAGCCGTGAGGGTTGTAATGTCCCACGTCCATTTCAGGCCTTTATAAAACGCCACATGTACCGGGTATGAAACAATCTTGTGGTACGGGAGTATGCCCACCTGCCCCACAACCACCTTTTCACCGGTAAGGGATTTGGTTTCCTTTTTGATCGCCTTGGCCCGTTTGAAAACCTTCTGCCCGTCCCGCATGAGAGTGAATATTATGTCTTGCCCGGGCTGGGTCTGGATAAGGGCTACACTCTCTTTCCAGGTGGAGACGCTTACGCCGTCTATGCTCAATATTTCGTCCCCCGGCATCAGGCCGCCCACTTCAGCCGGGGAGCCTTTCTGCACCTCGCCTATGGTATTGGTGATTTCGGGAAGGCCTATCATGGCCGCGGTGGTAACTATGCCCACCGCCAGGAATATGTTGAATACAGGGCCCGCCGCCACTATCATCAACCGCTTCCATACCGGCTGGGTGAGGAACGATCCCTTCAAGTCCTCCGGAAGCGCCGTTGGATCGTCCCCATAAAGCTTCACGTATCCGCCCAGGGGTATCCAGGAAAGGAGGTATTCGGTGTCCCCTATCTTTTTCCCGAAGATTCTCGGGCCGAAACCCACCGAGAACTTTTCAACCCGCACCCCAAGGATCCGGGCGATTATGTAGTGGCCGAACTCGTGGGCCACTATCAGGGCCGCCAGCACGGCGACCGCCGACATGCCGAAATTCAACCAGTCGCCGAGCTGATCCAGGCTCGCTGTAGCCAATTTAGAGAAAAAATTCATTTAAAGGTCCTTCCAGCCACTTTTAACATGCGCCCCATTTTCCCGGGGCTTATTGAACAGGCGCGCGCCCTTTCATGGAGCGCACCGGCGCGCCCTCCGGCGGGGTGAACGCGAAAATCGATTCGTCCGGGACAAAACCTTGATCCTCGTTAAAAAACGAAATCCGGTTCTTGTTCCCCAAATGATCAACCATAAGAAGCTCTACTATGTCGAATGAGCTCGCGTCCAGGGTGAGAAGCATGGCCTTCACCCCCGGGTGTGGCGATTTGGGCGTCAACTTCAACCTGACCACATCATTTAGTTTATCCATTTTCCCCAGCTTTACCAAGTCTATCGTGAAAAGCCCGCTTAAAGTCTTTTCACCGGCCAGGAACAGCGCCGGGGATTTCTCGCTCAATAAACCCTTTATTTCGTCATGGTAGGCCACGTTTTCCGCAGGATCGTAAAACCATAAGCTCTCCCCGTCCGCCGCCAGGATGCGCCCTTTCGGCTCGTCGTACACCCACAGCATCCTTGCCGGTTTTAATATGTAAACCGTGCCCCGCAACTGCGCGCTTTGTCCAAAACCTTTGTTCTCGAAAACCTGCTTGAATCCGGCCTTCATGCTCCTGATGCTGTCGAAAGCCTTCTGGGCCCGTTCCGCCACGGTCTCGGTTTCTGAAGCGTGGATAACCTGGGCCGTCCAGCAAAACAGCGTCAACGCCAGCGCCAGGGGGCCTGATAGCCTCCAGGTCAAACCAGCTCTCCTTTCAGCCTGTTCATAAGCGCTAAAGGAGGCGCCACCTGCCCGGTGGCTATCATCTGGATGGCCCGGGGATATAGCGTGTGTTCCTGCTTGAGGATGCGTGCGCTCAAGGTTTCCACCGTGTCCTCCGGAACCACCTCCACCGCCGTCTGGAGGATTATGGGCCCCGTGTCCACCCCGTCGTCCACGAAATGCACTGTGCATCCGGTGATTTTTACGCCGTAGTCCAGCGCCTGTTTCTGGGCGTCCAGCCCGGGGAAAGAGGGCAGAAGGGCCGGATGGATGTTTATCACCCGCCCGGGAAACCGGGAGAGGAACGTTTTTGAGAGTATGCGCATGTAACCGGCCAGAGTCACAATATCGGCCCCGGCGCGCTCCACGGCGTCCGCCAGGGCGGTGTCGAAAGCGGCGCGGGAAGGATAACCCTTGCGTTCCACCACCATATGGGGGATAGAGTGGAGCCGGGCCCTCTCGATGGCCTTGGCCGCCGGATTGTCCGTGGCCAGCAGGACCACCTGGCCGTTTATATCCCCCCGTTCACAGGCGTCTATGATGCTCTGGAAGTTGGAGCCCCGGCCCGAGGCCAGCGCGGCTATCCTGATGGGGGGACCTTGCGGCATGGACGGATTACTCAAACGCCCCCGAGGCTCCCATGCGTTCCCGGATCTTTTTTATGATACCGATGTTCTGGGTGTGGCCGCTTTTCCTGGCGATGAACCGGCCCCGGATGGGGCGCCCGAGCAGATACAGGTCGCCTATCAGGTCCAGTATCTTGTGCCGGGCGGGCTCGTTTGGGAACCTGAGTGGGGTGTTCACTATCTTCTCGTCGTCTATCAATATGAAATTGGACAGCTTGCCGCCCCCGGCCAGCCCCGCCTCCTCCAGTTTCTGGATGTCCCGCACGAACCCGAATGTGCGGGCCGGTGCGATGGTCTCCCGGTAATGGGCGCCGGACTCGTAAGAGTATTCATACTCTTGCGCCCCCAATGGAGGAGGATAAGCCAGCATGTAATGAACCGAGAACCCTGGCGCTGGCTCCACCATTATGCCGGGGCCGTCTTCCATGTCCCCCACGCAAATGGTGTCTTCTATTACAATCTCCTCCACGCTCCCGTCCTGCTCCTCAATGCCGCTGTCTTCGATGAGCTGGCAGAAGTCTATGGCTGATCCGTCCATTATGGGCGCCTCGTCGCCTATTTTTATGAGCAGGTTGGTTATCCTGTAGCTGTGCAGGGCGCTCATGATGTGCTCTATGGTTTTTATGGTCACATGCCCGTTGGTGAGCGTGGTGGCGTATTCGGTGGAGTGGACATTCTCCAGCAGGGCCGGAACGCGGGAGCCGGTGCTTATGTCGCCGAAAACTATCCCCGAGCCGGTGGGCAGGGGGGATAGTATCATGCCGGTCTTGATGCCGGAATGAAGCCCCTGGCCGCAAAGCACCACGGAGTTTTTCAACGTCCTCTGCCGCGTGAGGGACGATTTCCCCTTGCCCGTCATGACGGATATTTTCCTGGGCGCCACGCCCAGGCCCTGACGGCCCATGCCACCCTCTTCGCTTATGGCGGTGGTCACGTGTTCCGTCATCAACACAGGCCCGTCGCAAACCAGCACCGCCTGTTCCATCACCCTTTTCAACTCACGGATATTCCCGGGCCAGGGAAGGGTGGTTAAAAGCTCCATGGCCTCCCCATCCACCGATTCCAGGTGTTTTCCGTACTCGTCGCAGATCTCGTCCAGAAACCTCTCCACAAACTCCTGGATGTCGTTCTTCCGGTTACGAAGCGGCTGGAGCCTTATGGTTGTAGTGGCGGCGTCGCCGGTGAAAAGGCTCAGGGGCTTGTTGTTCTCAGCGCTGGCGCTGTCCGGCTCCATTTCCACCGAGGCTATCAGCCGCGGGCGGGTGTCCGCGTTAAAAGCCACAGCGCCCAAAAACTCCGCCAGGGAGGCGGACAGTTTCGGGTCGAGCATGCCCAGTTTGTCCAGAAACACCGACCCGCCGGTGGAAAGATCCATCCTGCCGCCACTTTTAGCGCCGGTTATGAGGCTGTTCAAATCCTCAGCCGTGAAGGATTCACACTGGATTTCAAGGAACGGTTTTTCCCTTCTGGACGAAAGGTTGTGTATCATCCTGGCGGCGAAACGCTTGCCAAGCCCCGGCTCGCCGATTATAAGGGCCGGGCCGTGGCTCTGCGCCGCCTCGCGGATAAGCCTGCGCGCCTCTTTTGCCGCCCGGGACGATCCCATGAACCGCCCTTCCACCGCCACGCCCCCCTGGAGCGATGGAAGCCCCCCGTTCCTGAACCGGCTCCGGCGGCTTCTTACCGCCTTGCCCACGGCGCGGAGGATTGTGTCCAGCGAGAAGGGTTTTTCTATGAAATCCAGCGCCCCTATCTTGGTGGCTTTCACGGCGGTTTCAATGGCCCCGTGGCCGCTCATCATCACCACTTCCGTGTCGGCGTCTATGTTCTTGAGGATCTTGAGCGTCTGCAAACCGTCCAACCCGGGCATCCATATGTCCAGCAGGACCACGTCCGGCGTTTCCGACTGGATCATGCGCAGGGCGCTCTCCCCGTCCGGGGCGCAGTCCACATCGTACCCTTCGTCGGTGAGGATGTCCTTTAGGGCGGCCCTTATGTTTTCCTCGTCGTCAACTACGACAACTCTTCCTTTTTTCATCAGTTACCGTGAAATGGCCATGCGGGCCGTAAAATTTTTGAAGGTTGATTTTACCATCATTCCACCGGCAATTCGACGGTAAACACCGTGCCCCGGGGCCGGTTGGCGGACACGGTGATGGAGCCGCCGTGATCCTCCACCACCCGGTTCACTATGGCAAGCCCCAGCCCGGCGCCGGAAGGTTTGGTGGAAAAATAGGGTTTGAATATGCTCTGGGCCAGCCCGTCCACCACGCCGTGCCCCGTGTCCTCCACCTGGATCTGCACCCGGCGCCGGTCCGGCTGGGCGCGGGTCTTTATAACTATATTCCCCTCGCCGTTGAGGGCGTCCATGGCGTTGTCCACAAGGTTTATGAAAACCCGTTTCATCTGCTCCGGGTCCATCCTCACGATGTTCACCGCCGGATCCAGGTCCGACTGGATGGACACTCCCTGCCTGGTGTGTTTGTACAGGTTGATAACCCCGTTTATGGTGTCGTGCAGAACGCATGGCTCCATCCTGGGGTCCGGGAACACCATGTCCTTGGCGGCCGAAAGGGTATCGGAGCCGGGCCCGGCGTCGGACATCTTGGCCATCCGGGAGAACTGCTCCACCAGCCCCTTCATCTGCTCCACCTCCCGGATGATGGTATTGGTGGCGTCATCAAACACCTTTGGGAAATCCGGCGCTTTCTGCTCGAACTTCCTGCGCATCCGCTGGGCGTTCAGCTGGATGGGCGTGAGCGGGTTCTTTATTTCATGGGCCACCACCCGGGCCATCTCCTTTAGCGCCAGGGCCCGCTGGGCGGATATGAAGTCCGTAAGGTCGTTGAACACTATCACCATGCCCATGTACTGGCCGCCCCTGTCCTGCAACATGGACACCGAGGTTTTCAGGGCCCTGCGCTGGCCGTTCACTGTTATGTCCAGCTCCTGCTCCACCGTGTTCTTTCCATCGTGGCGCATCTCCCGGATCATCCCCTTGATGGGGGCCAGAAGGTTGCTCCCGAACACCCTGCGGTAATTCTTCCCCTTGGCCGAGCCGGGCGGCACGCCGAACATGGCCGCCGCGTAATCGTTTATGGTGGTCACCATGCCCGCCTTGTCTATGGACACAACGCCGCCGGGCACGTTCTCCAGCACCGCCTCGATGTACTGGCCCCAATGGTGCAACTCCACGTTAGAGCCGGTGAGGTTCCTCATGGCCTCCTCCAGCTGGCCCTTGGAGGTGCTAAGGTCGTGGGTCATGTTGTTGAAGGAGGTGATGAGCTGGCCCACCTCGTCGTTCTTGGCGGGGGTGTCTATACGCACGTTCAGGTCGCCCCGGGCCACGGCCTCCGCCGCCTCGGAAAGGGTTTTAAGGGGGACTGTTATGCCCCGCGCCAGATAAAACCCTATCCATATGGAGGAGAACATTATCACCAGCGCCACCAGAAGGAGCGTCACCTGGTACGATGTCTTGATAAGCTCCTTTTTTATCTTGAGCTGTTTGTAATCCTCAAAGGCCTTGGTGATGGAATGGGCCTGCTCTATGAGCCTGCGGGTGACCTCCCGGGCCACCACAACCACCCCTTTAACCCGCCCCTCGCCGGTGTCGTCGGCAATAGGGGAGAGGGAGATGACCATGTTCACCCCCTCCTTGTCGTCCACCTCGGTCACCGTCTCGCCCACGGCCACGCGGGCCAGCAGGTCGGGCTTGTCCTCCATCTGGAATGTTATTTCGCTTTTGGGGCGGGAGACCTCCGACACCAGCTCGAAATCCTGGTTGTACGCCTGTATGAGGTCCACGTTGTACTCGCGTAGCTTCTGCCGCAGGAGCCTGTTGAGGTTCACGGCGGAGCCTTCGGTTATGAGCCCCCGCATGTCCAGCAAAGTGGAGAGGTATTGGGCCTTGCCCCGGGTCTCGTCCTCCGACTCGCGGTAGAGGCTTTCAGCCACCAGCAGTGATTCCTGGAGCGTCCGCTCGATGCGCGCGTTGAGCCACTTGTCCACGGTGTCGGAGATAAGCTCCGACGCCACTGTGAACATGAGCGCCGAAGGCACCAGCGTCATGGCAAGAAACGATATTACAAGCTTGGTCTGGAACCTGGCCCCCGCTATCTTGCCGCGCCGCTCGAAATATAGCTTCACCAGGTTGCGGATGACAAGCAAGACCATCACCACCAGCAGGATGACGTTGAGGTTTAGCACCAGGGCCACCGCCAGGTCGTTGGAGATGGGGGCGTCCACCCCGGAATCCTGCATGAGGATGGCCGCAACGGTGAGCAGGATGAACAGCGATGTGGCGCCGATTATGAGGTAGCGGGTGTTTTTCTTCCTGCGGGCGACGATGTCGCCGGGATCCATCTCGCCGTATTGGCCCGGAACCACCAGCCACTTGAGAAGGTTCAAGAGGCGGTTTACGTATGGTTTAATGTCGATCCGGCCCATGGGCATCGCAAAAGTCCGAAAAAAGAAGCATCCACAATGTTAACATGCCCCGGAGCCCGAGGCCAAGAACGGTGAGGCTTGGCGTTGATAACCCCGGTTGAAAGCCCTTGCGGCGATGCGCCTTTATAGCCATCATATAGGAGGGTTTGCATTGGAGGTTATTTGCCATGCGGGGCTCATTGGGGTGTGTTCTTTGGGGGCTGTTAACGGTCATCTTCATTACCGGCTGTTCCGCCGGAGCGCCGGAAGACTACCGCCCCGCTTTTACCAGCCAGCCGCCTGGCGGCGTTAAACAGCTGATTTTCGGCGTCCACCCCCTGCACAACCCCAACAAGCTCTTCGAGGTTTATGGGCCTATCGTCGATTACCTCAATGAAAACCTGAAGGATGTTTCCTTGAGGCTGGAGGCGTCGCGCAATTACGACGAGTTCGACAAGAAACTGTACGCCCGCCATTTCGACCTGGCCTTGCCCAACCCCTACCAGACAATAAAGGCCATGAAGCATGGCTACCACGTTTACGGCAAAATGGGGGATGATGAGAACTTCAGGGGGATAATACTGGTGCGGAAAGACGGGGTCATCCGCGAAGTGGCCGACCTGAAGGGCAAGACCGTGAGTTTCCCCGCGGCCACGGCCCTGGCGGCCACCATGATGCCGCAATATTACCTGCACACCCACGGGCTGGACATAAACCGGGACATCACCGTGGCGTATGTGGGCTCCCAGGAGTCATCTATCATGAACGTTTATATCGGCAAGGCGGCGGCGGGCGCCACGTGGCCCGTGCCCTGGATAAAATTCATCAAGGAGCGGCCCGACATCGCTGAAAAGCTCATGGTGAAATGGCAGACGGAGACCCTGCCCAACAACAGCCTAGTAGCCAGGGACGACACGCCGGCGGAGGTGGTGGAGAGGGTTGGCGCCCTGCTTTTCACCCTGCAAGACAGCGACAGGGGCAGGCGGATGCTGGAGCAAATACCCATTTCCAGGTTCGAAAAAGCCACCGACGCAACCTATGAGCCGGTACGCCAATATATAAGGAAGTTCAGCAAGAACGTGCGCCCGGTGGAAGAATGAGCCGATGACGATATTCCCAGCCAAATGGCGCCGCTCCTGGCCGGTGAGGTTCTGGACCCGCTCCATCCGCCGCCAGCTTATGCTGGGCATCATGACGGTGCACGCCGTCCTCATGTCCATTTTCGTGTACGACATGGTGGGCCGCCAGCGGGAGTTCCTGCACAAACAGAGCGTGGAACAGGCTAAAAGCCTGGCGGAGACCCTGGCCGCCAACAGCGTGTCATGGGTGCTGGCCAGCGACGTGGTGGGGATGGAGGAGGTCATACAATCCGTCCGTAGCTATCCAGACCTGAAGTTCGCCATGCTTTTTTCCACCGATGGGCAGACCCTGGCCCACACGGAACGCAAATTCGTGGGGCTATACGTGAGCGACCCGAAGAGCCTTTCGCTGTTAAAATCCTCCCCGGCCACCACGGTATTGACGGACAGCCACGCGCTGGTGGACGTGGCGGTGCCCATAGTGGCCCGGGACTTGAAAAGGCACATAGGCTGGGCCCGGGTTGGGCTTGGGCAGGAAGGCATCGCCGCCGGGTTGCGGATAGTGACCCTCCACGGCCTGACATACACCGCCATGGCCATAGGGGCTGGCATGGTGTTCGCCTTCTTCATGGCCCTGGGGCTCACCATAGGCCTGCGCAGACTTGTGGATGTGACCGGCGCCATCATGGGGGGGCGGCGCGACGCCAGGGTGTCCATGGAGCGCACCGATGAGCTGGGCCAGTTGGGACATGGGTTGAACCAGATGCTGGATTTCATCACCGAAGGCGAGGAAAAAGTCCAAAACCTGCTGGACTCCACAGCGGAAGGGATATTCGGGCTCGACGAAAATGGGGATATATCTTTCATAAATCCCTCGGCCATGCGCCTGCTCTCGTACCCGTCACGGGAGGACATCCTGGGCAAGAATGTCCACGACACAGTCCATTACGCCCATGCCGACAGGACCCCCATCCCCATCGAGGATTGCCGGACACTCCAGGCCATAAGGTCCGGCGAAGGCATCCACGTGGATGACGCGGTGTTCTGGCGGATGGACGACACCTGTTTCGACGTGGAGTACTGGGCGCGTCCGGTTCAGCATGAAGGAAGGGTGACAGGGGCCGTGGTGACTTTCATGGACATAACCGAGCGCAAGAGGGCCGAGGAAGCGCTGGTGGAGAGCAAGAACCGCCTTCAACAGCTTATAGAGGCGTCACCGGTGGCCATGGTCATTTCCGACAAGGGCTGGCGCAACATTTTTATGAACCGCAAGTTCACCGAGCTTTTCGGCTATACCCTGGCGGATATACCCGCCGTGGAGCAATGGTGGCCAATGGCTTATCCCGATGAAAGTTACCGGAAAAGCATAAGGAAGCGATGGGAGGCTCTGGTGGACAAGGCGGTGAAGGAACGCTCCGCCATAGCGCCGATGGAAAGCAGGGTGACGCGGCGGGATGGTGGAATGGTGGACATTGTGTTCAACTTCTCCTCCATCGGGGAACTGGGGCTTACTGTATTCCAGGACATCACCGAGCGCAAAAGGACCGAGGAGGAGCTTAAAAGGCTCTATACCGCCATTGAGCAGTCCAGCGACGTGGTGGTGATCGCCGATGTTAAGGGGAATATCGAGTACGTCAACAACGCTTTCGAACGCTCTTCCGGGTACACAAAAAGGGAAGCTGTGGGAAAGAACCCGCGCATCATCAAGAGCGGCAAGCATGACGCGGAGTTCTACAAGCGGATGTGGGGAGCCCTCGCCTCCGGCAGGACATGGTCCGGCCACCTGATAAACAGGAACAAGGATGGCGCCCTTTACGAGGAATACTCCACCATCACCCCCATAGTGGACTCCGAGGGGGGGATAGTAAACTATGTGGCCATTAAAAAGGACATCAGCAGGGAGTCCACCCTCAACCGCGCCAGGGACTTTTTCACCCGCATCACCTCCCACGAGCTACGCACGCCTCTTACCAAGCTCATGCTGGTGAAGTCTTTCATAGCACAGGGGGCTTTGGAGGACATAGACACCGTTAAATTGGCCCTGGACGAAGCGATTGGCGGGTTCCAGCGGATAAGCCACGCCACCTCCCTTATGAGCGAGCTTAGCCTTGGAACCCCCACCGAAAGGCTCATCCACGGAAACTTCAATGACCTGCTCCAGGTTGTAATGAGGGAAACCCAGATAGCCATTGAGAAAGAAGAGCGGAAGGTAACGTTGACCTGGGATACGCAGGGATTGGAGACGGAAACCAGCGCCCCCTTCGATTTCGGGCTGATGAGGCATGCGCTGGACGAGATATTTTCCAACGCGATCAAGTACACCCCCAACGGCGGGAACGTGAATGTCTCCGCCAGGGTTGACGATGGGTTTGTGGTGGTGGAGGTTGCGGACGAGGGCCCAGGCATCCCCGCCGAGCTTGTAGAGAAGGTTTTCGACCCTTACTTCTCCCTGGAAAATCCGCTGGAGCATTCCACGGGCCGGTTCAAGTACAAAGGCGGGGGCATAGGCCTGGGGCTCACCATCGCCCAGATGATAGTCAAATACCACGGCGGCTCCATTAAGCTGGGGCCGAACCCCGGGGGCAAAGGGTTATTGGTGGCCGTGCGGCTCCCCGTGGAGCGGCGCCAGTCTTAAGACGCGCCGTTCAGGTAGAAGGGGGATGAGGTCTCCCACCCGGTCTCGAAATTAAAGAACGACACGAAGAACAGGATGTAATTGAACGGGGGGATGAGCTTTATGGATTTCATCTCGCACCGGGCGCGGATGTAATACCGGCTGTTGTGTTTAAGTTCGGCGGCGGGGGCTATCTCCAGGTTTTCAAGCCTTGTCATCCACCGTTCCAGCCTGTCGGCCTCTTTGATCACCATCGGCTCCATGGCCTGCGGATCCTTTGCGGCCTGCGAGGCGTTGTCTTTGTTCTTGTACTCGGCGGCGGAAAGCTCGGCGTCGAACACTATGTCGTCCTCGTCGTCTCCCCGCTTCTCCCAGGTAAGATAGACCTTCCGCAGGGTGTCAAACTTCACCAGCCGTTTTATCACCAGTTCCCGGGCGGTTTCGTTCCAAACCAAAGTCCGGATACGCTTAAGCTCCACGAAATAGGTGAAAGTAACCGGCGCGCCGGAGTCTATGCTCTCCTTTATCTCCTTGGTGAAAGAGCCCTTGAGGACCGCCGAAACATTCACTTTCTCCGGCCCGCCCGAACGCACCACGTCCACCATGTAGGCGTCATCGGCCAAGGCAGGCGAAACTGTGGCCAGGGCCATAACAAACGCCGCCAAAACGAAACCGGCCAACCGGCGAGTGAAAACCCCCGCCGGGGCGGCGGAAGATGTAATGTTCATTTCAACAAGAGGCTGTAAAGTGGTTCGAAAATTTACACATTATATACAGAGCCCCCAAAAATCAAGCTAGAACGGTTCCAGGTGGCGCGCCGGGCTCAGTTTGAGGCGGAGAATCTGGTTCAGGAGTCCGAGGTGACAATGCCTCGGCGGGAAAAACGTGTCATGCCGGGCTTAACCCGGCATCAGGGCTTTGAGGCCGTGATCCCGGATTTCCGGGACGGCTTCCGGGATGACAACATGAACAGCGCAGGTAGCCCGCTCCGCGAGGTGTTAGCGCCTCGCGGCCATGGCGGCGGAATCAGCGCGGTTGATGGATCAACCGGTTATATTTCCTTATCAGCCCACGCAAATCCGCCTTGAGGATTCATTTTTCGAAAAACCCGCCGATAAAAAGGTAAACCAGGGAGAAACTGTCATGGCCGACCTAATAACTTTCAACGCCGGTTTTGCGCCTGTTCGGGATTTACCCCGTCCCGCGCCGCAAGCCAACCCCTCTTCGGGAGCGGTTTTCCAATCCCATGCGCAAGTTGAGGAGCGTAAATCCGTTTCCGTCTCCATATCCAGCGCGGCAATCCCTTCGAGTGGCGGATTTGAAACCATCAACGATGAAATTGGACGCCAAACCGAGGATGACCCGGATCTGAGCCTTTTACGCAAAACTTTTAACCTGAAAGACAAGGATAGGAAGCCCCCGGAGGAACAGCCGGACGCGGCTCAAAAGCAATCCGTTGCCGGAAACGCCGGTCAGGATGAAGCCAGTAACGGCGCTTCCAGCGCCACCGCAACAAGTGGCAACGGGCAAAGCGCTTTCACCGTAACCGTGGAGGGGCGGACGGAAACCTTGGTGGAAGTCTCTGTCAGCGTCCAGCAGGAACAACAGCAAACCGACCCGCTGGCGCTGGACCTGAACGGCGACGGTTTTGAAACCACCGGCGCGCAAAACGGATTATCTTTCGACATCAATGGCGACGGAGTGGCGGACAAAACCAGTTTCGTAAAAGGCGACGACGCTTTCATCGCCTACGACAAAAACGGCAACGGCGTGATAGACAGCGGCAAAGAGCTTTTTGGCGACCAGAACGGCGCCGCCAACGGTTATGAGGAACTTGCCAGATACGACCAGAACCACGATGGCTGGATAGACTCCGCCGACGCCATATATAAAGACCTTGTGTTGATAAAGAACCGGGGCGGCCAGACATTCAACGCAAGCTCCGCCGAAACGCTGGGCCAGGCGGGGGTGGCGGCCATAAAGGTGGGCTACGGCTCCTCCAGCGCTTTTACAACCGGGGGTGACGCCATCGCCCAAACCGGGGCCTTTGTCCGCGCCGATGGCTCCACAGGCCAAACCGCGGATATATTGCTTAACAGGGTTTCGTTGACTGGGTAACGGCGGAGCTTAAAGGAGCCGGTTTAATCCGGCAGGCTGGTTTCAATACAGCGGGCCACCGGGTGCATGGGTTTGTTCATGGCTATCTTGGCCACCACCAGGGCCAGCTCTTCGTCGGTAGGCTCTTCGGCGAGCACTTCGTTGAGGTCCACATGCGTCATCACCTGGTTGCATAACGACACAACACCTTCCGCCGTAAGCCATAACCGGTTGCAGGCGCCGCAGGTTCGCAGGTCGTCCCGGGTGACAACTTTCATGGCCGTGCCGGTGCCTTCCAGCTTCCAGGGATTGTTGCTCAATGCGGCCCCTTCCATCCTTGTTAACTGGTATTTGCCGCCCACGGTTTTTACGATGGTTTCGGATGACATAGGTTTAGAGCCGGGAACGCCCTGGGTTTCCACTATGTAAATATCCAGCCCCCGCTCCACGGAGAAATCCACCAAAGGCAGTATCTCACCTTCGTTAACGCCGGGGACAAGGGTCATCTTCACGCTGGCGGGTATTTTGTATGCGACTGAAGCGGCCTCCAGCCCATCCAGCGTCCGGGGCAGTTCGTCAAACCCGGTGATATGCGCGAAGATGGACGGATTCAACGATGGGATGGTTACGAAAAGCCTGTGAAGGCCCGCTTGCGAAAGCCCTTCGGACTTCTCTTTCAGGAACCGGCCGTTGGTGGAAAGTGAAACAGAGGTTAACTGTTTTATCCGGACAAGCCCGTGTACAAGCTCCAGAATGTCCGGGCGCAGGAGTGGCTCACCCCCGCCTATAAGCCTGGCTCGTTTTAACCCCAGGGCGGCCATTATGGTTATGAACCTCAACAGCCATTCTGTGGGGAAAAGCCTGGCCGGCGGATGCGCCTTACCTGCGGCGCAAAACCCACATTTATACTCACACCACCCGCTGGCCGATATCTGTATCAGGTCCACCGGGCGGCGGAACTTGTCAGGCAACATCGTAAACGCCTATGGTGTCTTTATTCCCGTCGGGTTCGACACTCAAAACACTCCAACCATCTTTTTTAATTTTCATCCCAATCCCGGAGGCAAGTCAACACAATTGGTCAAATGTCCACATGCGGATAGAACGGAGCGATTCAGGAATAAATGGAGATGTTGTGGAAAAATGGTGCCGAGAGAGGGAGTTGAACCCCCGACACGAGGATTTTCAGTCCTCTGCTCTACCAACTGAGCTACCTCGGCGCCCAAAGAAAGCGATGCTATAAGAACATTGGCGTCCCCAGCGGGAGTCGAACCCGCGTCGCCGCCGTGAAAGGGCGGTGTCCTGGGCCTCTAGACGATGGGGACCCGTCTGCTTAAAAACCAAGTGTAATCCATGGCCAGCCGCCATATTGGGCGGAAGCCCGGCCCGTCCATCAAAGTGGATTATGGTGAGCCGCGATGGACTCGAACCATCGACCCACGCCTTAAAAGGGCGTTGCTCTACCAACTGAGCTAGCGGCCCATATCCCGTTTAATGAACGAAACAGTAAACTTACCCAATCCGGGCATATCCTGTCAATCAGAAAAAGCTTATTGGCGCTATTTGGCAATGGAACAGCTTGTGTGAATTAGGGTTATCCATTTGGGCGGGGTGTCACTTTAGGGGCACGGAGCGCCGTTTCCGCTTCGCTGGAATCACCTATGAATGCTTCGCCGGGGTCGCCCCGCCCCGGATTGATTGCTTCGCCGGGGTCGCCCGACCCCGGGTAATCTTCCACCCATGCAACGACAAACCCAATGCCATTGATTATCGCATTGAGTGAGACACCCACCGACTCGGTTTACCCGAGGCCGCAGAAATAGGATCCGGGGTCGGGCGACCCCGGCGAAGCATTAACAGGAGTCAGCGACCCAGGGGAAACCTATATTTTTCTCCCCCTGCCCGATGGGGAGTGTCGCCGGAGGCGACGAGGGGGGTGGGAGCGGGAAGCGAAACGTTATGGTTCCATACTGCAACCACGGGATCGCCCCGGCTAAGGCTTCGCCTTCGCCACCCCGCCTTGTCAAGGCGGGGAACATGAATCCGGGGCCGGGCGACCCCGGGGAAGCATTAATAGTGACCGGGCGACCCCGGCGAAGCGGGTAATATTCTCGGCTTCACAAAGCCGGTTCAGCTTGGATATTGCCATATGCCCCACAGGGCGCTGAGGTCAGGCCGTAGAGTCTTGATGTTTTTCTCCCCTCGCCCCCAAAATAAAAAACCGCCCGGTGGTTTCCCACGGGACGGTTGCTAAATCGCAAGAGACCCTTCGACAAGCTCAGGGTGACAAAGACAAGCTCAGCAAAATATAGAGGGCGGGTTTTGCGCCCGCCCCTACAATGCCTTAAATGTCGTAGTACAGCGTGAACTCGTGCGGATGAGGCCGTTTCCTCAGCTCGTCCACCTCTTTCTCGCGTTTGTAGGATATCCAGGTGTCTATGAGGTCCTGGGTGAACACGTCGCCCTTCAGCAGGAAGTCGTGATCTTTCTCCAGTTCGTCCAAAGACTCTTCCAGCGAGGCGGGCAGGCTCGGAACCTCGGCCAGCTCCTCGGGGGTAAGGCCGTAGATGTCCTTGTCCAGCGGAGAGCCCGGGTCTATCTTGTTCTGGATGCCGTCCAGGCCCGCCAGCAACATCGCCGAGAAGGCCAGGTAGCCGTTGCACGAAGGATCCGGGAAACGGACCTCTATGCGTTTGGCTTTCGGGCTGGCGCTGTACGCGGGGATGCGGATGGAGGCCGAGCGGTTCCGCGACGAGTAGGCCAGGTTCACCGGAGCCTCGAAGCCCGGCACAAGGCGCTTGTAGGAGTTCGTCGTGGGCGCCACTATGGCCGCCAGGGCCCGGGCGTGTTTCAGTATGCCGCCGATGTAGTGGAGCGCCATCTGGCTCATGCCCGCGTAGCCGTCACCGGCGAACAGGGGTTTGCCGTCTTTCCAGAGCGACTGGTGGCAGTGCATGCCGGAGCCGTTGTCGCCCCAGATGGGTTTGGGCATGAAGGTGGCGGTTTTGTTGTTCCTGTACGCCACGTTCTTTATGATGTACTTGAACAGTTGCAACTTGTCGGCCATCTGCAACAGCGGGGAGAAGCGCATGTCTATCTCACCCTGCCCGGCGGTGGCCACTTCGTGGTGCTGGGCCTCTATGTCTATGCCGCACTGTTGCATGACAATGACCATCTCGGCGCGCAGGTCCATGAACTTGTCCACGGGCGGCACCGGGAAATAACCCTCTTTATAGCGGGGCTTGAAACCCAGGTTGGGGCCCTCGTCCCTGGCGGTGTTCCACTGGGCCTCGATAGAGTCCACAGCGTAGAAAGACCGGCCCTGGGTGGACTCGTACCGCACGTCGTCGAACACGAAGAACTCCGCCTCGGGGCCGAAGAAGCATGTATCGGCTATGCCGGTGGACTTTAAGTAAGCCTCGGCTTTTTTGGCTATGTTGCGCGGATCGCGGTTGTAGGGCTCCATGGTGATGGGGTCCACAACGTTGCAGATCAGCGAGAGGGTGGGGTATTTGCAGAACGGGTCCATCATGGCGGTGGACGCGTCGGGGATGATAAGCATGTCCGAAGCGTGTATCGCCTTCCAGCCCCTGATGGAAGAACCGTCAAACCCCATACCATCGGTGAATATGGACTCTTTCAGCTCCGACATGGGATAAGAGCAGTGTTGCCAGATACCCGGAAGATCCATGAACTTAAGATCGAACATTTCGCATTTGTGCGATCTTGCGAACTCAACTACCTCTTGTGGCGTCATGAAGATTTATCCTCCCCTCTATATGTATGGTAAATCATTTAAACCGCCATCTTTTTCACGGCCGGGCCGAGGGAACCCGGCTGGGAACAAGACGGCGATGTTTTAAAAACCTAAGGTCCAACGAGGCGCCTTGGGCGAAAATAACATGGCTGGCGCAAGCCTGCCGCTAAAAGCCCAAAATCGCCCCCGAGCCACCGGCCTGCAAGTATAACACGCAAACCGGCGGAAGCGAGGGCGAAACGTTTTGGGTTTTCCGGGGCCGTTTCCCCGTTTAGATGGCCTCCACACCGCGCTCGCCGGTGCGGATGCGGATGACCTCCTCCACGGGGCTTACGAAGATCTTCCCGTCGCCTATTTTTCCCATGGACGCGGCGGCTATGATCTTTTCGATGGCGGTTTCCACCATGCTGTCGTCTATGACCACTTCCACCTTTATTTTGGGGAGGAAGTCCACCACGTACTCGGCCCCGCGGTAAAGCTCGGTGTGGCCCTTTTGCCTGCCAAACCCCTTCACCTCGGTGACGGTGAGCCCCTGGGCGCCTATGGAGGTGAGGGATTCCTTGACCTCCTCAAGCTTGAAGGGCTTTATTATGGCCTCTATCTTTTTCATTGTTCCCATCCTGTCTTAGCTTGTTACCTTTATCCGGCGGCCACCCGTCATGGAACGGGCGGCCAACCGGAACTTCATGCCCCGCCGTCAGAAGGAATACACGAAATCCACCGCAATGTCGGTAACACTGTCGTTGGATGCGCCATCCTTGTCTACAAACACTTTCTGGTCTGACTTGGTGTACCTATACTCGGCCCTGGCTACGAAGCCGGGGGCTATCGTATAGATGGGCGCTATGGTAAACGCGTCCCGCTTTTCCTTAACGCCGGAGCCGAACCTGGCGCCTTCCTTGTCGTCGAAAGAATCATACCTCAAAGTAAGGCCGATTTTTTCGGTAACCGCGTAGTTGGCCATCACCAGGTACCCCGCCCAATCGGCGTCCTTGCCGGGGTTCACAACGGATTGTTTCTCGTATTTGCCGGAGTTGTATTCCAGCCCTATGGTCAATCCCGGAATAGCCGTAATCGTGGAGTCTATGTCGAAAGCGCTGAGGTTATTTGGCGAAGCCCCATCCGCATCGCTTCCTTCCTTGCCGGTTATATAGGAAAGGCCAACGTTGACACCCTCAACCGGGGTCAGGCCCAACCGGCCGCCTATGGTCTTATCCTTGTTGTCGTCGGAGATTTTATCCCAACCGTTCACGCCGTACACCGAAAAATCCACCATGCCCGAAGCTCCAGAAACCATGGCTCCGGTAAGGTTGGTCGGCAGGCCGTATATGAACACCATGGCGTGGGAGTATTGGAACATCTGGTTGGGGTCCACCAGCTCAAAGCCTATGGGGGCGTTGAACTTACCCACAGTCAGTTTCAAACCGGCCGGCAGGTTGGCGTAAATGAACGCTTGCTCGGCGGTGATATCGGCAAGGCCAGGCACGGTGGCCGTGGTTTCCGTCTCCGAGGCGCTCACGGCGGTCATCCTGTCGGTGGAGCGGTAGTTCAGGTCCACCCTCAGGCCGCCAACGTCCTTGATTGACTTCTCGATGTCAATTTCCGCCTCTTCCATGGTGAAAGTGGACAATTGCGACCTGTCTTGATAGTCATAGTCCACATCCACAAAACCGGAGATCTTAAAACCTTCTGCCACATCATAAGCTTGAGCGGGTGTGGTAAGCCCAAAACCAAGCAGTAGCGCCGCCAATCCTTTAACAACCCTTTTCATGTAACCTCCTCTTATGTAGTTGGCCTGGAATCGCGATATTTTAAAAAGATTCGCCAATACCCATACGCATCAGCCATATCAACGCGACTTTACGCTTCCCAATAAAGCAAAGGCAATACCAGATAAGCTCAAAATACTTAACTTTGCCACTTTACCCATATTTACAAATAGATACAGCTTGTTATCGAGCGGAACAGCGCACAGCCGCCCTTGTTATAAAGCGTACATTTTCAGCGCAAAATCCCTTTGGCGCCTATTTTTTACGCTTATCCGGAAGGGCTTAAAAAGTTAACCGTGAATCGCACGATTACTGGTCAAAACCGCCATAAACTTGCTCTAAAGCCAAAACCAGGAGAAGCCCTGGAATTATTAACGCCTGCGCGCTTGCCTTATACCTCTTCCGGAAGGTAACATTAACCCTAAATAACTCAAAGCGGTGAATACATGAGCTGGCCGACTCCCAAGCATGAGATAGACAGAATCATCCATGCTGATCACCATGACCCTTACAACGTATTGGGGATACACGAGTCGCCCGAGGGGGTGGTTGTCCGGGCCTTCGACCCGGCGGTGGCGGAAATAGCGGTGGTGGACATCTATAAGCGTGAGAGCCGCTATATTATGGAGCGGTTGGACCTGGAGGGATTTTTCGAGGTATTCATCCCGGGCCGCAAAATCTTCGCCTACGACCTGCACAAGGTCAACCACCGTGGCGAGCATACCATCAACCGCGACCCCTACAGTTTCCTGCCACAGTTGGGGGAGATGGACCTTTACCTCTTCAACGAAGGCAACCATTACGAGATCCACAAGAAGCTGGGCGCCCACATCATTTCGGTGGACGGCGTTCCGGGGACGCGGTTCGCCGTATGGGCCCCCAACGCCCGCCGGGTGTCGGTGGTTGGGGATTTTAACGAGTGGGACGGTCGGCGCAACCCCATGCGCATCCTTGGCAGTTCCGGGGTGTGGGAGATTTTCATTCCCGGTGTCGGGGCGGGCGCCGTGTACAAGTTCGAGCTGAAATCCCAGAATGGAGACGTTTTCCTGAAGTCCGACCCATACGCATACGCCTCGGAGCTTAGGCCCAAAACCGCAAGCCAGGTGTGGAACCACGAGGAATATCAATGGGACGACGCCGAATGGATAGCGCAACGGGGCATGGCCAACGTCCTTGAGCGCCCCATGGCCGTTTATGAGGCGCATCTGGGCTCCTGGGCCAAAAGCCTGGACGGATCAGCGTGGCTGTCATACCGGGAACTGGCGCCATTAATGGTGGAATACTGCAAGAGGCAGGGGTTCACCCACATAGAGCTTATGCCCCTCAGCGAGCATCCGTTCGACGCATCCTGGGGTTATCAGGTGACCGGCTATTTCGCCCCCACCTCGCGGTTCGGCGCACCGGACGACTTCAAGTTTTTCGTGGATTTTTTCCACAACCACGGTATCGGCATAATCATGGACTGGGTTCCGGCCCATTTCCCCAAAGACGATTTCGGCCTCCGCAGGTTCGACGGCACCGCGCTGTACGAGCATGAAGACTGGCGCAAGGGAGAGCATCTGGACTGGGGGACGCTAATCTATAACTACGGCAGGCCGGAGGTGGCCAACTTCCTGCTTTCGTCGGTGCTTTTCTGGATGGAATATTTCCATCTGGACGGCATCCGGGTGGACGCGGTGGCCTCCATGCTCTACCTGGACTATTCGAAAAAGCATGGCGAATGGGTGGCCAACCCGTATGGCGGCAAGGAAAACATCGAGGCCATTGAGTTCCTGAAGAAGATGAACGCGCTCATCCACGACAAGTTCCCCGGCTCGGTGAGCATCGCCGAGGAGTCCACGGCGTGGGCCGGGGTGTCCCGCCCGGTGTACCTGGGGGGGCTTGGGTTCACCATGAAATGGAACATGGGCTGGATGCACGACATTCTGGAGTATTTCAGCAAAGAGCCGATCCACCGCAAATATCACCACAGCAACCTTACCTTCGCCATGCTCTACGCCTTCCACGAAAACTTCATGTTACCGCTGAGCCACGACGAGGTGGTGCACGGCAAAAATTCGCTGATTGGCAAGATGCCCGGCGACCTGTGGCAGAAGTTCGCCAACATGCGGCTGTTATTCGGTTACATGTACGCCCAGCCGGGAAAGAAACTTATCTTCCAGGGTGGAGACATCGGCCAGTGGAGCGAGTGGGACCATGACAAGAGTGTGGACTGGCATCTGCTCCAGTACGCCCCCCACGCCCGTCTGCAAAAATTCATGGCCGATCTTGGAAACATCTATATAAACGAACGAAGCATGTGGGAGGTGGATTTCTCCAACGAAGGGTTCGAGTGGATAGATTTCCACGACTGGGAATCCTCCATCGTCTCTTTCATGCGCAAGGCGAAAGACTGGCGTGAACATACCATATTCGCTTTCAACTTCACCCCCGTGCCCCGGTGGGATTACCGCATAGGCGTGCCCGAACAGGTGTTCTACGAGGAGGCGCTGAATTCCGATTCCGAGGTTTACTACGGTTCCAACCTGGGCAATTTCGGCGGGGTATGGGCGGATCCAATCCCATGGGGCGGCAAACCCGCTTCCATAAATATCACCCTGCCGCCTCTATCCATGGTGATGTTCCGGCCCAAGAGGGGTTAGATTAAACGCGGGGCGCTTATAACCTGCGCCCCGCGTTTTTATTTGCCACCCGGAACCGCAAAGCCCATGAGCCGGGCTTGTTCGATTAAAGCCATTCCTTCGGCCTTGTCCCCTTTCATCAACCGGGCCACACCGAGGTTATAAACACCCTCGGCGTTGCCGGGCTCACGTCTTATCAGCGACTCGTAAACTTTTATGGCGTCCGCCGGGCGGCGCAGGCTTAAATAAACGGAGCCCAGGTTTATGTACGCTTCGGTGAGGTCGCGCCTGAGGTTCAGCGCCGCCACGTAGTGAGGCCCGGCGGCCATGTAGAGGTTTTTCCTGAAAAAGCTGTTGGCCAGGGCAAGATGGGCCTCGGCCATGTTCGGGTCCACGCCAACGGCGCGGCGAAGCGCCTCAATGGCCTGGTCGTGGCCCCCTTCAACCTGCCAGGCCACCCCCAGGTTGAAATGGCCGTAGGGGTATTCCGGCTGGAGCGCCACGGCCTTCTCAAACAGTTTTTTGGCCTCGGCGGTTTTTCCGTTCCGCAACAGCGACACCCCCAAGTTCACATAGCCCCGGGCCTTGCCGGGCGATTTTCCGATTACATCCTTCCACAGGCTATCTTCCGTCCGCCATACCTGGTTCCTCTGGATCGTGGCCGCGCCCAACGCAACCGTAATCACAACAAGCGCGGCCGTGGCCCCAAAGTTAACAAACTTTCCGCCCGCTTTTTCAGACAGTGCGCCCAGCCCTTGAGCCGTTACGGAAAAAACCGCCATCAAAACGCCCGCCATGGGAAGGTACATCCGGTGTTCGAACGCCATATCTTCCAGCGGGAAGAAGGATGACTCCACCGAAAGCGCCAGAAAGAAGAAGAACACGCCGAACGCCGCGGGCCTGTTCCGCCGGATAACCGCAAGCCCGGCGCCTGCGATGGTCATCAGCAATATCAGCGAAGGCCAGCAATCCGCAAGCGCCCGGGCCAGGGGAATTTCATAATCCAGGTTCTGGTTTATGGGGAGAACCAACAACCGGAGGTACATGGCTATCACGTTGAACTGCGTCAGCAGGTATTCACCCGGCGTGGCCATGTTCCTGGCCCTCATGCCGATGTGTAAAACCTCCTCGTTCATGTTCAACGCCGTGAGGATGGGGATGACAAGGAAGACCGGTATAAACAGCGCCAGCCGCGAAGCCCGTTCCTTCAGTTTGGCCAGAGACCCGCTAACGAAAAAATAATCCGCCGCCACGATAGCCAGCGGAAGGGTGACCGAAAACTGTTTTGTGAACATGGCCGCCACGGCGGAAACAAGCGACGCCGCAAGCCACCGTTTTGCGGCTTTCGGGGAATCCGCCCCGGCTCTGGCGGAGGTCAAATAAAGCCCCAATGAAAGGATGTAAAACATGGCCGCCAGGGAGGTGTTCCTCTGCCATATATAGGTAACGGCCTGGGTCTGCAACGGATGGACGGCGAACACCAGGGTCGTGGCCAGCGGCCAGTCAAACCTGGATGCGCCGCGATTATTCATGTCGCGGATCAATCCAGCCAGCCACAGTACCAGCAAACTGTTAATAACGTGGATGGCCACGTTGAACACATGGTATCCGGACACATCCAGCCCGCCGAGTTGATGGTTTATCGCCAGGCTCAAAAAGGTTAAGAACCGGGCCGGATTGTTAGCCCATACGGCGCCGATATCCAACGAGGAAGTAACCGCGCGGTTTGTGACGATGAACACATTGTCGTCAAACTGGAACGGGAAATGGTAAACCCCCTGGTAACAGGCCAGCACGGAGCCGACAACAAGGGCGGGGCGCCATATTCGGCTAACAGGCATAAACATACTGTCCATTACGCGTCCAGTTTCCCGCCCTTGGTTTTGTAGGATTTGGCCGAACGGACGCGGCATTGGAAAATTTCCGACAGCTCCTGTTCCCCGGTAGCCTTATACACCTCCGCCAGTTTCTCATTGGCCTCAAGGTTATATGGGGCTATCTTGATTACGCTCCTGTATGCGCGGATGGCGTCGCCGCTCCAGCCTCCCTGCGCCAGCGCCCCGCCCAGCCTTAACCGCGGGGTGATAAGCTCCGGGTTCGCGTTTACGGCGTTTATGAACGCCCTGGCGGCTTTTTCGAAATCCCCCGTTTTCATGTAATGGTCGCCGATGGCTATGTGCCCCCGCACCATGGAGGGCTCCAGTTCCACCGCCCGCCGGTATTCGGCCAGGGCTTCACCGGGCCGTCCGCTTTTCTCCAACACCCCACCCAATTCCATCCGGGCGAAGGCCGAGGATTTTGTGTTAACCGCCAGCCGGTACCACTGCTCCGCGTCGGCGAGCCTCCCTTCGGCCACGGCCATCAACCCCAGCTGGTGATACCCCCGCACCTTGTTTGGTGATTTGGCCACCACGTCACGCCAGATGGTTCCGTGATCTTTCCAAACCTCGTTTCTCAAGCGCGTGGCCAAGGACAGGGGCAATACGGCCGCCAGAATTATCGCTACCGCCGCCCACTTTTTTGTCCCGGCGCCGAACACCAGTTTCTCCAAACCCTGAAACGCCATGGCGCCAAACGCCAGAATCATCCCGAAGGATGGCAGGTAAACCCGGTGTTCGAAAATCACATCTTCCAGGGGGAATATGGACGATTCCACCGACAGGCCCAGAAAGAAGAACACGATGCCGAAGGAGGCTATCCTGTTCCGGTTGCGAAGGTAATACGCCAGACCCGCCAGAGTCAGCAGGAACGCCAGAGACATCCAGCAATCCGCCAGAGACCGCGCCACGGGATAGTCGTAATCCAGGTTCTGCCCGGCGGGATAGAAAAGCAGGCGGATATATGTGCCCACCACGTTAATCTGGGTCAGGAAATAATCGTGCCTGGAAATTATCCTCCCGGCGCGGGTCACGATGTCCCGGGATTCCTGGCTTAACCCCAGCGCCGTGAACAACGGGATAACCGCGAACGCCGGGATGAACAGGGCCAATCTTGGCAAAGCCTCCCGCAGGGCGCGCCATGAGCCGGACACGAAAAAATAATCCGCGATAACTATGGCCGCCGGGAGGGTGACGCAAACTTGTTTTGTGAACATGGCCGCGGTGGCCGTGACCGCCGAAAGGGCCAAAACGGCCTTCCAATAGCCGCCGGGGCGTTCCACCTTCATCATGGCCGACTTTAAATAAAGCCCAATGGCGCCAAGGTAAAACATGGCCGACAGGGCCGTGGCCCTCTGCCAGATGTATGTTACGGCCTGGGGCTGTATGGGGTGCGCCGCGAATATCAGCGCCACGAACAGCGGGAGCCACCGGCGCGCCAGCCCGCCGCCATACCGTTTGGCCAGCATGGCGGTAATCCAGTACACCGCCAGCGCACAGGCTACATGTATGGCGAAATTCACCAGATGATAGCCGAATGTGTCTTTCCCGCCGATCCAGTAATTTATGGCCAGCGAATAAAAATTAATGAACCGGCTAGGGTTGAACGCCCACACCGCGGCGGCGTCTTTGAGGTAGAAGGATGTGTCTTCCTTCACGAACATCAGGTAGTCATCGAAAACGAAAGGGTAATGGAACGTTCCCGCGTAGCAGGTGAACGCCGCAAACGCAATGGCGGCAAGCTCCATGCAAGTTCTGGCGGCGGGAAATTTGCGGGTGTCGTCTGTCATGGAAAGTATATTAACCCGCGAGTGCCCCAAATAAAACCGGTTCTATGGGCTCAACCAAGCTTCAAACAGGCTGTTTGATATAATCCCGGAAACCGAAACCGGGAATAAATGGCATACCGATCCGTTATGGCTCTTATTGGCCTTGCCGCCGCCGCTTTTGCGGGGTTCGCCCTGCGCTCGGTGGATATCGCGAAAACCTTCGTAGGCTCGGCGGTGATATTCCAGGAGTTCGACCCCTACTACCACATGCGCCGGGTCTTCATGATCCTGTCGGATTACCCCAACGTCCCCTATTTCGACGCGGCGCTCAACTTCCCCAAAGGAGCTCCCATCATATGGCCGCCGATGTTCGATTTTTTCGTGGCGTCGGTGAGCCTGATTCTTGGTTACGGCGCGCAGGACGCCGTGATGGTGGAATCGGTTTCCGCTTACATATCTCCTGTAATCGGAGCGCTCACAAGCATCCCCGTGTTTCTTCTTGCGCGGGAAACCTTGCGAGACAGCCGCAAAGCGCTGGCGGCCGCTTTTCTGGTAACCCTTGTTCCAGCCCACATATGGTATTCCCGGATCGGTTTCGTGGATCACCATTCGGCGGTCACTTTCATTCAAACGCTCATGTTCTTCCTGTTCCTGCGCGCTGGCCGCGCATTCGGCGCCGGCGGAGAGGCGGAAGAGCCGGTCAACCGGAAAATCTTATGGGGCACGGCTTGCGCCGCCACGCTTGCGGCGGGGTTTCTAACATGGAACGGGTTCACCATATATGCGGTGATCCTCGACATTTTCCTGGGGGCTCTCATTATGGTGGAGCACCGCGATGGACGGTACGGAACCGCATTGACGGCCTCCGGCTCCCACCTGGCCGCGGCGGCGATGATAATCCCGTTCGCCGCTAAAACTGTGGCCCATGGTGCCGCGCCCTTCTCCGCCGTCACCATCTCCTATTTCCACGTGGCCGCGTTGGGCGCTTTTGGCGCTTTTGCGTTTCTTTCCCATATGGGCGCGGTCTCCGGACAGTCGCGTAACCGGAAATCCAATATAGCCATCCGCGCCATGCTGGCGATGTTTATTGTGGCCGCGTTGGTTCCAGTAGCCGCATCTATGTGGACGGGATTGGATTGGGTTTTTACCGCCGACAGGTTCATGGCCTCCGTGCGGGAATCCCGCGCCATGTTCGCGGGCGGGCTGGCGGCGGATTTGCCGGAAGCCATCCGGTGGCTAACGGGGTTTCTGGTTTTATTCCCGGCCATGTACGCATTGATGCTGTACCGTTGGGCCGGGGAAGGGTTTAAAGACGCCAACAAACTGTTCATCCTGATATGGGCGGGCGTGATGTTCATGCTGGCGATGAAACAAACCCGGTTCGGTGAAGCTTTTGCCCCGGCGCTGGCGGTGATGTCGGCCTGGTTCCTTTTCGAGCTTCACGATTTTGCCCGGACGAAAATCCCCACCCCCAGAGCCATGGCTCTTTCCATCCCCGTAGCTTTGGCCATCGTCATGTTATGCCCCTATTACGCCGCATACGCCCAAAACCCGGGGCGGTTGCTGGCGGTGTTCACCCATGACGCCAAGACGGCCCCCGCGCCTTCCACGGACTATGATTACAGGCTCCATGAAGCGTTCACCGGTTTCCGCAAAACCTTGAAGATCACCAGCGGGCCTGGGGACTCGATGAAAGCCCTGCCCGGCGTGATGCTCCAATGGGGTATCGGCCATAAGGTCCGGTACATTATGGGCCTGCCGCCGGTCAGCGACAATTTCGGCTCCCACACCGGGTGGGATTCATACCGCGACTGGGCGGGTTTTTATTTCGCGGAAAACGACGGAGATGCGGCCAGGATACTGGAACGCCGGAACGTTAAATATGTAGTGTCGGATTTCGCCATGGGCGCCATAGAATCCGCCGCCACGTTAAGAGGCGTTCCCGTCCGGAATTATTACAGCGAAAGGGTCGCGCTGTCAGGGTCAACTTTGGCCATGGAGCCCGCGCTGATAAGAACGCCCTATTTCCGCCTGTCGCGGCTCGGCGGCTCCCATGTTAACCTGAAAAACCGGCGCGGGAATTCGCTGGACATTCCGGCCCTGTCCCGCTTCCGCCTCATCGCCGACAGCCCATACGACGATAGGGATGAGACCAGCCTGAAACTTTATGAGTTCGTGAAAGGCGCAAGGCTATCGGTGGCAGGGGTTAAAAAAGGTGGCTCATGCTCCATCACCTACAAGTTTGTTTCCAGCGCAGGACGGGAACGGATTTATACGGATACAGCCATGGCCGGTGAGGATGGACGGTTGAGCTTTCTTCTCCCCTATTCCTCCGAACGGCCCGAGTACGGCCATACCGCCGGTTACGTCATTACATGCGGCCAGGGGTTTTCGGCTAACATCCACATCCGTGAAAAAGATGTGGTGGATGGCGGGCTGGTGGAAATCAGGCTATAAAAAAAACGGCGCCCGGCCGCAAAGCCGGACGCCATTCCAAGCCCAGGATGTAATCCCGGTTTTTACTGCATACCGCCAGCAGTGGAGTCCCAAGTGAAGACATCCGCCGTGCCGTCGTTGTTCGCGTCACAGTTGGCATGGGTAGCCGTGGACGAGAAGCCGCTGATGCCGATCAAGGAGACAGCGCCGGTCACCAGGGTGCCGCCGGTGTTCGTGTAGGTGAAACCGACAAGGGTGGCGGGGTCGGTGGTGTAGGCGTTGTTATCGGTGAAGTAGGCCTCTTCGGCTATGGCCAGGTTGGCCAGGTCGGACTTAACAGCGGAACAATAGGATTTCGCGCGATAGGCCGCGAATTGCGGTATGGCGATGGCGGCCAAAATGCCGATGATCGCGACGACGATCAGAAGTTCCACCAGTGTGAAGCCTTCTTTTTTCTGGATAGAGCGCAACATGTTGTTTCCTCCAATACTTTTGCGTATTTCATCCGGGTTCCCCGTGACCCCCACGGGATGCTCCCTGCCAAACCATAGTTACAATGCCTGTGCCATATTGGGTTAATGCGGATTTATATTGATATGCCCTTGTTTTTCAAGACATGCTACATATGTTAACCCAAATACTTCTGCCCCGCTCTCCACTCTGGCTATTACACTAATTGACAAAGAGTGACGATTTTTGTCACCAAGGGTTTTCACCGAAAACCGCCCCGCCATACCCAATATTTTTCAAAAGATTGGAACTGTTCTGGACATCTGTCCAACGGGCCGCAAATTGTCACATACGCTTATCTTATTGTTATTACAATCATTACTCGATAAACCGAATTGTCCGTCATAGTCTTTCCGAAAAGCCTGCCTCTTGGAGACATCAACTGCGGTACACCCTCTTATCTTTGGTTCAAGAAACTTTGCGCCGGTGATAACATAGTTAAATCCGACATGACATGAGGGTTATATAACCGTGATCGACCTGCATACGCACACACTGTTTTCCGATGGGGAGCTTGTTCCGTCAGAGCTGGCCCGCAGGGCCCAGGCCGCCGGTTACCGGGCGCTGGGATTGACAGACCATGTGGATTACTCCAACTTCGATATGGTGATCCCGCAGATTGCGCGGTTCTGCCGGGAGATGGCCGGAGGGGAGATCACTGTTTTGCCCGGAGCCGAAATAACCCACGCCCCGCCCTGGCAGATAGCCAAACTGGTAAGGCTGTGCCGCGAGGCTGGGGCCAGCGTTGTGGTCGTCCACGGTGAAACAATAGTGGAGCCGGTGGCCCCCGGCACGAACCGGGCCGCCATAGAGGCCAGTGTGGACATTTTGGCCCATCCGGGTTTTATAACCGAAGAAGAGGCGCGTTTGGCGGCTGAAAAAGGGGTGGCCCTGGAAATCAGCGGCCGTGGCGGGCACAGCTTCACCAACGGCCATGTGGCGGCCATTGCGCGTAAAACAGGGGCCTCGCTGGTGTTCAATACCGACACTCACGCGCCAAAAGACCTGATGGGGCTTGAGATGGCCCGCAGTGTGGCCATGGGCGCAGGGATGAGCGAGGACGAGACCGGGGCCATGTTCGAAAACTCCCGGAAGCTTTTAAGCCGCCTGACCCGGTAGCGCCCGTGGGCGGCGGCTGGCGTTAATGCCCGCTTATTTTCCCATTCCGGCCTCCTGTCTTGCTATCCTATTAGGCTTATGAAGTTTTTATGGCGCTAATGGAACAGAAAAAATCATCAATATTGATCGGCACCTCCGGGTTCTCCTATGACGACTGGATAGGCCCCGTGTATCCGGAAGGGATCCAAAAGGGGGACATGCTCCGCTATTACTCCCACGAACTGGGATTTAAAGTTGTGGAGCTCAACTTCACTTATTACACCATGCCTTCGCCCAGGGTTTTCGAGTCCATGCTAAAGGAAACCCCGGAGGACTTTTATTTCGTGGTGAAGGCCCATTCCTCCATGACCCACAAGATAAGGGCCGAGGATGGCTCTTTTTTGCGGGACGAGGGGGCGTTCGAGGCTTTCTTGAAAGGTGTGGAGCCGTTAACCCAGGCCGGGCGGCTGAAATGCGCGCTGGCCCAGTTCCCCATGAAATTCAACCGCACGGCGGACGCCGTTGAGCATTTAAAGTGGGTCGCCGAAAGCCTGAAATCCATCCGGCTCACTGTGGAGTTCCGCAACTCCGCATGGGTGTCCCAGTCTGTCTTTAACACCCTTAAAAGCCTGGACGTGGGCTATTGCGTTGTGGACGAGCCGGATCTGCCGGGCCTTGTGCCATTCACGCCGGTGGTCACCGCATCCCCTGCCTATGTGCGGTACCATGGCAGGAACCCGAAGTGGTTCAACACGCCCATCAATGTGAGGTACGATTACCTTTACCCCGAATCGGAGTTGAGGGGGACGCTGGGCGACATGGCCAGGATCACCCGCTCGGCGGACGAGACGCTGGTTTTCTTCAACAACCATTTCAGGGGTTCTGCGGTAAAAAACGCGAAAATGATGATCGAGTTATTGGGCGCGGGGCAAGAGGCGGTTTGAGATGACGGAAGAAAAATCTAAAGAAGCGGAAGGCGGGCAAACCGGCGCGCCGGATGGGCGCAAGAAGGTGGTGCGGCGGGTCAATCCCGATGAAAAACTCCCTTTCACCTCGCATTTGGAAGAGTTCCGCTGGCGGCTGATTTACTGCCTTGTCACCGTGGGGGTGGCGTTTGCCCTGCTTTATGGCGTGTCCGACCAGATATTCCTCTTCATAAAAAAACCCATCGGTGTTGATCTGGTTTTCCTGGCCCCCGCCGAGGCCTTCTTCGTTTATTTAAAACTGGCCTTGTACATGGCGGTCATCGTTTCCATGCCGGTCATCCTCTATCACACGTGGGAGTTTGTGGCCCCGGGCCTTCTGGATACGGAGCGGAGGTTCACGGGGCTTTTCGTGGTGTTCGGCGTGCTGTTCTTCGCGGCCGGGGCGGCGTTCTGCTATTTCGTGGTACTGCCTTACGGCCTGAAGTTCCTCATAGCCTACGGCGGCGAAGGCTTAAAACCCATGATCTCCGTGGGGAACTACATATCCTTCGTTTTCATGTTCCTGCTGGCGTTCGGCCTGATTTTCGAGATGCCGCTGGTAATCGTATTCGTGACAAGGCTTGGCATCACCACCCCGGAATGGTTCGCAAAACAACGGTCTTACTTCGTGGTGGGCAACTTCGTGGTGGCCGCCATCCTCACCCCCACGCCGGACGTGGTGTCGCAACTTATGATGGCGGTGCCGATGATGTTCCTTTTCGAGCTGGGGATAATAGCCGCCAAAATCCTGCGCCCGCGAAAAAACAGGGAAGCCGTGGGAAATGAGTGATGACCCCATGAAGGACCCGGCGGAACGGCTCATGGTGGCTTTAGACCTTCCCACAGCCGACGAGGCTTTGCGGATGGTGGATTCCCTGGGAAATATCGTGCGCTGGTTCAAGGTGGGCAGTCAGCTTTTCACCGCCTGCGGCCCTGACATTGTCATAAAGATAAAGGGAATGGGGTTCAAGGTTTTCCTGGACCTGAAATTCCACGACATACCCACCACCGTTTCGCTGGCGGGCGTTTCGGCGGCGAAGCTGGGGGTGGACATGTTCAATGTCCACTCCATGGGCGGAACCAGAATGATGTCGAAAACGGTTAGCGGTGTGTCGGATTTTTGCGCGGACAAAGGATTAAAACGGCCCATTATAATCGCCGTCACCGCCCTCACCAGCATGACCGGGCCCGACTTGAACGAGATTGGCATCGGCGGCCAGGCGGCGGATGCCGTGAAAAACCTGGCGGGTCTGGCGAAAAATTCCGGACTGGACGGGGTGGTGGCATCGCCGGAAGAGGTGGCTATGATAAAGGACGCCTGCGGCGAGGGTTTTGTTGTGGTCACCCCCGGAGTGCGCCCTGTATGGGCCGAACGGGACGACCAGGCCAGGGCGCAAACCCCTTTCGGGGCCATCCGCAACGGTTCCGACTACCTGGTGGTAGGCCGCCCAATCCTAAAAGCCCAACACCCGGCGGACGCCGCCCAAAGGACGCTGGACGAGATAGCCGCCGCCCTCTAAAAAACCGGCCTGTCCAAAAGGTGGTGTCTCAGTTTGAATCCCAAATAACAGACAGATCCTTCACTTCGCTTGCGCTTCGCCCAGGATGACAATGTTATCAGCGGCTTTTATATTGTCATTCTGGGCGTAAGTGAAGAATCTCCCCTGTACTTCCAAACTGGGACACTACCGTCCAAAAACGTTGTTTTCCAATCCGCCGGAAAACGGGTAGAATGGAAAACCAGAGGGAAATATACAGTCCGGTTTCCAGCCATATTATCTTTACAACCGCCATGTAATGGGTTTTGGCAAACATGACTACAGCAGGGCATGTGGACAAACGCCGTCACAGAAGAAGCGACGAGTTCGCCGGAACGGTAGTAGATGTTATGGTGGAGGACAGGAGCAATTACTCCATAATCCACGGGGCGGTCATCCAGAACCATTCCGAAGGCGGCCTGCAAATGAGCTTTCCGGACAGCCATGCCCTTTGCGTGGGGGATACTGTGGTAGTCTTCGCCTACGTGGGCTCACCGCCGCGAAAAGAGAGGCTGGACGCCCACGTGGTGTGGATGAAAGAGAACGCCGGCAAAACCCAGGCCGGCCTGGAATTGGTAAATCCCCTCATGGGCGTACCCTATTATTTCTAGCCCGCCGGTCTTTTTAGTTAAGCTTAAGCGCCCTTAATTTTATCAAAACCGGAACGCTAAATAATTTCACAGCCCGCCCGGTGACAGGTTATAATAGCCCCCTTGCGGAGAGGTGACCGAGCGGTTGAAGGTGCACGCCTGGAACGCGTGTGTGCTGGAAACGGTACCGTGGGTTCGAATCCCACCCTCTCCGCCAGTTGAACCGCAAATACCCCTCCTTCACCCCTTAATTGCCTGAATAATCGTTCCGATCGGAAGAAAAAGGGATGCAGGTTGCGGGCGGTCGCCCAACCATCCACTTTGCAGGTTGAGCGGCGCAAAACCGAGTTTTTCATAAAAAGCCGCGGCTTCCGGTTTCGCGTCCACCACCACCCCGGCGCAGGCTATTTTTTCATGGAGATCCACGGCGGCCAAAAGCATTGCCCGCAACAACGCGCTACCCACCCCTTGTCTTTGATACCGGAGAGCCACCCCAAGCCTGGCTATCCTGAAGACAGGAATTGGATAGGATGGAAGTTTTTTGCGGATTGCGATGGCAATCTTATCGGTGGTCAGCTCACCCACCGAAACGGTAACGAAACCGAGAATCACACCATCGCGGGTGGCTATATAGGTTGAACCCAGGTAGTGCCGCCACTGGTTCTGCCCGGCGTATTTCCTGAAAAACCGGTCAAGGTCTCCATCACCACAGGAAAAGCCTGAACGGTCGTCGGAAGGTTCGAGCTTTCGAATCTCCATCCGCCTATTTGCCGCGTATCAGTTCTTTAAGCGCCTTAGGCGGTTTCGGGGCGCCGGACAGGCTGGCCGCCACCTGTTTCATGCTGTCATCGGAAATCACCAGCCGCGAGGGTATCACCAGTTCCTCAGGGATCTCGCGGAGCGCCTGGAGGTGATGCAGCAACGCCTCTTCGATGAAATAGGCCTTCTTTAAACCACGTCCCCGGACGTAGGCTTCCAAGGCGTCGAGCGTGTCATCCGAAATAATCGCCGATATTTGCCGCGAGCCGGACATAATGATCCTCCAATATATTTATCTACATTTTTGTAGATAAATATATTTATTCACAAGACAGGATGCAAAGTCAAACGCATCTGTTCTTCTCGCTATTTTACTAACAGCGATGGAGAAATAATGTCTCCGGCATTCCTGTATCTGATTTGGCAATTTGGAGGAACGTAGAATTCAACACCTCATCCCCCCATTCCCATCAGGGCCATGGACATGCCGCCGAAAATGGCCATCAGGAACCCCCCTATCATGAAAAGGATTATCAGCGCGGGGATGGAGGCCAAGGCCCATTTGATCATGAACACCACCATGGAGCCGAAGCTCATGTTGATGTCGGCCACGTAAACTTTCACGGGCCGGTCATCGTGCCGGGGATTCATCGCGGGCGGGTTCGGGGCTGGCGGCGTGGGTGGAATGTGGCCGAGTTCCCCCAGCCTTTTCCACTCGGCCATCCCCTCGGCCCAAACCATGGTGACAGGCGTTACCGCGCCCGAAACCTTGAGGGCGTTTAATTCCTCTTCGGTTACCGGGCCGGCCTTTTCGCCCTTTTCATTTACGTAATGCCACTGCGCCATTAAAATGCTCCCGTCTTTTTCCTGCCCTTAGCTCCAGATGGCGTAACCGGGCTCTATCCTGTCGAACAGGTCCGGGTGGTTGGGCATGACCCGGATGGAGAACCCGTGACGGCCGCTTTCCGTAAGGGGTATGGAGCCTTTGAACACCCCCTTGTCCCCCTCCTGGGTGGCGAAGGTCATGGGCGCGGGCTTGCCATGGCTTAAATGGTCGCGCGAGTCCAGCGAGCCGAAGTATATCTCCACCTTCAGGCTGTCCGGGGTAAGCCCGCCGAGCCTTACTGTTACGATAACCTCCAGCATCTGGCCCACCCGCAGGTCCTCGGAGTGCATTTGCTTGACATCTTCCACCGCCACGCCGGACCATTTTTCGGCCACCTTCTTCTTCCATGCCGCCAGGTCCTTCAACCGCTTCCTGGTATCCTGCGACAGCGCCTGCGCCCGCATGGCGCATGGCAGGTAGAAGTTGGTGGTGTAGTTCCTCACCATGCGGTTGGTGTTGAAGAACATGTTCAGCTTGGACATGGATGATTTCATGAGTTTTATCCAGCCCCGGGGCATGTCGTCCCGGCCCCGGTCGTAAAACAGGGGAACCACTTCCTTCTCCAGCAGGTCGTAAATTTCCTTGGACTCTATAAGGTCCCACTCGGCCTCGTTGGGATAGTCCCGCGCCTCTTTCCCGCCGCCTATGGCCCAGCCGGTGTCCGTGCCGTAACCCTCGCACCACCAGCCGTCCAGCACCGAAAGGTTCAGCGCGCCGTTGGCCGAGGCTTTCATGCCCGACGTGCCGGAAGCCTCCAGCGGCCTCCTGGGGTTGTTCAGCCACACGTCCACCCCCTGCACCATGTAACGGGCCACGTTGATGTCGTAATTCTCCAGGAAAACTATCCTGTTCCTCAGCTCCTCGTCGCGGATGAGATGGATAATGTCCTTGATCAGGGTTTTACCCTCGTTGTCCCTGGGGTGGGCCTTTCCGGCGATGACAAACTGCACGGGCTTGTCTTTGGCGCACAGGATGGCCTTGAGCCGGTTCAAGTCCTTAAACAACAGCTGGGCGCGTTTGTAAGTGGCGAACCGGCGGGCGAACCCTATGGTGATGGCGTCGGGGCGCAGGGCCTCGTCGGCCATGCGGATTTCCCCCACGGGGGCGCCCCGTTTCACCAACTGCTCCTTCAGCCGCTCCCGGGCGAACCCCACCAGCCGCTCGCGCCGCCGCTCATGGGTGCGCCAAAGCTCGGCGTCGGGTATGTCGTTGAGCCGTTTCCACACAGTGTCGTTGGATGGCTCGTGCACCCAGTGATGCCCCAGGTAGCGGTCGAACAGCCCCCACATGTCGTCGGACAGCCACGAGCGGATGTGCACGCCGTTGGTTATGGATTTTATGGGCACATCGTGCCCGTCCAGCCCTTTGTATATGCCGTGCCACATCTGCCGCGACGTTTCGCTGTGAAGCTCCGAAACGCCGTTGGTGAAGGTGGAAAGCCTGATGGCCAGCACCGTCATGCAGAAAGGCTCCTGATCGTTGGCCTGGTCTTGCCGGCCCAGGCCCAGGAAGGTTTTATGGTCTATCCCCACGGATCGCTCGTACTCGCCGAAATACTCCTGCATCAGCGGCGCGGGGAACATGTCGTTCCCGGCGGGCACCGGCGTGTGGGTGGTGAACACCGATGAGGTTATCACCTCTTCCCGCGCCTCGTCGAAGGTCATTTTCTCCTCCGCCATCAGCAGGCGGATGCGCTCCAAAGCCAGAAAGGCCGAGTGCCCCTCGTTCATGTGGTACACGGCGGGGTTGATCCCGAGGGCCTTGAGGGCCATCACACCGCCCATGCCCAGCATTATCTCCTGCTCTATGCGCACCCTTATGTCGCCGCCGTAAAGCTGGTGGGTTATGGCCCTGTCCGCGTCGCGGTTATCGGGTATGTTGGAGTCCAGCAGGAAAAGCGGCGTCCTGCCCACCTGGGCGCGCCACACGCGGGCGGTAACGGTCCGGCCCGGGTAGGGGATGCGCACCTTCACTTCTTTTCCCTCGGCGTCCCGCTCCGGGAACACCGACATGTTATAAAAATCGTTCTCCGGGTATAGCTCCTGTTGCCAGCCGTCTATGTTCAGATACTGCTGGAAATACCCCTGCTGGTACAACAGCCCCACCCCCACCAGCGGCAGGCCCAGGTCTGAGGCGGATTTTAAATGGTCGCCCGCCAGGATGCCCAGGCCGCCCGAATATATTGGCAGAGACTCGCTGACGCCGAATTCGGCGGAAAAGTAGGCTATCTTTATGTCTCCCACCCGGGGCGCGTGGGTCTTCTGGAACCAGAAGGAGGACTCCATATAATCGGTGAGGGAGTAGATCACCCGGTCCATGTGGGTGGTGAACCCGTCATCCTCGGCCAGCTGGTCCAGCCGCGACTGGCTGATTAGCCCCAAAAGCTTCACCGGATTGTGGTTCGTCTCCACCCACAGGTTCGGGTCCAGCCTGCTCCACAGGTTCACCGCGTCCGGATGCCACGCCCACCAAAGGTTTTTGGCCAACCCCTCCAGCGGGCGCAGGCGCTCCGGGAGGGAGGGATGGATCATGTACTCCTGAATTTTCCGCATGACGCAAAGCTCCGATTAAAAAAGTTATTCCAAGGCGTCTGCCAAACCCTACGCGGGCCTCACCTCAAACTTCTCCTGATGCAGTTTCTCGTCGGGGGTGATAATCACCTCCACGTTCAACGCCTCCTCCAGATGGTCCAGATAGGCGCTTTCCTCCTCGAACATTATGTCCGCGACTCCGGGGTTGACCGAACATATTATCCCCCTTTTGGCCCCCCCGTCCCGGGCCGCCACCCGGCGTATTTCCCTGTAAACTTCATACAGTACCGTAAGGTTGGATTTTACCACTCCCCGCCCCTCGCAGTACGGGCAAGTGGTGGTGAGGGCGCGGGTAAGCGAGTCTCTCACCCTCTTGCGGGTCATCTCCACCAGGCCCATGTCGGAAATCTTCAGGATGTTGGTCCGGCTCCTGTCCGTCTTCAGCGCCTGGGCCAGCGCGCCGAACACCTTCTCCTTGCTTTCCTCTTTTTCCATGTCTATAAAGTCGATTATTATCAGCCCGCCGATGTTCCTCAGCCGGAGCTGGTACACGATTTCCTTCACCGCCTCCAGGTTGGTCTTAAGGATTGTCTCCTCCTGGTCGCTCTTCCCTACGTACTTGCCGGTGTTCACGTCTATGGCGGTGAGCGCCTCGGTCTGGTCTATCACTATGTACCCGCCGGACTTCAGCCAAACCCTTCTGCCCAGCGCCCGCTCGATCTCTATCTCCAGCCCGTAGGCGTCGAATATGGGCTCGGCCCCCTGGTAAAGCTCTATTTTCTCCACTATGTCTGGCACATAGGAGGAGCAGAAGGAAACGGCCCTGTCAAACTCCTCCGGGTCGTCTATTATCATCCTGCTCACGTCGCGGTTGAAAAGGTCGCGGATGGAGCGCTGGATTATGTTGAGGTCCTGGTATATCAGGCTGGGGGCCTGGGCTGTCTCGTATTTTATGGCCACATCGGCCCAAAGCTTGTCCAGAAACTCCGTGTCCCGCAGAAGGTCTATCTCGTCCTTCCCCTCGGCGGCGGTGCGGATTATGTAACCGGCCCCGTCTTTCTTCAACCGGCGCAATATGTCGCGGAGCCTCTTCTTCTCCCCTTCCCCTTCTATCCTGCGGGATACGCCTATCTGCCCCGCGCCTGGCATGTACACCAGGTACCGCCCCGGCATGGCTATATAGCTTGTGATCCTGGCGCCCTTGGTGCCCATGGGGTCTTTGGAGATCTGCACCATGATGTCCTGACCTTCGTAGAGCAGGTCGTCTATTTTCAACTGGTCGCCATTGGCCTGGTACGGGTCCATCTCCACGTCTTCATCGTGGGCGGGGTCTCCCGCGCCGCCGGCCAGATAGCCGGTCATGGGGCTGGCGGAACGGTCCACGTCGGATATGTACAGGAAACCGGCTTTCGGCATGCCTATGTCCACAAAGGCCACCTGCATCCCCGGCAGGACTTTCATCACCTTCCCTTTGTAGATGTTGCCCACGATGCCCTGGTCCGAGGCGCGTTCGATGAAAAGCTCGGAGAGGGCCCGGTTCTCCAGAAGGGCCGCGCGGGTTTCCCTGGAGGTGACATTGCAAATTATCCTGGACACTTAAACCCCACCAACTCCCTTAATGTCAATTTCGTGATTGTAACATACCAAGCCGCCACCGCTCCCGTCCGGCGCCCCGCAAAACTATCTCTTTTAGCTTTGAATAACCAGTTAGAAGTGTTTTAATATGTCAGCGGCAAAGCCTTATGAAACCTCCCTCTTAAAAAAACGGAGCATCCGCGTATGAAAAGCCTGCAGGCTAAGCTATTGGGGATTGTTTCCCTGATGTTGCTCGTCTCTCTCATTCTTGCGTCGTTTCTCATTAAAGGATCCCTGGAAACCCGGACAAGTTCCAGCCGCTATAACATACTCAACAAGATCGCCGGGCATTTGAACGTGGCGGCGGGCTGGCAGGCCATTGAACGGGGCACGGGCAACACCATCATAGGCAGTGAAAGCCCTTCACCGGAGCTTTTGTCGCGGTTCGACGAGGTTGGCGCCAAAGGGGATGAGGAGGCTCAAAAGGCCCACGCTTTGATAAACCAACTGCTGGACATGGGGGAAAACTCGGATTTTAAAACCCAGGCCACAGCTTGGAAATCCAGCTATGAGGGGATGAAATCCCTCCGGTCGCAGGTTAAGGGCAAAAGCATCGCCAGCAAAGACTGGGTGGCCAAAAGCACCGAGAACATAGACGCCGAGTTCCTGCTGAGAAACGTGAGTTTCGCTCCCGATGATCCCCAGGGGAAAGTGCTTTATTACAACAGCGTCCTCCGGGCGGACGTGGCCACGCTGGCCGAGTACGCCGGGCGCGAACGGGCGCAGATCGGCGGAGCCGTGGCCACTGGCGCCCCTATCGCGCCGGAAACGCTGGAGAAGCTTAAAGCTTTCCGCGCCATTGTGGACAACTCCGCTGGAAAGATAGTCGCGCTCAAATCGCTAAAGTCCACGCCCCCCGCCCTGTCGTCGGCCATCTCCGGCTTCGAGACCGAATTTTTAAAGACATACCAGGAATTGAGGCTTTCGGTATATAAGGCCAGCGAGGAGGCCCAGCCATACCCGGTGGACGGGCCCACATGGATAGCCAAATCCACCCAGGCAATAAACTCCGCGCTCAACATCTCCAACGTGGTGGGGGATTTGTCGGACGAATCTGCCCAGGGTCTCCAGGCCGCGGCGCGCAACGAGATAATACTCAACACCACCCTTTTCGGCCTGGCGGTGCTGGTGTTCGTGTTTGTGGCCATTTTCATCCGCCGGGCAGTAGTGAATCCGGTGAACAGGATTATTGATGTCCTCAACGAAGGCACAAGCCAGATAGTGGCGGCTTCCGGCGAGGTGTCGTCCGCCAGCCAAACCCTGGCCGAAGGCGCCACCGAACAGGCCTCTTCCATAGAAGAGACATCCGCGGCGCTGGAGCAGATAACCGGCAGGACACGGCAGAACGCCGACCAGGCATCCAACGCTAGCCGCCTGGCCACGGATACCCGGGAGGAAGCCGAGAAGGGCGCCCATGCCATGGGCGAGATGATAGCCGCCATGAAGGCCATCAACACCTCGTCCCACGAGATAAACAAGATAATAAAGGTGATCGAGGAAATAGCTTTCCAGACGAACCTTCTGGCGCTAAACGCCGCCGTGGAGGCGGCCCGGGCCGGTGAACACGGCAAGGGTTTCGCCGTTGTGGCCGAGGAAGTAAGGAACCTGGCCCAAAGGTCCGCCTCCGCCGCAAAGGACACGGCTTCGCTTATAGCCGACGCGGTGAAAAAGGCCGAGGCTGGCGGCGATATGGCCAACAGGGCTGAGAAGGTTTTGCAGGGCATCGTGGGAAGCGTGAACAACGTGACCGACATCGTGGGGGGTATCGCCGGAGCCTCCAACGAGCAGGCGCAGGGGGTTGGCCAGGTGAACATAGCCGTGGCGGAGATGGATAAAGTCACCCAGCGCAACGCCGCGGCCGCCGAGGAAATAGCCGCCGCCGCCGAGGAGATGAACGCCCAGGCCGAAAGCATGACCGAAGTGGTTAAAGACCTTCTCCACCTGGTTCACGGCTCCGATGTGGAGGCCGCCAGCGCAATGTTGCTGGGAGGCGGGAAATTGTTGCTGGAATGGGATCCGGTGGAGCTTGGCATCAGCGTGCCGGAGATGGACCGCCAACACAAAAAACTGGTGGACATAATAAACAACCTCAACCGCGAGGTGCAATCCGGCTCCCATGGCAACGGGGCCGCCAAGGCGCTGGACGCGCTGATGGAATACGCCGCCACCCACCTTAGGGAAGAGGAAGCGTTCCAGAGGAAGATAAAATATCCAGATTACGAGACCCACAAGAAACTTCACGACAGCCTGCGCTCCAAACTTACCGGCCTGAAGGAACGGTACGAACGGGGCGACAAGGACGTTGTCGTGGAGCTAATGATGTTCCTGAAAGACTGGCTGGTAAACCACATCAAGAAGGTGGACAGGAAATACGGGGAGCACTTCACCCACACGAGAGGGTTGAGATAACCTTGATGTAGGGGCGGCGCGCCCGGGGTTCCCTCGGGAGGTTCCGCCTCGCCACTAAAGAAAACACCCGCTCAACCCATCGCCCACGTTGTCGCCATTTGCTCGTTTCCCCGTAGCCGCTTTTCGATCGCTTCCCCGTGGTCACCATTTAATCGCTTCCCCGTGGCCGCCTGACCACGGATTTCCCCTCTTTTGCTTCCCCATGGTCGCCCGACCACGGGGAAGCGCAACATTTTATTGCGGCTCGTTCCATGTCACCCTTCGATAAACTTGCGGTACGCCAAGTGTCATCCCGGCCAAGCGACAGCGCGAGCCGGGATCAGGGCCTAAAAGAAGGAGCCCCGACGCCGGGTCAAGCCCGGCATGACAATATCCCCCACCATCTTCCGCTGTGCAAAGAATCCCGGTTCCATTTTCAATTGAAGCCCTGTCGAAAATTTCAAACTGAGGAGTTACCTAAAAATCCGGTAGTGTCTCAGTTTGAAAGTACAGGGGAGATTCTTCGCTTACGCCCGGAATGACAATATAAAAGCCGTTGCTAACATTGTCATCCTGAGCGAAGCGCAAGCGAAGTGAAGGATCTGTCTATTATTTGATATTCAAACTGGGACACCACCAAAAACCCCCTTGCTTTTCGCTTTTTATTTGCTATCATGACTATAGCGAACATTATACGAACATATAATGACGAGGCGGTAATGATGGAACTTTTAAGCGAAACGGGCCCGGATGGGGAGTTGGGGGAAAAAATCATCCTGCATGTGGACATGGACGCGTTCTTTGTGTCCGTGGAAGAAGTTTTGAACCCCAAACTAAAGGGAAAACAGGTAATTGTGGGGGGCGACCCGAACGGGCGCGGGGTGGTTTCCTCCGCCTCTTACGAGGCCAGAAAAATGGGCGTAACCTCCGCCATGCCCATGAAAACCGCCAAGCGCCTGTGCCCCCGGGGAATATTTTTGAAAGGCTCCCACTATGTTTATGGGGATTTTTCCCGCAGGATAATGGAAATTCTCCGGCGGTTCACCCCGGCGCTGGAACAAGTGAGTGTGGACGAGGCTTACTTGGACCTTACCGGGTGCCAACGGGTACACAAGGCCGGGCCGGTGGCCATAGCCCAGAGGATCCACGACGCCGTGCGCGATGAGGTGGGTGTGCCCTGCTCCATCGGCATAGCTTCTAACAAGGTTACCGCCAAAATCGCCTCCACCCTGTCCAAACCCCATGGGTTGATCTATATAAAACCGGGCTACGAGGGGGCTTTCCTGGCGCCGTTGCCCATAGGCAAAATGCCCGGGGTGGGGCCCGCCACGGAAACCGGATTCGTGAAAATGGGCATCCGCACCATTGGCGACCTGGCCCGGTTCCCCCAGGAGGCGCTTTCTAAAGTTTTCGGCGTCCGCGCCACGGAGCTTTCGGACCGGGCCGGTGGAAAGGGGGGAAGCGAAGTGGATCCGGAAGGTGACGACGCCAAATCCATCGGGCGGGAGCTTACATATTCCACCGACACTGACGACCCGGAGCTTTTGCTGGCCACCCTCTCCTATCTTTCCGAAAGCGTGGGCACGCGCCTGCGGCGGGCCGGGTGTGTGTTCCGCCGGGTGACAGTGAAACTGCGGTACGCCGATTTCAACACATACACCCGTTCCAGGACGCTGGAAGAGCCTTCCGGCGACACCCGGGCCATATACAAATCCGCCTCGGACCTTTTAAGCCTCCTGCATCATCGGGGCAGGGGCGGCGTGCGGCTGGTGGGTGTATCCGTTTCCATGCTGGCCGAACCGCCGCGCCAGGCCGGGCTGTTCGAAAACAGGAGCGCCAAAAAGGTGGAACGGCTGAATTTCTCCGTGGACAGGGCGCGGGAGATGTTCGGATTCGAGTCGGCCATGACGGCCCGTTCATACATCCACGCGTCCCTGCGCGCGTCATCTAAAGACGGGGTAGCGGCAGTAGCTGTGAACCGCGGTGCGCGGGCGGCGTAACAAATTATGCGAATAATGTGGTAATTTTACAACGCCAGTAGGATAATTTTAGAAGTAGTTATTATTGTTTTCCTGAAAGGAGAGGGGACATGAAAGGCAAGAAGAAGATCGTAACCAAGAAACTTCTCCGGGGCTTTCTCCCAGAACCGATGGGTTGTTGCGGTGGAGCGCAAGCCAGATTCGTATAACGCGGTTTGGCCAGATAACCGCCGGTTCGGCGTCTGGTGAACCCAACTCGGGCCGCTTGGCTTATAATCATCAGGCGGCCATTTTATTACCTTCCTTATTGACTCTCCCCGCGTATGGATGAACAATAGCCCCATAGAGTTTTTCGGCGCGCCAGCGTAAACATAAATTAAGGAGAGCCGGACCCATGAGCAATACTTTCGACCTCCAGCGGTACCTGAAAGAGGGGTGGGAATTATTCAACGCCAACATGGCCAACCTGGTGGTTGCCACCCTGGTATTCCTGGCGGTAAATTTCGCGGCCAGTTTCATACCACTAGGGCTGGGATCCATACTGGTGTCCGGCCCCATCACGGGCGGCATGTACTTTCTGCTATTAGACCTTATGAAAGGTGAGCCGTTCAACGTGATGCGGATATTCGACGGGTTCAAGAAGTTCGTTCCATTAGTGCTTGTGGGGCTTCTTACCTCCATATTCATAGCGGCTGGAATGATTTTCCTTATCCTTCCTGGCCTGTTGGTGGCCGGGTGGTACCTGTTCCCCTATCTTTTCGTGGTGGACGAGGATATGGATTTCTGGCCCGCCATGGAAGCCTCGCGGGAGATAGGCTTTCAAAACCATCTCAACGTGTTTTTAATGATAATCGTCTTGATAATGATCAACATCGCGGGCGCGCTGGCTCTGCTTGTGGGGCTTCTCGTAAGCATCCCGCTATCGTTCTGCGTGATACTCAAGGCTTATCAGGACATTCACGGCATTAAAGGGCTTGCCGTCCCGGCCACCAGCTCCGGAGCCATGGGTTTCACTCCGCCCCCGCCGCCTCCTCCGCCGCCGCCCTCTACCCCTGAATAAGGGGGCAAGGGGGGCTAACGCACGTTGTTGAAGGTGGGCTGGTATATGAACGTGCCCACAATGTGCAGGCGCTTTTTGTTCAGGGTTTTGGGAAACGGGTTGTAAGGGCCGGCCACTTTCACCGCAAGCTGGGCCTCGTCGTCCAAAATCTTGTGTCCGCTGGTGCGCATCAGCCTCACGTCTTCCAGCTCCCCGGCGCTGTTGAGCGTGAACTTCACCACCGCCGCCCCTGACATTCCGTGGATGATAGCCTCCTCGGGGTACGCCCACACAAGCTCCACCGCTTTCTTGATGGAGGTGAAGTAATCAATATACTTGAACGATGAGGTGTTCAGCGAGACTATGGCCTCGTCCCCCATCTCAATCACATCGCCCGTGGACGAGGAGGCGAACTTTGCCGCCTCGGCGCCCTTGAATCCTTTCACTCCCGACAGGCGCGTGGCGTCGGCCGAAGGCGTGGGCTGGTCGGTCATTTTGGCGCTCAGCTGGCGTCTCTGCTCTTCTCTGGGTTGCGCGTCTTTTTCAAACCTGCGGGCCTTGTCGGTCTCCAGGGCTTTCCTTATGGCTTCCTCGGAGAAGAGGTTGACGTCTTTAACGCTGTCCTTGCGCCCGAAATCCAGCCTGGGTTTTGTTATGGCCGCCACCTGTGTCTTGGGTTTTTCCTTGCGCGTTTCGGTCAGGTCCTGTTTTGCCCTGGTAAGCGACGGGGCGGGAATCTCTTTTTCCTCCCGGGGGATGGCTGTCTTCCGGGCCTTAAGTTTGTCCCCCTTCTCGGGTGAGTGGGCCTTGCTGTCGTATTTGGAGAGTATGTCGGCCTTCGCCGGTTTGTCCACCTTTGGCGGCATGGGCAGGTCTTCAATGCGCCCCTCTGGCATGTCCTCCTGCTTTGGGATGTCCATATACGCCAGATTCACCTTGATGGGGACCGCCGCGTTTTTCCCCGGCACGGCCACCAGCAACGTGGACAACGCCAACAGGGAAAGATGGAGAAGTGCAGAAACGCCCATGAACTTGTACAGGGGCTGTTTTGCGTAATGGGGGCCCAAAACCGGCTTCGGATTTCCGGACGGCTGGCTCATCGGCCCGCCTTAAGGGTTTCGGCTATGGTGGAGAACAGGCGGGCCACTTTGGCCTCGGATTTTTTCCCTTTCTCCTCCTCCACTCCACTGGCCAGGTCTATACCGCTAATGCCCGGCACTTTTACAGCCTCGGCCACGTTATCCGGGTTTATGCCCCCCGCCAGAAAAACCGGCAGGGGCGAGACGGCCACTATCCGCGCCGCCAGGCCCCAGTCGCTTTTTTTGCCCGTGCCGCCAAACATCCCGGCTGAGGATGTGTCCAGAATAAAACCGTCTATCCCGGCCTTGGCGTACTCCTCCATCCGCGATTGGATAGAGGCCACATCCACATCCCCCTCGCCCGATGGCGGCAGATGGATGGATTTGTACACAGCCCTGCCAGCGCTGGCCCGGGCCAACCCGGCGGTTTCAGGCGTCTCATGCCCGGTCAGCTGAAGGGCCAGGGGATTGAGTTTTTCCACTGCGGACAGGTAAGCTTCGTCCACTTGGCGGTTAAATGTGAGCATGAAGGTTTTCGGGCGGAACTTCTCGAATATCCCCTTGGCCTGGTCAACGGTGAGCGACCGGGGGGTCCATGGCACATCCACCACCACGCCAAGATAGTCCGCCCCGTGGGCCAGGCTCATGGCGCAATCCTCCACGGAGGTTTGCCCGCAGATTTTAACTTTCATGGCGTCCTTGCGGAGAAATGGCGGGACTCGTTAAAACTGCTGGATCAGGGTTTGCACCTGTTTGGAGCGGTAGATGTTCACGCTCCCCGCCGATACCATCTCCCCCGAGGCGGAGTGGATTATCTTCACGGTCAGGTCCACGTCCGACCCTTTTTGCAGATCCGCCACCATGCCGGTGGCTATAGCGTCCACGTCCAGTTCCGTTCCAAGCTTTTCGGCCTGCTCCCGGGTAAGCTCCGTAACGCTTGTGATCTTGAGTTTGGCCAGCGCCTCTCTCACCTGCCCCTGCGGGGTAACCTTGAACGACTGTTTAGCCAGCGCCCGCTCGGAGAATTTGCCGGTAAGATATCTACCCAGTTCGGAAACCTGCCCGTTGGGGTTGATGAAATCCAGCGCCGCCACCCGGCGGAACGTTTTTGTCTGGCTGGCCCTTATCCTGTCCAGCAGAAGGTCGGTCTGCTTATTAAAATATACGGAATCCGTCACGGGCGGCGGAGCTTCGGCAAGCCCAAGGGAGACCATCGCCGGGTTCACGGCCGCGCAACCTGCCATGCCGGTTATAAGGAATATGGATGCTGAGAAAACAAGGATTTTTCGCATGGGGATATTTTTAACATATTTACGCCCATAGCGACAGGGGGAAGCATAATTGCCCCAAGCATGCGGCTCGCCGTCCAGCCTGGTTTCCACCTTTACCCTTTCAACATCGGGAAGCCCATCTGCTCCCGCAGGGCCAGGTAGCTCTCCGCCGTCTTTCGCGCGATGGCGCGCACCCTGGCTATATAACGGGTGCGCTCGGCCACGGAAAGGGCGCCCCGGGCGTCCAGCATGTTAAACGCGTGACTGCATTTCAGGCAGAAATCGTACGATGGCAGGACAAGCCCCGCCTCGATAAGCCTCAAGGCCTCCCGCTCATACTCGTCGAACCATTTCAAATGCAAGTCCACATCGGCGTGGTTAAAGTTATAGTCCGAAAACTGAACCTCATCCCGGTGATGCACGTCACCGTAACTCACCCTATCGTTCCATTTCAGGTCGTACACATTGTCGCACCCCTGAAGATACATGGTGATGCGCTCCAGCCCATAGGTAAGCTCCGCCGTGACAGGCTTTAAGTCTATGCCGCCCACCTGCTGGAAATAGGTGTACTGGGTTATCTCCATACCGTCCAGCCACACCTCCCATCCCAAACCCCAGGCGCCAAGGGTGGGGGACTCCCAATCGTCTTCCACGAAACGGATGTCGTGCTCTTCCGGCTTTAAACCCAGGGCGCGGAGCGAGTCCAGATAAAGCTCCTGGGTGTTCTCCGGGTTGGGCTTCATCACCACCTGGAACTGGTAATAGTGCTGGAGCCGGTTGGGATTCTCGCCATAGCGGCCATCGGTGGGGCGGCGGGATGGCTCCACATATGCCGCGTTCCATGGCTCCGGCCCCAACGCGCGCAAAAATGTGTGCCGGTTGAACGTGCCCGCGCCCACTTCAATGTCGGTGGGCTGGAGTATCAAAAGGCCCCGTTCGGACCAGAAATTCTGAAGACGCAGGATAACATCCTGAAAATACATCTTTATGAAACCCTATTAATTGGAAAAAGGATACTGAAGGATAACGCGCTTTCAGCGGTTTTTGCAACACGGGGCGCGGGGTTTTATTTTACCCTGCTGGCTTGGGTTCCGGCTCTTTGTCGAAAATGGCCAGCTGGGCTTCGATGGCCGGGGTTGTAACAGGGTAATCGCCGCTGAAACATGCCTTGCAGAAATCGCCCTCCCTGCCCGGCACGGCCGTCAGCATACCCTCCATGGAAAGGTAGGCCAAAGAGTCCACCCCCAAAAACCGCGCGATGTCCTCCACGGAATAATTGGCGGCGATAAGGTCGGACCTGGCGGGGGTGTCTATCCCGTAAAAGCATGAGTAGGTGGTGGGCGGCGAGGAGATTCGCATGTGCACCTCCAGCGCCCCAGCGTCCCGCACCATTTTTACAAGCTTCCTGGAGGTGGTGCCGCGCACTATGGAGTCGTCCACCAGAATTACCCGTTTGCCCCGGATTATCTCCCGCACCGGGTTCAGCTTAACCTTCACCCCGAAATGCCTGATGGACTGGGTGGGTTCGATAAACGTCCTTCCCACATAGTGGTTCCGTATAATGGCTTTTTCGAAAGGGATACCGGACCGCTCGGCGTATCCCAGCGCCGCCACGATGCCCGAATCCGGCACAGGCACCACCATATCGGCGTCCACAGGTTTTTCCATGGCGAGGCTCCGGCCGAACTGTTTGCGCACAAGATGCACGTTGGCCCCGAACACCAGCGAGTCTGGCCGGGCGAAATAAATGAACTCGAAAATGCAGTGGTTGCGTGGCTCCTTGGGGAAGGGGAAATGGCTGAACATGCCCTCATCGTTCACCACCACCACCTCGCCCGGCTCCAGTTCCCGCACGAAAGTGGCGTCTATCAGGTCGAAAGCGCAGGTTTCAGATGCGAAAACGTAAGATTTGCCCAGCCTGCCTATACACATGGGACGGAACCCGTGAGGGTCCCTGGCCACGATAAGCTCGTTGGCGGCCAGTATGGCTATGGAGTAGGCGCCGCGTAGCTGGGAGAGCGCCTCCACCACCTGGTCGTAAAGCCTGGGCCTCCTGCTTTTGGCGATAAGGTGGATGACCACCTCCGAATCCATGGTGGAGCGGAAAATTGAGCCTTCTTTCTCCAGCCTGTCGCGGACGGATTGGGCGTTCACCAGGTTTCCGTTGTGGGCCAGCGCCAGCGGGCCGGAGTGGTACATTATGGAGATGGGCTGGGCGTTTTTTATTTCAGACTCGCCCTGGGTGGAGTAGCGGTTGTGCCCGATGGCGGCAAACCCTTCCAGGGTTTGGATGTTTTGCTCGTTGAACACGTCGGACACCAGCCCCATGCCAACCTCGGCGAAGTGGCGTTTTCCGTCTGTGGACACTATTCCCGAAGACTCCTGCCCCCGGTGCTGGAGGGAGTAAAGGCCCAGATAGGCCATGTTGGCGGCCTCATGATGGCCCCAGATGGCCATCACCGCGCATTCTTCGTTAAACTTGTCCACCATTATAGATACGACTAAAACAGGCGTTGAAGCTCAAAAAAACCATTATACATTAATGAGGCGCGGTTTTGCGGGGCCCTTTTTAACAATCCATGGTTTCCGGGCCGGGTCAAAGCGTCAGGAATACCTTGTTGTGGCCTCGGGCCGGGTTGACGGCGTTAGTGGGCCTCGTCCCAGTTCTTGCCGGATTTTACTTCCACCACCAGCGGCACATTAAGCTTGTAAGCGCCCTCCATCTCTTCCCGGACCATGGCCGCAAGCTTACCCGCCTCCTCCTCCGGAGCCTCGAAAACAAGCTCATCGTGCACCTGGAGGATCATTTTGGCGCGCCAACTCTCCCTCGCCAGCCTGCGATGGATGGACACCATGGCTATTTTTATAAGGTCAGCGGCGCTCCCCTGCATGGGGGTGTTCACGGCGTTTCGTTCGGCCATCTGGCGCGCTATCTGGTTTTTGGCGGTAATGTCCGGCAGTGGCCTGCGGCGGGACAGGATGGTGGAAACCCAACCCGCCCGCCGGGCTTCGGCTATTACGGTTTCTATATATTTGCGGATGGCCGGGTGGCGCTTGAAATAACCGTCTATATACCTTTGCGCCTCGGCCCGGGGAATTTTCAGTTCCCGGGCCAAGCCAAATGCAGTTTGGCCGTAGATGACCCCGAAATTAACCGTCTTGGCAATCCGCCGCATGTCGGAGGTTACAAAAGCGGGGCTCACGTTGAAAATCTCAGCGGCGGTTTTGGCGTGGATGTCCTCCCCGCGCGAAAACGCCTCCAGGTAAACCGGCTCGCCGGAAAAATGGGCCAGCAGGCGCAGTTCTATCTGCGAGTAATCCGCCGAGACAACCACATGCCCAGGCGGAGCGATGAAAGCTTGCCGGATCTTCCTGCCAAGTTCCGTGCGGACGGGTATGTTTTGAAGGTTCGGATCCGACGAGGAGAGCCGCCCCGTGGCGGCCACCGTCTGGTTAAAAGATGTGTGTATCCTCCCCGTGCGGGGGTTTATCATCCGGGGAAGGGCGTCCACATACGTTCCCTTGAGCTTCATAAGCTGACGGTACTCCACCACCAATTGGGGCAATGGATGAAGCGCCGAAAGCTCCTCCAACTGGTCTTGGCTGGTGGAGAAGCCTGTTTTCGTCTTCCGGCCGCCAGGCAGTTTCAGCTTGCCGAAAAGTATCTCGCCCAGCTGTTTAGGGGAGTTGATGTTAAACTCCTCCCCGGCGGCTTTTAAGATCGTCTCCTCCAGGTAGCGGATATCGTCGCCCATCTGGATGGAAAGCTCACCCAAAAGCTCCCTGTCCACCAGCATGCCGTTCATCTCCATGGCGACAAGGGTTTCAATTAAAGGTGTCTCCACCTCGTCCATGAGCTTTATGAATCCACCCTGCTCCAACTGGGGCCTCAAGAGGTCGTATAACCGCAGGGTCATGTCCGCGTCTTCGGCGGAATAGTTTGCGGCGACGTCCACCGGAACCATGTCGAACGTTATCTGCCTGGCGCCGGAGCTGCAAACTTCGGAGTACTCCACCATTTTTTCGCCCAACCGGCTCATGGCCACTTTAGACAGGCTGTGGCCGGTGGTGGGGTCCAGCAGATAATCGGCCACCATGGTGTCCATGCCTATGGGAGAGACGTTTATCCCTTCCCCCGCGAGGACTATCATGTCGTACTTTATGTTGTGCCCCACCTTGGGTTTGGCCGTATCCTCCAATAACGGTTTTAGCCGCGCCAGCGCCTTTTCCACCGGTATTTGCGCAGGGGCTCCCGCATAGCTATGCCGCAGGGGGAGATAATATGCGTCCCCCTCTCCCACGGCGAAACTTATACCCACAAGGGTGGCGGCGGTGGGGCTTTGCGAAGTGGTCTCGGTGTCCACCGCTAACAACCTGGCGGCGGAAAGGGCGGAAATAAGGGATTCGTACTCATCACCGGTCAACACAAGCTTATAACGGCGCTCCACGGTTTTGGCGGGGGCTGGCGCCAGCTCTTTCAAAAGCGAGTCGAACTCCATCTCCGCGTATAGCGACCTCAGCGCCGAAACGTCCGGTTCGCCGAACCGCCAACTCTCCGGGTCGAATTCCACCGGGGCTTCGGTGGATATGGTGGCCAGCCTTTTGGAAAGCCGCGCCTGTTCGGCGAACTGAATCAGGTTTTCTGAGAGTTTCTTTTTGTCTATCCGGCCAGCGGCGGCCAGAACCCCTTCAATGTCGCCATACTCCCGGATGAGCAGGGAAGCGGTTTTCTCCCCCACCCCCGGCACCCCGGGAATGTTGTCCGAAGAATCCCCCATCAAGCCCAGCACGTCGGTAATTTTATCCGGCGGCGCCCCAAACCGCTCCTGCGCCTCGGCCTCGCCCAGGGTTTTGTCTTTCATCGGATCATACACTTTTACCCCGGGCCCTATAAGCTGGAGCATGTCCTTGTCCGACGAAACGATCATGGTGTCGAACCCCTTTTGCGCTCCTTGGAATGCTACTGTGCCGATAATGTCATCAGCTTCCCACCCGGGCAGACGCACTATTGGGATGCGGAAAGCATTTATGAGCTGGTCTATATACGGCAACTGTTCGGCCAGTTCTTCGGGCATCTGGGGCCTGTGGGCCTTGTACTCCCCGTACATGTCGTGCCGGAACGTTTTTTCCCGGCTGTCCATGGCGATGACCATGTATTGGGGGTCCATTTCCCTGGCGATCTTTTTTAGCATCAGCGCAAAACCGTAAACGGCGTTGGTGGGAAGGCCTTTTTTGTTGGAAAGCCTCTGCCGGATGGCGAAAAAGGCCCGGAAATAATATCCGGCGCCATCTATAACGCATATAACAGGTTTGCCGCTCATGGGGGTTACTTTACCAGAGGCTCCGAAAGTTTGGCTATCCCCACCGGCGCTGTTATACTAAAATCTAAAAATTAGCGCCATGCTGGCGGGGGTTCGGGATAAAAGCGGGGAATGCCAAATGAAACCTGAGATCAGGGTGAACGACCAGACCGTGGAACTAGACTTAAGCGGCGTCAACGACCTTGTGGGGATCGTGGAGACACTGCGGGATAACCAGCTGGCGGCGGGGGAACTTATGGTGGAGCTTACCGTGGACGGGCAAACGGTGGACATCTCCTCGTTGCGCACCGAAGGGAACCGCTCCCTGGATGGCGTCAAGGCCATAAGCCTGACCACCATGAAGAAACCGCTGGAGATGGCCGCCAGGCTCCTCCGGGAAATGGGGGGATACCTGGGCAGTCTATCCAACGGCGTAGGCAAAATAGCCGACGGGTTCCGCATGGGCAACGAGGACGATGGCAACCTTATGCTGGTGGACGCCCTGGACGGGATCCACGCCTTCGTAGAATTGATCGATACCGTAAAAACCCTTTCCAAGACAGACCTTGCCGGAATTTCCATAGGCTCCGGCACCGTGGCGGAGAAAGAGGAAAAACTGACCTCGGTACTGCGCCAACTGCAGGAAGGGCAGGTCACCAAGGACTGGGTAATGGTGGCCGACCTCCTTGAATACGAGATGGCGCCCCTGATAGACGAATGGCGCGAAATCCTGCCACTGGTGGAAAAGGAGCTGTTAAAGAGCGATAATTAATTGTCCCGCCGGTTTTCGCAGAAGACTTTAGCGGATCGAACCAGCGGGATCTAGCGGTTTGCAGTAAACGCCTGAGGTTCGAAAATGGAAGACTCTCTGCGGGCTTATCTTAAGGACATAAGCGGGATAAATCCGCTTACCCGCAACGAGGAAGTGGAGCTGGCCCGGCAGGGCGGCGAAGATTCCATCCGAAAGCTTGTGGAGCGGAACCTCAAATATGTGGTAATGGTGGCCAACCATTACAAGGGGATGGGGATGTCCATCGCCGACCTCATCAACGAGGGCAACATTGGCATGATGGTGGCCGCCCGCAGGTTCAACCCCGAGAAGGGGGTTAAATTCATCACATACGCCGTGTGGTGGGTGCGGCAGGCCATATTGAGGGCGCTGGCCGAGCAGGCCCGCATAGTGCGGTTGCCCATGAAACAGGCCGGGCTTCTCGGCAGGATAACCAGAACGGTGGAAAACCTGACCCATACGCTGAAAAGAGAGCCAACGCTGGAAGAGGTCGCAAAAGCGCTTCACATGAAACCCAGGTCGCTGGATACGGTGATGAGGGTGTACCGCGATTACATGAGCCTGGATTCGCCCATAAGCGACGATAACGGGACCAGCTTCATAGACCAGTTGCAGGGCGAAGCGGTAACCTCTGTTGAGGAGGATTTCATCCGCCTCTGCTTCCATCACGACATGGAGAGGATTTTAAACGAGCTTCCAGACCGGGAAGCGGCGGTGCTGAGGATGCGCTACGGGTTTGACGACCCGCCAATGACCCTGGAGCTTATCGGCAAAAAGCTATCGCTTACCAGGGAGCGGATACGGCAGATAGAAAAATCGGCCAAGGAAAAGCTACGGGAAAGAACCAAGATAAACATTCTGGAGGATTACCTGCATTGAAACCCGCCCTTCGCGCATTGGCGCTTGCCGCCACCGTAACAGTTTCCGCTTGCGCCACCACGCTGACCTCCAGCTACCAGTTCGCCGAAAACCCGTTGAGCGGAGCCGTAAAGGAGCGGGGCCGGACGGCGAAACTGTATTACCAGATAGACACCATCGCGGTAATGGACGCCATTTTGTTCGACATGGGAGCCCGGCGCGAGTGGGTGGAGCAGGAGGCCGCCGCCAAAAGGCTGTCCGCCGGGGAGAAAACCGCCTTGATTGAGGAGCAGGAAAAGGACTACGCCGCCAACGTTACGTTCTTCCTGGCCTTATACACCACCGATGAAGACTGGAACGACCTTGTGAAGAAAGACACCCGATGGGCGGTTTTTATGGACACCCCCGGTGGGCCGGTCAGGCCGGTTTCGCTGGAGAGCGCCGATGTGGAAAAACTTCCGGTCCGCGACAACCTTTATTTCAACCCGGCATTCAGGAAGTTTTACAAAGTTAAGTTCCCGAAAGACAAGGCCGGGGCCCCGCCCCACACGCTATTCGTCTCCAGCCAGCTGGGGGAGATGAAGTTTGAATGGGGGAAATAACCGGCGGGCGGCTTAACCCCGCCTTTTCCCCCGGACCATGGAGGATTTCACCGCGTTGCGGTCCCGCACGCGATCCACGCTTATAACCCCGGGCTGGCGCAGAACCGCGCTCATAATCTTGCGAAGGTGGGCCAGGTCGGCTATCTCTATGGTGAGATAAATGTAGCCCCGCCGCTCCTGGCCGGAGCTTATGGTGGCTTCGGTTATGTTGGAGCCGTTGTCGGCTATGGCGGCGGAGACATGGGCCAGCATCCCCGGCTTGTCTTCGGTGACCACGGCGATCATCACCAGATGTTTCCCGGCGATCTTTACGTCCCACTCCACTTCAACGCGCCGCTCGGAGTCCATCCCCAGGTTCATGGCGTTGGGGCAGTCCGCCGTGTGCACCACAAGCCCCCGGCCCCGGGATATAAAGCCTATGATGGCGTCGCCGGGCACCGGGTTGCAACATTGGGCGAATTTTATCAGCACGTCGTCCATGTCTTGTATGCGCACCCCGGAGGGTTTGCCGGGTTTGGCGTGTTTCTCGCCGATTTTCTTCAGCGCGCCCTCGTCCGCCTGCCGCTCCCGCTCGGCCAGCGCCTCTTTTGGAAGCATTCGGGTAAGCACGTTGGCCAGCTTCAAACTTCCCAGCCCCAGGGCTATCAACATGCTCTCGGCGGACATGTAGCCCACCGCCTGAGCCGCCGGTAGCAGATGCACGTCTTCCATATAGTTCTGCGGCGACAAGCCCAGCGAGGCGATCTCTTTCTCCAGAAACTCGCGCCCCAGGGTGAGCGCCCTCTGCTTTTCGATTTGCTTTAAGTACGAGGTTATCTTCGTGCGGGCCTTTGCGGTTTTGACGGATTTCAACCAGTCGCGGTTGGGGTGCTGGCTTTGGCTGGTGAGTATCTCCACTATGTCGCCGTTTTTAAGCTCCTGCCGCAACGGCGCCAGCTTGCCGTTTATCTTGGCGCCTATGATGTGGGCGCCGATGTCCGTATGGATGGCGTAGGCGAAGTCTATGGGTGTGGCGCCCCGGGGGAACGCGCGCACTTCCTGTTTTGGGGTGAACACATATACCTCGTCGGGAAACAGGTCTATCTTCACCTTCTCCAGAAACTCGCGCGGGTCGGAGACCTCCTGTTGCCATTCCATCAGGCGGCGGAGCCAGTTTATCTGCTCGTCCACCTTGTCCTTTTTGGGGCCCGACTCCTTGTAACGCCAATGGGCGGCTATGCCCTCCTCGCAAACGGCGTGCATGCCGCGGGAGCGTATCTGTATCTCCACCGGTTTGCCGCCGGTGCCCACGATGGTGGTGTGCAGGCTTTGATACATGTTCGCCTTGGGGAGGGCGATGTAATCTTTCAGTTTGCCGGGGATGGGCTTGTACATGCCGTGTACCGCGCCCAGCACCGCGTAACACTCCTGGTCGTCGCTGGTGATGACGCGGACGCCCATCAGGTCGAAAACCTCTTCAAAGGTTATCTCCTGGCGGCGCATCTTGGAAAAGATGGAATAGAAATGTTTGGGCCGCCCCCGCACCTCGGCGCGGATGCCGTCGGCCGCCAGCCTGCCCTCTATCTCGGTGACGATGTTGGCTATGTAGCGTTCCCGCTCGGCCTCCACCTTCTCCACCTTGCGTTTTATCTCGGTGTAGTCCTTGGGCCACAGATATTTAAAACTGCCGTTCTCCAGCTCCGACTTTATCCAGCCTATGCCCAGCCGGTTGGCCAGGGGGGCGTATATGTCCAGCGTCTCCTGGGCTATTTGCCTTTGTTTTTCGGGTTTAAGATAGTCCAGAGTGCGCATGTTGTGGATACGGTCCGCCAGTTTCACCAGTATCACCCGGATGTCCTTGCTCATGGCCAGGATCATCTTGCGCACGTTTTCGGCCTGCCGCTCCTCTTTGTCCATGGCGGCGGATTCTATTTGCGAAAGTTTGGTGACACCGTCCACCAGCGCCAGCACGTCCTCCCCGAACATCTCGCGGATCTCGTCGGGAGTGGCGAAGGTGTCTTCCAGCGTGTCGTGTAGCAGGCCCACGGCCACGGAAACGTCGTCCAGTTTCATTTTGGCCAGGATGTGGGCCACTTCGAGGGGGTGGTTTAGATAAGGCTCGCCGGAGACGCGTTTCTGGCCCTTATGGCACCGGGCGGCGAAAGCGTATGCGCGCCACACCAGGTCCAGGTCGGCCCCGGGTATGTTCTTGCGCAGTTCCTCAACGATGAACTCTGGACGGATCAATCAGGTAGCGTCCTCATTTATCCCATGTTTTCAATATATTATCATACATGAGAAAAGGGGTTGGACGAAGGTGTCTGTAAATCTGGATAAATTAAGGATTTTCCTGTTTCCCCGTGGTAGCCGTACCACGGTCTTCACCGCATGACAGCGGGGAGGGGAAATGCTCGTTTGACGCTATCCGGGGGGGGCGACCCTGGAGAGGCGGCTCAGCCGCGCCCGTGGGCAGGGAAGCCCTTCGCCCTACAATATCACGCCACCATACCCACCACCGCCCCGGTCATGAGGGTGGCAAGGGTGCCGGAGACGATGGACTTTAACCCCAGCGAAACTATAAGGTCTTTCTTTTCCGGGGCCATGGCGCCAAGCCCGCCTATCATTATGCCAAGGCTCCCGAAATTGGCGAACCCGCACATGGCGTATGTCATTATCAGCCTGCTCCTTGGGCTTAACGCCTCCTCCGGCAGTTGGGCCATCTGGATATATGCGAGAAACTCGTTCAACACCGTTTTCACGCCCATCAGCGACCCGGCGGTGTGCGCCTCGCTCCATGGCACGCCGATAAGCCACACCACCGGCGCCATGACGTAGCCCAACAAATCCTGGGCCGTTAATGGCTTGCCATCTATTGAGCCAGCGTAACCCAAGAGCTGGTTTACCATGTCCACCAGCGCCACCAGTACCACCAGCATGGCGACTATGTTTATGAGCAGGGTGATTCCCTCGGCGGTTCCCTTGGTAACCGCGTCCATGGCGCTTTTCGCGTCCACTGGCGGGGCCACCTCCCCGGTGGTTTGCGCTTCGGTCTCCGGTATCATTATAAGCGCCACCATTATTGCCGCCGGGGCGCTTATGATAGACGCGGTTAGGATGTGCCCCATGGCGTCCGGTATGGCGCGGGAGAGGATGCTGGAATATAGGACCATAACCGTCCCGGCCACGGTGGCCATGCCCGCGGTCATAACGATGAAAATCTCGCTCCGGTTCATTTTCACAAGATAGGGGCGGATGAGAAGCGGCGCCTCCACCATGCCAACGAAAACGTTTGCCGCCGCCGAAAGCCCCGCCGGGCCGCCTATGCGCATGGTGCGGCGCAATACCCAGGCAAAGCCCCTGACGATAACCGGTAGCGCGCCCCAGTAAAAAAAAAGCGACGACAGGGCGCTTATTACCAGCACCAGCGGCAGGGCGCGGAAAGCGAAAATATATCCACCGCCGGGGGTTTTCTCGTCAAACGGGGCCGCGCCACCACCCAGGTAGCCGAACACGAAAGATGTGCCCGCGGTGGTGGCGGTTTCCAGGATGGACACCACCTTATTGAGGAGCAGGAAAAACTCTTTGAACAACGGCAGGTGAAGCATGGAGGCGGCCAGGATTATCTGCAACCCCACACCCACAAAAATCATCCTGAAGCTTACTTTCTTCCGGTTCTCGCTTATAAGCCAGGCGAAACCGCAAAGCGCAATAAGGCCGAAAATGCCGTGAATAGCCATATAAACCGTTTTTTAAGGAAAAATGCGAACGGACAGGGACGTGGAATTATACGACGGGGCAAAGGGGTGGCGGAACGGATTTTTCCGCTACTTGCCCCCTTCGGTTATTTGACGGCCGGGAACAGGCTTACCGTAATGGTAACCCTGGCCGTAATCCACCCCCATCTCTTTTAAAATCTTGTGGGCCTCTTCGTCTTCCACAAACTCGGCGATGGATTTTATCTTGAAGTCTTTGGCCATGCCGTGGATATGGTTCACCATTATCTTGTCCGACGGGTCCATGGCGATAGAACGCACGAAACTGCCTTCTATTTTTATGTAGTCCACGGTCAGATATTTTAGATAAACGAAGGAGGAGAAACCGCTCCCGAAATCGTCCAGGGCGAAACGTATCCCCGCCGAGTGCAGGTCTGAAATGAGTGAGTTAAGCTCGGCAATGTGCGGCAGGGCCTCCCGTTCGGTTATTTCAAACACCACATCTTCCGGACTTACGCCCGCGTCTTTCAGTTTCTCCGGCACGCTTCTCATGAAATCGGTATGGCGGAAGGTGCGGGGCGACAGGTTGAAGAAAAGCTTAACCCCGTTCAGACGGGAAGCCATCTTTTTAAAGTCTATGCCCTTCTCGATTATCCTGATATCCAGATGCTCCGAAAGCCCCGCCTCCTCGGCGGCCTCGATAAACTGGCTGGCGGGGATTATTACGTCCCCCTCCCTTATCCTGGCCAGGGTTTCATAGGCGAACACTTTGCCGGTTTTAACGTCCACAATGGGCTGGAAATGGGCCTCCACCCTGTCGTCGTCCAGCGCCCGTTTTACCATTACGGTCTGGCTGTATGACTCCACCACCATTTCCCTGTCGGACTCCTCTATGGTGGCTATGCGGTTTTTTCCGCCTTTTTTGGCTTTGTACATGGCCACGTCCATGGCTATTGATATGTCCGCCATGCTGGTTCCGTTCAAGGGGAACTCCACCAGCCCGAAGCTGGCCGTCATGCGTATCTTTCCGCTGGGCACTTCCATAACCGCCTCGTTGAGCCACGCCCGGATTTTCCTGGCGGCTATCATGGCGTTGTCGCCGTGGGTTTCCGGCAGGATTATGGCGAACTCGTCCCCGCCTATCCTGGCCACGATGTCCGTGTTCCGGGTGGCCTGCTCCAGCGTATTGGCGATTTCCTTCAGCGCAAGGTCTCCAATGGGGTGGCCGTAAGTGTCGTTAATGTGCTTGAAGTTGTCCACATCCATCATGATCAGCGAGAACGGGTGTTTGTGGCGCAAAGACCTGTTCACCTCATAATCCAGGAACTGCTCGAACTTCCTCCGGTTGTAAAGCTTGGTGAGCGGATCCCGGATGGAAAGCTCCTCCAGCTGTCTGCTGTAATCCTGCATGGTAGAGAGCATGTTGTTAAAGTAGGTCGAGAGCATTTCGAACTCCGTCACCCACCCTGTCCTTTTAGGCAGTCTTCTGCTGAGGTCGGTATGCTCTATTATTTCCTGGATAATGCCCACAAGCTGGATGAGCGGCTTGGCCAGCAGGAACCGCAAAAGGAACTGGAGGAAAACGAAAATCAGGATAAGCACCAGCGCGAAATACCCGCTCACAACGTTTAGCATGAAGTTGAGCGATATTTTCAGGTTTTTGACGGGGAAGTCTATGTCTATGGCGCCGTTTATGTCGCCCACGTTCGCCTCGGTGTGGCACCGCAAGCACTCCTGTTTCACCTTGACCGGGTAGATGTAACGAATCCTGTCCCCCTGCGTGAAGAGGTAATCGTCACCTTTTATCAGCGCCTCCATCAGGTGCCTGTCCGCCTGGCGGACGGCCTTTTCCCCTTCGATTTCGCCGAACTGGCGGATTACCGGGAAACCCCGCATAACCCTTATCTTCATCTCCCATTCGTTCTGGTTGAGACGGGTGATAATCTCCTGGATTTCATCCTTGTTCCACCCCTTGCTCATGGCCGAATAAAGGCTTTGGAACACCAGGCCGGATATCTGGCGGGCGTCGTCCTGGGCCAGGTCTGTTATGGCCCGGTCTTTTAAATAAACGGAAATTGAATATATGAAAACAAATGCCAGGGCCATAGAGAGCGTGAAAAGGATAAAAAGGAGTTGAGCCAGGCTTATCGAAGCAAAAAAGCGCCTTTTCACGTAATCCCCTATATTTCCCCAAGGACATGCCTGCGCAAGACGCAAACTTCCATTGGCCTGCAATAATTAGCCGGTTGTTGTATGGAACGACACCGCCGGTTTGAAAAGTACTCCCCCGGCCCGGACGGTTTTCATAGTATCAATTGTTTCCAGCCGGATTTCAAGAGGGTTAATTGGGGCGGGTCTATTCAATTGCCGAAGTCCAAATCCTGTCTTTTTCGCGCACGAGATATAACCGTTACCCGGTGGGCGTTATTTTCCTGATCAGCCACAACCCGCCGCCGATAAATATGGCCAGGGAAAGCACCGCCAGCCTGTGCTGAATCGTACCGCCCAGAAAGGAAAAAACATAAACAACAACGCCCCATACCAACGGGCCCGTTATGGAGGCGGCTTTCCCCGCCACGGAGTACAGCCCGAAACACTCCCCTATGGCCGATGAGGGGGCCAGGTTCACAAGCATCACCCTCCCTGCCACCCACACTCCGCCCAGGGCCACCCCGGCCATGGGCCCCACGGCCCAGAATATCGTTTCCCCGGTGGAGAAGGCGGCCAATACCAGCGTGGCCAGCCACATCCAGCACACGTATATCATGGCCCGCCGGGCTCCGGCTTTGTGGGTTATCGTCCCCCATATAAAGGAGCCCACCGCCGCGCCTACTGTGGATGTTATAAGAAACACGTTCAACCTGCCGCCGGAAAGGCCAATGACGGTATTGGCGTATATGGACATGAAGGCTATGACCGTGTTCACGCCATCCAGAATTAAAAAATTGGCCGCCAGGAACAGGAAAAGGTCCCGCCGTTCCTTTACCATCTTGAATGATGTTAATAGGGTTTTGAACGCTCCGGCTATATCCGCCCTGGCGAAGGGGGCCGGATTTTTATCTTTAACCCACAGGAAACATGGCACAGCCGAAAGCATGAACAGGACAGCCGTGGGGAAATATACGGCGTTCGGGCCAAAAGCCGATTCCACGGGGGCTATAAGCCCCAATCCTGCGATAGCCCCCACATACCCCAAAGCCACACCGTATCCAGACACCTTGGCTATGGATCCCGAACCGGTCACGTCCGGCAGAAGCCCGTCATAAAACACCAAGGCAGACTGGTAACAGTAGTTTGCCAAGGCGAACAACACAAGCCCGGCCATGAGGGTGGGGGAAAACCCTATCAAGGCCGTGGCTAGTACGCAACCGGCTGTAAGATAAAAAAGCGGTTTTACCCGCTGGCCCGTGTCGTCTGAAATGGCCCCCAGCGCAGGGGATGTTATGGCCACGAGAAACATGGACAGGGAAAGGGACACGGAGAAATAAATGTCCGGCGCGCCATGCTCCCCGGTCACCCAAAGAGGGAAATAGCGGGACACGATGTTCATGGAAAACATGGTGTTGGCGAAGTCATATAACGCCCAACCGGCTACGGTCCGGTTCCAGTCTGCTCGTCGCGAGGCGGTTTCCATCCGGTTCTTGTCTTGAGTTGGCGTGGTAAAGTCTAGTATATTAACAAATTGTGGGAAAAGAAGTTGAAACCTGTCCAGGGGCTTTGGGCTGTGTTAATGCCCGGCCGGGAAAGAAATCTGGAGGGGCCCAAGTTTGCGGCTCTTGGCAATGGGTGGCGCGGCCTTATTCCACGCCGGTAAGATTTGTGACGCCTAGATGAACGAAGAAAAAAATTCACCCGGTGAAAAATCCGAGGAAGTGGACTTGGAGACACTTCTTCGGGAGAAGGAAAAGCTTGATTCGCTTATCAAGCGCAAATTCACCCGTGAGATAACCGTTCTTTTCACCGATATTTGCGGTTCCACCCGGTTGGCCGAAGAGCTGGGCGACATTGCGATGCGCACCCTGCTCAAAAACCATAACGACATCATATTCCCCATCGTTGAGGCCCATAGGGGAGTGCTGGTGAAAACCATGGGGGACGGCACGCTGTCTTATTTCGAGAAAGCTCCGGACGCGGTGCTGGCGGCGGTGGACATCCAAAAAGGTTTTGAAAAATATAACGAAAAATCCGCCCACCCGCCCATAATCCTCCGGTGCGGCCTGAATACCGGCCGGGGCATCGTGGAGAAGAACGACGTTTATGGCGACGTGGTGAACACCGCCCAGCGGTTCGAGGCTATGGCCAAACCAGGGGAAATACTCATATCCGCCGACACAAACAAGCTTTCCCATGAGGAGAAGGAATTAAAAATTGTCTTTTCCGGGGAAACCCAGGTTAAGGGCAAGGCCGGGATGCAGAAGGTTTACAAGGTGGTATGGAGGGAGGAATCCGCCGAGGAGCAGTACAAGACCAGCGTTAAGACCGCTCCTCCCTTGCCCCCCGCCACGCAAGTGACCACCGAGATGCCTCTGGAGTGGGATGGCAAGCGGCCCACCACCAGTTCCATCACTATCGGCGCTGGCAAAGAGGCCAAAGTAATCGTGGCCGAGGAGGGTAAAGAGCCCAAGGAGTACGACTTGAACTCGGCCCCGGTGATTATTGGGCGTTCCACCAACGCCAACATACATCTGGACGAGACTTATGTGTCCCGCAAGCACGCCAGGATAATCTTCGAAAACGGGAAATATTACATAGAGGACCTGCACAGCCATATCGGCACCATCCACGCAGGGGTAAAGATAACCCGGTACGAAATGCGTGATAAGGACGAGTTCATAATAGGCTCCGTAAAGCTTGTGTTCCTGCAAGGGGCCGAAAAACCGGCGGAAAAAGAACAGGTTTTCATGGATGGCGAAGTCACCATGGAACTCAACGTGCGGGAGATACTGAGGCTGTTGGTTGAAGGCGAAGGAGGGGTTGTGGCCCAGTACGACCTAACCCCGTCCCCCATGGTGATCGGCAGGATAGCGGAGGCGGACATAAGGCTGGACAACCAGATAGTCTCCCGCAAACACGCCAGGATATTCGTCAAAGAGGGCAAAGCCGTTATCGAAGACCTGAAGAGCAACAACGGCACCTATGTGAATGGCCAGAAAATAGAAAAAACCGAGGTCGCCCCCGGTGAAGAGATTGGCATAGGCCCATTCATCCTTCGTGTGGTGGATCCTACCAAGCCAACACCCAAGGGAGAGCCCAGCCTTGTGAAGAAGGTGTTTTCGTTCCTGAAAAAAACCTAAGTTGGAGCTTGGGCCATACCTTCCCATTACCCTCCCATCATTATCCTTGTTAATACCCGCCACGCCGGGAACATAGGCTCCGTGGCGCGGATAATGAAAAACTTCGGTTTTTCTTCCCTTACCCTGGTCAATCCCACCAGCCGGGCCCACCTGGAGGCTATCAAAATGGCGCCGGGGGCGGAGGAAATAATAGAACAGGCAATGATGGCGGGTTCTCTGGATGAGGCGCTGGAGCCGGCTGTGGCCGCCTATGCCGTAAGCCGCCGCCCTCGCCACACCCCTAAACCAGTCTTGAACCCGGAAGTGGCCGTTAAAGACTTGTGGAGCCTTGGCGGCCCGGCGGGACTGGTGTTCGGTTCCGAGAAACTGGGATTGTCCAACGAAGACATCCGCCGGTGCGGGGCAATAATCCAGATTCCTTCGACGGAGGCCCACCCGTCGTTAAACCTGGCGCAAGCCGTGGCGGTGATATTGTACGAGGCCAGAAAAACCTTGACCGGCGCGGAACCCGCCCCGGCTGAGGGAACGCGGGCGCCCGCACCCATGGCGGAACGCAGAATGTTTTTCAATCTTATGGAAGAAGTTCTGGGCGAAACCGGTTTTTTCGAGGGGAAAAACCCGACGGGTCTTCTTTCGCGGATGGAAGCGCTGTTCAACAGGGCAAACCCGGACGTGGAGGAAGCGCGAATCATGCTGGGCGCCTTGCGGAAGATAAAGAGGGGCATAAAACCCGTGGATTGAGGGGCAATTACTCCTTCACATATTGATTTGCCGGGGACGTTTTGATATATTAATCCATTCTTTTGGCCCCTCGTCTAATGGTAGGACAGTAGACTCTGGATCTATACGTCGAGGTTCGACTCCTCGGGGGCCAGCCATTTAAAACCCCCTTCATCCGCTCCTGATCGCCTCTTTCCGGCAAAAGTCGTTTTGAATCCCTTTTGCCACGCGCCGGATAGTGGAATACACTAATTAATGTATGGGGCGTCATTAAACCGGGGATTAAACGCTATGTCCAGCGATTCTACCGAAGGCGGGGCAAATTCCGAGCTTTTCATACGCACACCCCAAGTAAGCCAGATGCGAGATCCGCTAAAGGCGGACTGGAACGTATCCATCGGCAAAGAAACCGGGGCTGACGCGCAAACTGCGCCGGAGGCGGGCGAGACCGACCTGGCCTCGCTCATAGATTTCGGGCAGATAAACCAGGTTTTCCAGAACTTCCTGGAAGTGGTGGGCCTGCCCGTGGCCATTCTCAACCTGAAAGCGAAAGTTTTGGCCTCCTCCCGTTGGCAACGGGTGTGCATGGACTTCCACAGGGTGAACGAACAGACCTTAAGCCGGTGCCTGGAAAGCGACATCAGCCTGTCCCGGCAGATGCAGGAGGGGAAGAACTACGCGATATACCGTTGCCGGAACGGCCTTACAGATTGCGCCACCCCCATAGTTATAGAAGGCAAGCACATAGCCAACCTTTTCATAGGCCAGTTTTTCGTGGCCCAGCCGGACCTGGAGTTTTTTAGAAACCAGGCCAGGGAATTCGGCTTCCCGGAGGAGGATTACCTGAAAGCCATTTCAGAGGCCCCAATAGTGGCCGAGGAAAAGTTGCCCAGCATCCTTAATTTCCTTACCGGGTTCGCCCATCTAATAGCCACCCAAAGCCTGGCCCAGAAACGGGCCATGCAAACGCAGGCGAAAATTGAGAAAGAAGTCGAGAATCGCACAAGAGAGCTGATAGCCCTCAACAAAGAACTGGAGGCGTTTTCCTATTCGGTTTCGCACGACCTTATGTCGCCTCTGAGGGCAATTGACGGCTTCACCAAATATATATTGCAACGCCACGGGGAACATTTGCCCGAAGACGCGCGTTCGATGTTCGACATGGTGCTGACCGGCGTATCCCAGATGACAAAACTTATCGGCGCCCTGCTTGAGTTCGGCCGCATGCGCCACAGCGAGATGAAAACCATAGTGATGGACATGGGGGAGTTGGCCAGAACGGTAATAAACGAGATGAAGCCATCGATCCAGGGGCGGGATGTCGTTTTCGAAGTGGGCGACTTGCCACCATCGAGAGTGGATGGAATCATGCTTCACCAGGTGTTGGCCAACCTTATATCCAACGCCATAAAGTTCACAAAAAACCGGGACAAGGCGGTTATCAAGCTTGGGGCCGCCAGGGATGGCCCGCATGTCATATACAGCGTAAGCGACAACGGCGTGGGGTTCGACATGGCGTACTCTGGCCGCCTGTTCGACGTTTTCCAGAGGCTCCATTCAAGGTCGGAGTTCGAGGGAAGCGGCGTGGGGCTGGCCCTTGTGCGCAGGATTATTGAACGGCACGGCGGCAGGGTGTGGGCGGAATCGGAACTTGATAAGGGGACAACGATATTTTTCACCATTCCGGATCTGGGCTAGTCGATACGGATTCCTGAATCTCCCTCCTTCATTTAAAACGCCACCAATTCTCCATGCATACAAACTCCCCCTCCTGTCACCGGTATGGATTTTATTGATAACTTTATAAATGGCGCCATAATGAACAAAAATGGAGGGTGTTCGTATTATGCGCTCCGCCATCGTATCCAGTCTTTTCCATGGAGTGCCGCGGAAAGGCTTAAGCTCCCCGGCCAAAACACCCCCACCACATAATGCGCCCGGCGCCCGGCATTGGACGCTGGTTTCTCCTTTAGATGTCTTAATATTCACAACAATCTATCTTGAAGGTGGAATATGAAGAGGTCAGGCGTTATCGGAACTGTTTCCGGCTGTTTGGCGGCCGCCGCCGTTTTCCTTATGCCGGGGCCGGGCGTTTTCGCCGCGGAACCCGTCAAGGTGGGCATAGTGCTTCCCCTTACCGGCTCGGAAGCCAATTTCGGGGAGATAGAAAAGCAGTCTTTCGAAATGGCGGTGGAGGAAATAAACGCCAAGGGGGGCGTAAAGGGCGCCCCGATAAAACTTATTATCGAGGATGACCAGAGCAAGCCGGACGTGGGGCGCAACGCGATCGAAAAACTTATCCAGCAAGACAAGGTGGCGCTGGTGGGTGGCGGGTACAGTTCATCGGTCACCGCCGCCATGGCTGGCGTGGCCATCAACAAATCGTTCCCCCTGCTCATTAATACAGGCTCGGCGGACAACATAACCGAGCCCTCCTCCTACACCCCCAGCGGGCAGATGGCGACCAAGAAAAAGAAACAGATGGATGAGGAGAAAGACCCCGCCAGGAAGGCGGAGCTGAAAGCGGAAATGGACGCGCTTAAGGCCAAATCTGGCGAGGAAGTGGCCTCCATAATGCCGCGTTACTCCATTTTCAGGCTCAACCCGCCCGCCAGCGAATACGCCGACGGCATCGAGGGGTTCCTTAAAGAGGTGGTAAAACCGGCCACCGCCGTTATCCTTTACGAGAACAGCCTTTTCGGCACATCTTCGGCTTCCAACGTGGAGGAGCGGTTCAAACGGCTTGGAATAAAAATCCTCATCAAAGAGGGTTACGACAAGACCACGCTGGACTTCAAGCCAATCCTCTCCAGGGTTAAGCAGGAGAACCCGGACATCATCTACATGGTCTCCTACTCCAACGACGCGGCGCTGTTGATGAACCACTCCATGGAGTTGAAACTTAATCCGAAACTTTTCGTCGGCGGCGGGGCCGGGTTCACCCTGCCGGAGTTTTATGAAAGCGCCGGGAAAGCCGCAAACAAGGTGATCTCGGCCACGCTGTGGCACCAGTCATTGCCCCATCCCGGGGCCAGGCAGTATTTCGACAACTTCGTGAAGCGGTACAAGAAGGACACCGAATATCACGGCGCCGAGGCCTACGCGGCCATGTATGTGATAGCCGACGCGCTTAAACGGGCCAAGTCCCTGGAGCCGGTGGATGTCAAGAAAGCCCTGGCCGCGACGGACATGATGACGGTTTTCGGGCCGGTTAAGTTCGTTTCCGAAGGGAAGAAGGTAAACCAGAACAAAATGGATACCTACGTTGTGCAATGGCTTGGCGGCAAGCTGGAGGTGATCTGGCCCAAGAAGTCCGCCACCGCCAAATACGCTTATCCGGTGGACTGGGCCAAGGAACGCAAGTAAAAGCTATTTCATTCCCGCGGGGCTGGAGCGCCAGCTTCGCGGGGTGTCTTTTCGGCTGTGACCCGGTGGATCAACCGTTCACCTTTGCAGGTGGCAGATGGACCTATTCCTTCAAACCCTTGTGTCGGGTTTTCTGAAAGGAGGGCTTTACGCTCTCATCGGCATGGGGATGACCCTGATAATGGGCGTGATGGGCATTATCAACCTGGCCCACGGCCAGATAATGATGGTGAGCATGTATCTCACTTACTCCCTGTTCACCCTGCTGGGCATAGACCCGTACCTGTCCCTGTTCCTGGGCGCTCCGGTGATTTTCACCTTGGGCCTTCTAATACAGCAACACCTGCTGAATCCTCTGCTGAGGGTGGAGACCATCCTTCCCGAAAACCAGGTGCTGATGACCGTGGGGATAGGCATGGTCCTCACGGAGATAATGCGGTTCATATTCAGTTCCGACTTCAAGTCCGTCAAAACCCCTTACTCCAACGCCACGATATTCTGGGGCGAAATATCTTTCAGCGTGCCGCTGATGATAGATTTCGCCATCGCCGTGGCGCTGACGGCGGCCCTCTTCTTTTTCCTGGTCAAGACGGACCTGGGCCGGAGCATCCGCGCCACGGCGCAAGACAGGACCGCCGCGTCGCTTATGGGGGTGGATACGGAGCGGATAACATACATAACCTTCGGCATAGGCTCCGCCCTGGCGGCGGCGGCGGGCACTCTGCTTATGCCCATTTTCTACCTGTACCCGGACATGGGCGGCCCCTTCACAAGAAAAGCGTTCGTCATATGCATACTTGGGGGGCTGGGCTCCACGGTGGGGGCCATTTTCGGCGGCATAACGCTGGGATTGGCGGAAGCTTTCGGGGCAACCTATGTGGGGATGGAGTACGAGGACATGATTGGGCTGGTGATATTCCTGCTGGTCCTGCTCTTCCTGCCCGGCGGGTTCCGGTGGCTCACAAAGGCTTAGGGGCATGTTGAAAACGGGCTGGCTCCCATTGCTGATAGCCACGGCGTTGATGGCCCTGCTACCGCTTTTTGTGACCAACGACTATTACCTGCACCTGATAATCCTCACGCTGATGTGGGTGGTGATAGGCTCCGCGTGGAACCTTCTTGCCGGATACACCGGGCAGGTGTCTTTCGGCGACGCGGCTTTTTTCGGTTGCGGGGCCTATACGGCGGGCCTGCTGACAACACATCTGGGCTGGTCGGCCTGGTGGGGGCTTGCGCTGGGCGGGATAACGGCCACGCTTATAGCCTTCCCCTTTGGCTGGATATGTTTCAGGCTCCGGGGGGCCTATTTCGCTTTGGCCACGCTTGCGCTCAACGAGGTGATGCGCCATATCGCCACCATCTGGGAATCCTTCACCCAGGGGATGGTTGGGATCATGATAATGCAGACGTTCATTTCCAAGTTGCCATATTATTACATCGCCCTGGCGCTGGCGGCGGGTTCGGTGGCGCTGGTAAAACTGGTTATGGCCAGCAAGCTTGGCTATTATTTCATATCCATCCGGGAAGACCAGGACGCCGCAGAGAGCATTGGGGTGGACACCCATTTCTACAAAATGGTATCGCTTGGCATAGCCGCCGCCCTCACTGGCGTGGCGGGGGCGCTCTATATGAACTACATGGGCTTTATAGATCCCCATGTGGTTTTCTCACTCCACGACATTTCCATAATGGCCATCCTCGTGGGCATAGTGGGCGGAGTGGGAACCATATACGGCCCCACGGTTGGCGCTTTCATAATGGTGCTGACGCAGGAAATGTTCCGCACGGGGGCTTTCGGGTATTTAGAGGCCGGGGCAAAAGCGGTGGACTGGCAATGGCTCATCACCGCCACCGGATATGTCACCAAGGCGCACATCCTTGTATTCGGCGTACTTGTGGTGATGGTCATCCGGTTCATGCCCAACGGCGTTGCGGGTGACTTTCCCAAGCTCTTCCGGCTTTTTTCAACGGGCAGGAAAACGGCATGAGCTACTTCCAACTGGAGAGCGTGGTTAAGTACTTCGGCGGTCTGGCCGCCGTGAACAGCGTGAGCCTTGAAGTTAACAAAGGGGAGATTTACGGCCTCATCGGCCCTAACGGCTCCGGCAAGACCACCATATTCAACCTTATCTCCGGATTCCACAAACCAACCTCCGGGCGGATATATTTCAAGGGGACGAGGATAGACGGATTGAAGCCCCATAAGGTGAACCGGTTGGGCATAGCCCGCACTTTTCAGGTGGTGCGCCCGTTAAAACGGATGACCGTGGAGGATAACGTGATAGCCGCCACCTTCGCGCGGACAGGCTCCATAAGCGAGGCGCGGACCATGGCCCACACGGCCCTTGAGTTCTGTGGGTTGTCGAAAAGGAAAGAGATGATCGCAGGGGGCCTAACCATAGGCGACAGGAAACGGCTGGAGATAACCCGGGCCCTTGCCACCAAACCGGAGCTCATCCTGCTGGACGAGACTTTCGCCGGGTTAAACCCCTCCGAGCAGAATGAGGCCATAGGGCTTATCCGGAAGATAAAGGACTCGGGGGTGACCATAGTCATCGTCGAGCACATAATGAAGGTGATCATGTCCATATCCGACCGGGTGCATGTGATCAACTTCGGCCAGACCATCGCTGAAGGAACACCGGCCCAGGCCGTGTCGAACCCGGCGGTGGTGGAGGCTTACCTGGGGGAGCCTTACAATGCTTAAGGTGATGGGGGTGGACGCGTTCTACGGCGACATGCAGGCGTTGTGGGACGTTTCGTTCGAGGCGGAGAAGGGGGAAATAGTGGCCCTTCTGGGGGCCAACGGCGCGGGCAAGTCCACCTGCCTTAGCGTGATATCCGGCCTTCTGCGCCCGGCCAGCGGCGCCGTGGAGTTCGACGGGATCCGGCTGGACCAAATCCCGGCGGATAAAATACCACGCCTGGGAGTGGCCCACGCGCCAGAAGGAAGAAGGCTATTCGCCGACATGACCGTGGAGGAGAACCTTGCCATGGGCTCCCTTTCCCCCGAAGCGCGGCGAAAAAGGAAAGAGACCATGGAATGGGTATATGCCCTGTTTCCAAGGCTCCGGGAACGGATGAAACAGGCCGCTGGCACCTTGAGCGGAGGGGAACAGCAAATGGTGGCCGTGGGCAGGGGGCTAATGTCCCTTCCAAAGTTATTCATGCTAGATGAGCCCTCGTTGGGCCTGGCTCCGCTCCTGGTGAAGGAGATTTTCCGCATCATAAAAGTTATTAACGAAAGCGGGGTCACCGTTCTTCTTGTGGAGCAGAACGTTAAGCACAGCCTGGCCATCTGCCACCGGGCTTACGTGCTGGAGAACGGGCGGGTCACATTAAGCGGGCCGGGCCGGGAGCTGGCCGAGAACGCTCACGTTAAAGAGGCTTATCTGGGGCTATAGATTTTTTCCGGGAGGCGCCATGCTGATAAACGACTGGATGACCAAAAACGTGATAACGGCGGACGACGAGATGTCCATAATGCAGGCGTCGGCCATCATGAGAAGCAAGAGCATCCGTTACCTGCCAATAGTGGACGCCGCGGGCAGGCTTGCCGGAGTTGTGACCGACAGGGATTTGAAGGCGGCGGCCCCTTCCAAGGCCACCTCGCTGGACGTGTTCGAGCTCCACTACCTGCTGGCCAATGTGGAGGTTAAAGAGATAATGACCCGCAACGTGATATGGGCCCGCCCGTCGGAGACTGTGGAGTTGGCGGCGGTGCTGATGATAGACAACAAGATTTCGGGCATGCCGGTGGTGGACACGGAAATGAGGGTGGTGGGGGTCATCACCCAGGTGGATATTTTCAGGGCGCTGGTGACAATCACCGGAGCGTACCAGGACGGCGTGCAGTTCGCCTTGAACCTCGATGACCGGCCGGGCTCTTTAAAAGAAGCGGCGGACGAGATACGGGCTCACGGTGGAAGGATCGTTAGCGTGTTGACGCATTACCCAAATGCGGGAGGGGGGCTCAGGGAGGTCTATTTCCGCATCCACCGGGTGGAGCCGCCGAAGCTTGCTGAACTGAAGGAGGCGCTGGCTTCTAAATTCCGCCTGTTAAACGTGGTGGAGGATTTCGTTGAGGAAACGCGGAGAAGGCGCAAGAAGTAACCACGATCGCGGGCGGATAGGCTCTATTGGCCCGGGAACGCGGCTAATTACTTGACTATTTTTACCAGCGGGCATACATTTTTATTATTGTGCGGATCCAATGCCGGAACAATTTAGGAGAGATATGGAATAAAAGTTTGCATTCGTCCAGTCCTGACCAGCGGAAGAGTTACTGAGGGAAATTGGCGCGGAATGATGGGCGGTTAGCCCAAGGGGTCACGACGCGCAGGCTACTTCTTCACGGGGCGCTTTAAAGGATTGAGAGGAGTACCGCAATGCACACTTCAAGGACAGCGCCGGCCGCAGGCGCCGGATTACTTGCTACTTTCATCTTTCTTTCATCAACCTTCCTGATTACCCACGACGCCAACGCGCTCTCGCAATGGGCAAGAAAATACAAGACATCCTGTTTCACCTGCCACACGGCATTCCCACGGCTGAATTATTACGGGGAACGGTTCTTGTGGAACGGGTATCAGGATCCGGACAATGAACAGCCCGACGGCGACCTGATGAAAAAGGTGATAAACAACGAGTTGGTCCTAGATGATGTGACAAACCTGCTGGGATTCAGGCTGAACCTCACGCCGTTCAGGCTAAGAGAAAAAGCGCTGAACCTCGGCGGGGACGAAAAAGACCAGATCACCATAGGCGGGCCGGACTGGATACAGTTCTTCGTGGGGGGCTCCATATTCAAGAACGCGGCTTTCTTCATGGAACTGGAGTTCGCCGGGGAGACAGTCCACTACAACTGGTGGCATTTGAGCTACCACAACATGTTCGGCACACCGGCAGTGAACTTCCAGCTGGGCAACGTGTCGGCGCTGGAATTTTCCGCCCAGACGGACAGGCTACGGATTTTCCCCAACTACTCTTCCCCTCTTTACGCCGTTAAAACCTCCAATGGCACCGGTGACGACAGCCTTGGCATAAGCCAGGCCCGGCCGGCGATCCAGTATTATGGATACGCGGGGCCGGCGCTGTGGTGGGCCGGGGTAAGCTCCGGCAAGACCGCCGCCGACGTGAACGACAAGATGTTCTACTGGGGCGGGCTCCGCTACACCGTAACCGAAGATATGGAGAGCGCCATAGAGGGGAGCAGTGTAACCCTATGGGCCTTCCAGGGGGAGGACGGGAAGAACACCGCCGCGTCGGACACCGTGTCCGCCTCTTACCTCACTTCCACCAGCAAGAGGTACCAGGCGGCTGGTAACCTGCGGTGGAGGGATATTGACGTCATCGGAAGCTACGTATGGGGCGACGATGAGGACGGAAAGCTTTCAACCTCCGCCAATGACAAGTTCGAATTCAAGGGTTACAGTTTCCAGGCGGCCTGGCAGATAAACAAGATGTGGTACACGGGAGTGATGTACGACAAGGTGGAGAAAGACACCGGCTCCGGATTCACGGTGAGCGACCACCAGGTGATCCCGCAGATATCGTTCCTGCCCAAGGAAAACATGCGGCTGGGTTTCTACGTTAAGTTGGACATCAACGACGAGACTGGGCACACGAAGAAGAACGACTATTGGGTCAACTTCAGGGTGATGTTCTAAGTTGGAGGCTTCCCCAATGAACGCTATTACCAGGATCGCCGTTGCGGCGGCATCCGTCTGGCTATGCTCGTCACCCCCGGCGCTGGCCGGGGATGACGGCAAGACCTTATTTATAAACGAGGGTTGTGTAAACTGCCATTCGGTGAAATCGGCAGGCATTACAGTGATGGAATCCGCCGAGGCGAAGGAGGAGTTGAAAGAGCAGGCGGCGGAAGGGGCCAAGGCTCCGCCGGACCTCTCCGGTTTGGCGGCGAAGCGTGACGCTGATTTCCTGGACAAGTACCTTCGCAAGAAGATAGCCATTGACGGCCGCAAACACAAGAAGAGGTTCAAGGGGAGCGACGCGGAGCGTGAAACGCTTATCACGTGGATCTTGGCCCTTAAACCAGCCGCCGGGCAGGGTAAATGAAACTGGCGCTCCTCCTGCTTGCCATGTGTAACGCGGGCTTCATCGCTATCTTGTGGAAAGAGTGGGGCTTGCTAGGCGGGGGCGCCAGAAAACTTCTTGCCTTCATAAGCCTTGGGGTGTTCCCTTTGGTGTGGGGGGCCGGGGTGCTGGGCCAGGGGCTGGAAGAGGCGCAGAAGGTGGCATTCTGCGCCCAGTGCCACGTCATGACAGATTACGTGAAAAGCCTGGAGGTGGACGATGACGAGCCGCTGTCCGCCTTCCATTACCAGAACAACCTGGTGCCCAAGGAAAAAGCCTGTTTCGCCTGCCACACGCAATACACCATGTTCGGCCCAATACGGGCCAAGCTACAGGGGCTGAGCCATCTTTACGTTTATTACATCAAGGGCGCTCCGGCGGGAAAGATCAGCCTTTACTCCCCATACGATAACCGGGAATGCTTGAGATGCCACGAGTCGTCCCGGAAATATCAAAAACTGCGCATGCACAACAAGCCGGAAGAGATGTTCAAGAAGCTTGCGGACAATAAGCAATCATGCCTCGCCAAGGGTTGCCACGACCTGGCCCATCTTATCGAGGAGGAGGAATCAGATGACTCCGCAGGATGAGCAAGCGGCAGAAGCGGCAGGGATACCACGGGGAATGAAAACAGCCCTGATTACCAACATGGCCGGGATGGTTTTCATGTTATTGTCGCTTTACGCCAAAAGCCCGTTTCAGTTTGTAGTGACGCTTGTCTCCGGCACCGGTTTTCTGCTGGCAAGCTTTGCGTTATGGCTATGGATGGTGTTCACCGAAGCGCGTGTTAAAGGGATGTTCAGATGATGGCGGTTGGGTTTGACCGCCAGGCCCTTTAAAGCCCCAGCCGGGGCCACATTTCGTTAACCCTCGTTTTCACCGCCGGGATCATCTCAAGATCGTCTGGCCATTCCCTTGGGTGCCCCTCCTCCACCAGTTTTTTTGTGGCGTCTATTATCATGCGGCCATCCTCGAAAACCATGTCCCGCCGGGGATCCACGTTGTTGAAAAATTTCCAGAGCGCCACGGAATAGTTCGCCGGGTCTATTTCTTTATCCAGAGCGATCACTATTTTTATCGAGCGGGCCGTATCCGCCTTAAGCGCCTCAGACGGGATCCTGCGCCCATCGAAAGGCGCCCGCTTGTCCACAGCGATAATGGCCAGTGGATTGGCTACGTCCTCATACGGTATGGCCCAGGAGATTACATCGGCCCTCTGCCGCAAGGCGTTGATGAAGGGTTCCAATGGCCTGCCACCCCAATATTCCGGAGCCTTCCGGGATTCCCCCTCCACCGGCGACGTTACATCTATCCCCAGCTTGGCGCCATACAGGGCTTTTGGCGCCGAATGGTCCAGCACGTCCAGTACCCCTTCGGAGATAGTGATATCTTCCTCCATGTTCAGCCTGTTGAGCAGGACATGCGCCACCTCGGCGTAATCATGCACGTTAACCCCGGCGTCCATGGTCATTATCATCTTGGCGAAACTCATCTGCCCCGCGCCCCATAGCGAGCTCATGAGCTGTTTGGCGTTGGCCGGGTACCGCTTCTTCACCGACACGATGACGCAGTTATGGAAAACCCCCTCCCAAGGCAGGTCGTAATCCACAATCTCCGGATGGAGGGTTTTGAGCAACGGCAGGAATATGCGTTCGGTGGCTTTCCCCATGTAACAGTCTTCCATGGGGGGTTTGCCAACGATGGTGGTCGGATAAATGGGATTCTTCCGGTGGGTAATGGCGGTTACATGGAATACCGGGTACATACCGGTAAGCGAGTAATAGCCGGTATGGTCGCCAAAAGGCCCTTCCAGCCTCGTCTCGTCCGGGTTCACATACCCTTCAATAACTATCTCCGCCGTCCGGGGAACCTCAAGGTCCACCGTGCGGCATTTCACAAGCTCCACCCCTTTGCCCCGGATGAAGCCAGCCAATAGAAGCTCGTCCACCCCAGGCGGCATGGGCGCCGTGGCGGAGAATATCACCGCAGGATCGCACCCCAGGGCCACGGCCACTTCCATCCGCTCCCCTCTGGCGCGATGCTGGTCGAAAAACCGCGCGCCGTCTTTATGGATGTGCCAGTGCATCCCCGTGGCGCGGGCGTTATAGACCTGCATGCGGTACATCCCCACGTTGCGCCGGCCGTCCACCGACTTTGTAAAGACACACGGCAGGGTGATGAACCTTCCGCCGTCATCGGGCCAGCATTTCAAAACGGGAATGGCGGTAAGGTCCACATCCCCTTCCAGCAATACAACTTCCTGGCAAGGGGCGTTTGCGTCGTTCACGGTTTTAGGTGTGAACCGGGCCATCTTGAAAAGAGTGGGCAACATGGCCAGTTTTTCCTGCCACGTTTCAGGGGCTTTCATCTTGATGAGCCAGTCCAACCCGGCGGCGATTTTCTCCACATCGTCCACGCCAAGGCTTGCGGCCATGCGCTTGCGGGATCCGAAAGCGTTGATGAGGACCGGCATGGAAGAGCCTTCCACGTTCTCGAAAAGCAACGCCTTCCCCCCGCCGGGCATTTTGCTCACCCGGTCGGTTATCTCGGTTATCTCCAGCTCCGGCGAGACTTTTTCGCTAATGCGCACAAGTTCCCCCATCTGCTCCAGATGGGCCATGAATTCGCGGATGGAGTCGAATCGAATCGTGTTAATCACTCCAGCAAACTCTTTCCTGTCATTTCTTCCGGTTGTGGCAGTCCCAGAAGTTTTAGCATCGTAGGCGCGATGTCCGCCAGCCTGCCGCCTTCCCGCAATTTAAACCCGCCGGGGCCTATGTAATAAAACGGCGCCGGGTTGGTTGTGTGTGCGGTCATGGGTTTGCCGTTCTCCACCATGCATTCTATATTGCCATGGTCGGCGGTGATTAAAAGGTGCGCTCCGGTTTTAGCGCAGGCTTCCACTATGCGCCCCACCTGGGTGTCCACCACGTTCACGGCTTTCAACGCCGCCTCCCATATGCCGGTATGCCCCACCATGTCGCCATTGGCCAGGTTCACTATAATCACGCCGAAATTGCCGGACTCCACCGCTTCCACCACCCCGTCGGTCACTTCAGGGCAACTCATCTCCGGCTGGAGGTCATACGTGCGCACCCGGGGGGATGGCACCAGCTTGCGGGACTCCCCCTCGAAAGTGGTCTCCATCCCGCCGTTGAAGAAAAAGGTGACGTGGGCGTACTTTTCCGTTTCCGCCGTGCGGAACTGTTTTAATCCGTTCCGCGCCAGAACCTCCCCCAGCCCATTCTTGGGGATATGGGTTCCATAGGCAACAGGCAAGGGAAACTTGGCGTCGTACTCCGCCAGACAGGTGATAGAGACCCTTGGAAACGCCTGCCGGGGAAACTCCGCGAAGGCCGGGTCGAACAACGTCCGGGTGATCTCCCGCATCCTGTCGGCCCGGAAGTTGAACATTATCACTTCGTCGCCGTCCGATAGCGTGCCCACCGGCTCGCCATCGGCGCCTGTGATAACCGACGGCTCCACGAACTCGTCTGTCACTTTCCGCGTATAGGAATCGGCCATGGCTTCTTGCGCCGTGGCAAATTTTAAACCCGCTCCCCGGGTCAGACAATCGTGGGCTTTGTTCACCCGTTCCCACCGGTTGTCCCGGTCCATGGCGTAGAACCGGCCAGTCACCGTGGCTATCTTGCCCACGCCCTTGGCGGCTATTTGGGCTTCCAGCTGTTGAATGTACCCCAATCCCGAGTCCGGGGGAGTGTCTCTGCCGTCCATGAATGCGTGGACGAACACATTAGAAAGCCCATGGCGCTTGGCCAAGTCCAGAAATGCGTAAAGGTGCTCGATATGACTATGTACGCCCCCATCGGAAACCAGCCCCATAAGATGCAACGCGGAGCCTTTCTTGACCGCCCGTTCCACGGCGGATTTTAACGCCTCGTTCTCGAAAAAAGAGCCGTCCCGGATGGAGACGGTCACCCGGAGAAGGTCCTGGTACACCACACGGCCCGCGCCAATGTTAAGATGCCCCACCTCGGAGTTGCCCATTTGCCCCGCAGGAAGCCCCACTTGCTCGCCGGAGGCGTCTATGGCCACATAAGGGCGCTCTTTGTCCAGCCGGTCGAACAGCGGGGTTACGCCCTGTGCGATGGCGTTCCACTGGGTATCTTTTGATATTCCCCATCCATCCAGGATTAGAAGAACTACGGGACGAGCCATGGGTATTGATTCTCCTTATGGTTCAAGATTCACTCTACTATCCGCCAAGGCCCCCGTCAACGCTCCAAAAAAAGCCCCCAAGCCCGGCCCGCGTAACTAGACCGCCAAAACCCTGGCTTTTTTAGACATGGATATTCAACAAGTTACACAAGAGTCCAAGGCATCCCCCAATAATACAGAAAAGGATTATATTTAAGGTAGGAATAAGGACCCTTATAAGGAGATCTGTCATGGCAACTACGTTGCACCATTTCGGGGAAGGTCATCCTGAGGATTTAGCCCACCGGGATGAGAGCGTTCCAATATTGGTGGTGGTGTTTGGCATGGGAATTTTCGCCGCCGCCCTGATGTTCGTGATAATGCTAGGGATGTACACAACCACCTTGTACGGTGGTTGACCGGCACATCGTGATTTTTTGAAAGTAAGCCGCCCGAGGGGCCGGGGGTAAGAAGAGAGCGTATTAAATTTTCTAAACACCCTGCCCCGATAGGGTAAGGCCATCAGGAAGTTGGTGATGGCCTTTTTTATTGCCCAGCGTCATCACAGATAGCGTTAACCACCCCTTGCCAGACGTTCCAGGTATTTCTCGAAACTCTCTTCAACGTAATGCTTCCGGGTAACGTACTTTAACATCTCCAAAAAATCCCGGGTCTCGAAAAACCCACGGATGCGGGCTATCTCGTTTCCTTCGGATGTTTTGAAGACCAGCGTCGGATAAATGTCCACCCCCTGCTCCCTGGCCAGCTGTTGTTGAGGTTTCCCGCCTTTGCCCGGGTCCACCGGCGCGTTGGACGAAATGTTCACACGCACAAAGTTCAGGGTTTTTAGTTCCCCCAGCACGGTTTGGTCTTTCAGCGGCCCGGCTTCGAACCTTGCGCAATATATACAACCCTGCTGGAAAAAATATAGCGCCGTTATTTCCGGGTCCGCCGTCTTTGCGGAATCCGCATACGCCCCGGCGCCCGCGAGCAGAGCCAAAATCACCGCGCCCAATAACTTCCTCACAACCACTCCAAATCTTTACGCGCCCACAACCCGGACGTTGGACGTAACCGGGGCGGACACTTTGCCGCGGCTACGGATATACTCCGCTACCACGTCATACACAGGGGCGGATTCCGGCCGAAGGTTCTCGCCGGCCCGGTGGAGATTGCCACCCCACGCCGAAAGCTTATATTTGCGTTGAGCCTCCAGCGGTTTGCCGTTCACCAGAACGTTATGCAACCTGTCGAAAGGCTCGCCGTTCACGTGGCAATCGTAAGTCACGCCCAACAGGCGGCTCATGTCGCCCCCTTGCTGGAAATAAGGATCGCGGTTGAACACGTTGTCCACCACGTCCTCCAATATCAGCTTCAGCTGTTCCCCCTTCATGTCGAAGGTGTAAACGTTGGGGTAAGTGACGGCGGTCATGTCGTAAACGTCGTCCATGGTTATTGGCGCCCCCGCCGGGATGGTGGAGCCCCAGCGGTAACCGGGGGAGAAGACTATCTCCGAGTCATATTTTGAGCGGATGGACTCCATTATCACGTGGTCGAACGTTCCATAAAATGTGTCGCGCCGGTAAAGAGTGGTCTCCGCCACGCCCAGCTTCTCGGATAGCTTTTGGGCGTATGGGGCGTAGGCCCGGTCTATCAGCGATTGCATCTCCCCGTCCGGTTCGATGGATTGGGAAAGCACGGGGATGAGTTTGTAACGGTACTTTCCCACCTTGCCGTTTTTCACTTCCGCGTCTATCCGGCCCAGGAATTTCCCGTGGGTACCCGCCTGCGCCACAACCGTTTTGCCGACGATGATGGGCGCGTAAACCGCATCGTGCGTGTGGGCGGAGATTAGGAAATCAATACCGGATACCTGCGAGGCCAGTTTCTTGTCCACCTCCAGCCCGTTATGGGAGAGCGCCACCACCACGTCCGCCTTCTTGTCCCGGACCTCGTTCACATAAGCTTGCATCCGTTCCGGCTGTACGCCGAAGGTGAGCCCCGCCGAGAGGTCCCCCGGATGGGCTATGGGCACATACGGGAAAGCCTGGCCGATAACGGCCACTTTAACGCCGCCGCGTTCGTAAATTTTGTACGCGGGATAGACCATCTCGCCCCAGTCCGCGTCACGGATGTTCTGGGCCAGGAAATCCCCCTTCAACTCACTTACGCGTTGATCCACCTTGTTTCTGCCGTAGGTGAACTCCCAATGGGGAGCCATGGCGTCCACCCCTAGCAGATTTTGCGCCTCCACCATGGCCTTGCCCTCGGTCCACATGGCCACGGCGGTTCCCTGCCAGGTATCGCCGCCGTCCAGAAGTAGAATCCTGTCGGCCCCCCGGCTCTTCCGGGCGTTTTTCACCAAAGTGGCTATATGGGCGTATCCGCCCATCTTTCCGTATTTTTTCGAAAGCTCCTCGAAAGCCACGTTGGCCCCGAAATAAGCCCCAACCGAGCCTTTTTTTACCTTGTAATAGTTCAGGAAATCCTCACCGGTAAGATGCCCCGGGGTCTTGTTCATGTTGGACGGCCCTATGTTTATGGAAGGCTCCCGGTAATAGTGGGGTTTTAGATGGCCGTGGGGGTCGGTGACAAATAACAGGGTCAGATTGCCCAGCGGCTCAAACTCCAGGAATTTTTCCGGATCCACAGCCGCCAGCGCCTCCAGCGGGTCCGTGGTGGCCAGCAGGCCCGCCGCCGCCGCCAGATGCATAAAGTCCCTACGGGTAAGGTTGGACATGTGCCCGCTCCATAAAAAAACCCGGGAACCCCTTTATAGCTGGGTGTCCCCGGGCCGGTTTAACAAATCAGGATACCTAGCGCACCCAGCCCGGTGTTTCCATGGGACTGCCGTTGGCCAGCGATGTCACATAAAGCTCCAGCGCGGTCATGCGATAGTCACCCATGGGGAAGGGCGCCAATCGCGCGTTGCTCATGCATTGCTGGAACCGCCTTTGCAACTGCGTGGTCTCGCCATTCACCATGCGATAGGCCGGCCAATGGGCCGCCGCGCCGTTAATCTTGTTCAGCGCCTGCATACGAAGAGTGGAACCCACCAGATCCTCGTGGCAAGTGGCGCAGGCCAAATTGCGCTGGCCCCGCCGGGTGGCGAAAACCTTTCTGCCCAGATCGAAGGTATCTTTGGCTTCACCGCCAGTTGAGACGTTCACCTTCATCCCTTTGGACAGGGAGCGCACATAGAGGGATATGCCCGTCATGGTGGCGGACTTCATCTCCAGCTTCTCGGCCCCCATCCCGCCGGTTACGCACATGTTGATGCGGTCCTCCAAGGTGACGACCTTTTTGGCCGAGGCTATCCATTTGGGGAAAGTGGCCGCGGAGCCTTTCAGGCTCTTCTTTGCCGCTGGCCCCTCATGACACGCGGCGCAGGATGTTTTCTTTTCACCCTGTTCTTTTCTAAAGAACGCCTCGCCCGCGTCCACATCCGCGTCGGCGGGGTTGATCCCCGTTCTATACAACGCCATATCCGCGTCGGATATGGAAGTGGTGACCCCCGCCTCCTGGGCCATAATGGCCGGAGAGAACGCCACGATGGCGGCGAGCGCCGCCGCTACTGCCGGAACGAACCCCTTCATCATTGCCGGGCCTCCTTTGTTTAGGCTAAAGTGACGTCCGCACTCTGCTCGAAAACGCCACCCTTGTTGTCTTTCCAGGTCATCTTCAGCTTGCCGGGCTTGTCGGTCTTCAGGCTGTATGAGAAATACGGGTCTTTGCTGATGGAGCCGCCCGTCTTTATCTCGTACACCGCCTCGCCGTTGAACTCCACCTTCACGCTCTCGATGAAATAGGCGGGTATTACCTTGCCTGTCTTCTCATCTTTCACAAACCCAGTGTCGTTTGGGTGGATGATTATGGACTGTATCTTCGCGGTCTCCCCCTTGCTCATCTTCTGGAGCCGTATTATGGCTTTACCTATATCGGCCATTTTTATAAACCTCCTTTTTTAACCGCAACCGCCGATGGTGACCTTCACGGTCTTCGTGTCGCCATGGAGCGCCCCCTTGGCGTCGTAGGCGTAGGCCCGCACGTTGGATGTTTTCCTCATCCTTATCCTGGCGCCGATAGCGCCGTCTCCGGCGTATTTGGCGTTTACTTTAGCGTCTATCACCAGGGGGGAGGGGTTCTCATCCACAATCAGGATCACCCGAGCCGGGGTGAACCCCTTGGCCTGTATGGAAACCGGCACCACCGCGCCATTCTCAGCGATAGTGGGGGCCTCCAGCGTCAACGCCCCCTTTGCCGCCTCTTTGCCACCCGTGGCTTCCTTTATGGCCGCGTCCGCCTTGGCTTTCTGCTCCGCCGCTTCGTCGGCGAAGGCTAGGCCTGGGCCGCTAAAAGCCGCCGCCGCGCCCGCCGCGCCGGCGATCTTCATAAAATCCCTTCTGCTAACCGATTTCATCCCTGTCCCTTTCCTCAATAACTCCTGGTAAAAGGTTATTTCAACGATTCTAAAAACGCCGCCACATCCGCCACCTGCTCCGCGCTCAACACGCTGGTGGTGATTGTGGGTGGCATGACGGTATCGGGGTTGTCCACCCTGGAGTCCGCGACTTTCTGGTAAATCCAGCTGGATGTGCGTTCTTTGCCCAGGTCCTTTTTGTACTTCACCAGCGACGGGCCGATGTTGCCGCACCCTTTCACCCCATCGGCGCAATGGCAGGCGGCGCAGTTGCCCTGGTTCACGTCTGAAAAAATCTTAAACCCGTTTTCCTTTGAAGATGTGTATCCGCCCGGGCTTTCATAATTTTTGGCTGGGGCCGGGATGTCTGGGAAAAGTTCCGCGTCACTCATCTTCAGCGCCTCCACCCCCAGCTTGGCGTCCTTTTTCTCCTGAGCCCACCCCTGGGGAGACAACGCCGCCGCCACGACGAATAGCGCCGCCACAAAGGTCATTACCAAGGTCTTTCTCATTCGGCCCCCTCCTTCGTTTCCGGTTTGAACCAATGGTATCTCAAAAACTCCTGAAAACTCATTTTCCCGTAATGCCCCTCCCGGGCGTAAACCATGGCGGCCTTGAAATGTGGAGCCTGCCAAAACCCGGGGAGCCGGAAAGTCTCCCTGCCTTCCTTGTCGAAAAACACCACCGTAGGTGTGTAGATAACTTTCATTTGCCCGGCGAAACTCTTTTCGGTGAACGGCTTCCCGGCGAAATCCCCCATTTCCTTTGAACCAAAAATGTTCACCTCCATCGGATGGAACTTTTCGGACAGCGTCTTTTTTATCTCCGGCGCACTTAAAACCTCTTTCTCCATTCTTTCGCAGTATGGGCATCCCTCTTGCCAGAAATAGACCATCAGGGTACTTCCTTCGGAGTTGGCAATCCCCAACTCCTCTGGCATGGAGCCAAAATGTAACTTAAAAACCCCTGTGGCGTACGGATCCGCCGCAAATCCGGGGCCGGGCAGAACGACAAGTAAAAATAGCGCCAGAGCCACAAAGCGCCTTACGCCCTGCGGAATGAAAAGCCCGCCCACGGTAAATACGCCTGGTGTCATACCAATCCCAGTGGTTGCGCCAACATCTTGATAATACTGGTTGTTCTACGCCACGCCCGGCTTTTAAACCCCTAAACCGGGGATGGATACGGCTAACTTCGCATGATAGGACGATTCTAACTTCAACTAGATGCGGAAGGCGGCGAAAAGATTCTAAAGAATATTCACTTTGGCTTTTTGGACCGGAACAACGCCCAGCTTTTTGAGTTCATCCAGCGCCATGGCGGTCAAATCTTCCAAGCGGGATTTGATCAGGCTGGACAACTCCATGGTGTAGGTTTTAATGTCGTGCGGTTTGACCCCGATTATGGTGACCGTTTTGGGTAACGCATCGTCCAACTCGGCCAAGGCCAGGCATTCTACGAAACCCACATCGTGGATGGACATTTTTTTGGGGATTACCCGTTTAAAATCCTCCGCTGAATAACGGTAGAGCGTTCCCGGCTCCCCCGGGCCGTCCACCGCATCCACCACTATCACATGGGTGGACTCTTCGATGTACGGTAGCAGGTAAAGCCCTGTGGCCCCTCCATCCACCAGGTTCACGTTGGGGGGAAATTCATATTCGGCCAGCAGTTTTTCAATGACCCGCACCCCGACCCCTTCGTCGCAGAGAAGGAGGTTGCCGATGCCGAGAATGGTGATGAAAGGGGAGAGGGTCATGTTTATTTATCCTAATTTAAACTGGCTCGGCTTCTTTTATCAAACGGTTCATTAGAGCCGTTATCCCCAACTTTTGCGCCCATGTTTTCATATAGTTAAAATCCAGCGTGGCGTATTGAAGTTCATACACCCTCAGCGCGTCCGTAAATTGTTTTTCGCTTCCGCCAGCCAGCATACCCCAACGCAATTTCATCAATATGGTGTCTTCAGGAGTGGAGATGTCTATCCCAACACCAAAAATGGTTTCCCTGATTTTTCTCTCAAACCGGGACCTGTCGAAGTCGTTCTCCGTAAGAAGCCAGAAATCAATCCTGTCACCGCTTTCCAAGTCTAGCATGTTGAACATGCCATTCTGGGAAATGGCTTTTTTGATGCTTTCAACATCAACGTGGTACCTGGGTGGCGGAAACGCATCCGCCAAATTAATCACGTCCTCCCGATTTACTGAAACAACAATATCTATGTCATGGGTAGAGCGGGGTTCCCCTTGAAGACTGGAAACCAGGGAGCCGGTAATCATGTAATCGATGGAAAGAGCGTCCAGCGACCGGACGGCTTTAATCAGTAATTCCTGTTGTGACATTTATCCAGCCGTTTCAACAGCTCTTCGCGAAACTCTTTCTCGGCAAGGCCTTTGAACTTTTTCCTTAATCCTTGAATGAATAGTTCCCTTGAGAAATCGGAAAGCTCAAAAGCTTTCATAAGCCTTTGTTCCGGTGTCATCCGCCGGAGCGTCTTGATATAAAGCCGGTGGTTGGGGCGCTCTTTCATGTCCATGCCGTCATTATACATCCCGGTTGCCGATGCCGAGAATGGTGATGAAAGGGGAGATGGTCATATTGCTAGCAAATCCCATATTTTAAGACATTATGCATGCCGATGGGCGCTCCTCAATATCCCCTTTGGAAACATCTTCCTTGCGGCATTTCTTACGCGGCGCGCTATGGTTACCGCTTTCCTGGCTTCATTCAATGTTATAGGCTCATAATCGCCTGGATACCGTGTTATGGTTGCATATTCTGTCAATACGTCCTGCTCTTCATCGCTGATTGGCAAATTAATGCTTTTTGGCAACAGAGCTAACAGATTCGCTATGCTGTGAATTCCAGGAAATTCCACGCCGTTCATTGTTAACACGGCTTTCCGATATTTTTCTACGCATTGTTGCGCATGGAAGCACACAGTATCAGTAGGACATTTGGATCCGAGCTTCAAAGTGTGAGCGGCGTTTATCAGATCGTTTTCAGCCTTGGAAATCCATTCGCGGGCGACTTTTAATAGGCGCTCACGGTTTTGCATACAGAACCTTGCCCTCTTTGTATGCGGGGCGCTCCAAGGTGCCAGGCACTTCCTTGCGCCACTCGAACTCTTCCGGGGTGGTCACTATCACATTCTTTGGCGCTGTTATGTTATGCAAGGCTCTTCTTATTTCCAATTGTTTGGTCCGTTTTGAGCCAACCACATTCATGACAACCATAATGTCCACATCGCTGTCCGGGCCAGCCTCACCTCTGGCATGAGAACCAAAAAGGATAATCTTGTCCGGGTGGAAGCGGGAAGCTATCCGCCTGGCCATCTTTTCTATGGTTTTAATGTAGCTCATATTAAAAATTTAGAAGCCACAATTAAGCGCCCTGTATCCAATAAGCATTCACGACATTCATCAGCGGCATGATCGCGGAGAGCCGCAAAGCTCGATATCATGACGACCATTGTCATCCCAATTGATCTTAATATCCACATTTTGTGGTTTCTCGTCCTTTTGGTAAAGACTAATGTGCAACACGGTGTCGCCACCCTCGTTTTTCAACAAGGAATATTCAGGGATGTCTCTGCCCACCGAAGCGCAAAGCCACAAAGTATTGTTGAGGCACGGGGAGGCGATATCCAAATACGCCGTATGATTGGTGAATATATTTCTGCCTGATATTCCAGGTCTTTCTTCAAATGGCGAATGTGTCCATTTTAAGGGGACTGGCATGAAATTTTGTCTTAACGAATTATTTTCGCAAATACTCTCCACAATGGCATAAACATCCAGCGCATATGCGCTCCCCTCGTTTTTTACTGGAAGGCGAAAGACCAGTTCACGCTGGAAGTTCATTTGCCTTCCGTGCGACTGACCATGTTTAACTATACTTTTTGGTATTAATTTAGGCTTATTTATTAATTTATTAACTTCCTCCTTTAATCCTACCCAAAGCGCAACAATGGTGGCGTCAAACGTGGCAATAGCGGAAAATTTGTTGGTGTCCTCTAGGAACATGTAAAAAAAACAATCCGTCAGAATAAGGGCCACACCAACCAATAAATTCCACATATTTTTCCCCAATATGCATCAATAGTCCATTTTAGGGTTTGCTGACGAAGGAGGCATCAAGAAGGGCTGGCGGTTTCCGCGCCTCACCTACTCCACGTCCCGGTACTTGTACCCGCCCACGATGGCGGCGATATGGCCGTCGCGCCAGATAATGGTTTTGGCCACCTGGATATACACGTGGAATATCACGCCGGAGACGGTTATCCACATCATGACATGATGCACCCAGCGCACGGCCTGGTCGCCACCAAGCACAAACGTTATCCAGTCGGTACTGAGATGTATCAGGGATGTCCACCAGTAATCGGCGGGAAGGGCGTGGACGTACAGCTGGAACCCGGTGAGAAGCTGTAACACCATGGTGAGGTGCAGGGCAAGGAACAGTAGCCCGTCAAACGGGTCCACATGCCGGTAGAACGGGGGTTTCGAAAAGGTCATATAGCTCTTCACTATTTTTATGGCCCCTTTCACGCGTGAGGGAAGCGGAAGAAGCTCGTACCAGTCCCGGTGGTAAAGGCTCATGAACGCCAGGTAGAACCGGACGATTATGGCCACGTCCAGCGCCATGGCGGCGAAGAAATGGTACAGCCGGATGTCGGCCATGACGGTGGCCTGGTACGCTTCTCCCTCACCCACCAGTCCCGTGGGATTGCCCATGTAATAACCGGTGGGAAGCAGTACCAGCACCGAGAAGAAGATAATCCAGTGCAATAGCCGGTTTGAAAAATTGCGCACGTAAACCAGCTTCTTCTTCTGCGGCGATATGTGCCTGGCGATCATGGCCCGATCCCTCTTTCCTTAAACCACCCTTGTTTCGTAAACCTCGTTGCTGACGGGGTCTATAACGTGCACGGAGCAGGCCAGGCACGGGTCGAACGAATGGACGGTGCGCAATATTTCCAGCGGCCTCTTGGGATCCGCCACGGGAGTGCCGATAAGCGACGCCTCGAACGAGGAGCGTTGCCCCGTATGGTCCCGGGGGGAGCCGTTCCACGTGGTGGGAACCACCAGCTGGTAATTCTTTATCTTGCCGTTGCCTATCTCTATCCAGTGGCCAAGGGCGCCGCGCGGAGCCTCCACCGTGCCGTACCCCTGGGCGGACATGGGCATGCTGTAATCGGCCACGGTTTCCAGATCCCCTTTCTTCACATTGGCGATAAGCTCGTTCACCCAGCTTTCCATCTGGTTCACCATTATCTGGGTCTCAATGGCCCGGGCGGCTGTCCTGCCCAACGTGGAGAATAAAATCTCCGGCCCCACATTGAGATGTTTCAGCGCGCCGTTCACAGCGTCCACCGTGGCCTGGTGGCCGGAGGCGTAGTTCACCAGCATACGGGACAACGGGCCCACTTCCATGGCAGTCCCGTCGTACCTGGGCGTTTTGAGCCATGAGTATTTGCCGTCGGCTTTATCTGTCTCCACGCCGGTGTACCAGGGGCTCGTCTGCCCCACGGAAGGATGCAATGGACTGCCCGTGTCGTACTTGTACCATGAGTGGGTCACGTCTTCGGTAATCTTGGCCACATCCACCGGCTGGGCCTTGGAAATGTCCCGCTCGCGCACCGTGCCGCGCGGGTACCACTGGTTTTCGGGCCCGCCGCCCACCTTGGTGGGGTAATCGCCATACGCCAGGTAATTTTTCAGCCCGCCGCCGATACCGGCCCATTCCAGATAAAACGGCGCTATGGCAAGAACGTCCGGCACATAAACGTTATCTATGAATTCCTTCATGTCCTTAAGCAGGTATAGGAACTCCGCTATCCTGCTGGGCGTAAAGTCCGCCACGCAGGTAACGCCCCCCACCACCAGGGTCTGGATATGAGGGTTCTTGGCGCCGAAAATGGCCATCATCTGCCGCGCCTTGTTCTGCAGTTTCAGCGCGTAAAGGTAATGGGACACCGCCAGCAGGTTCACCTCCGGCGGCAGTTTCATAGCCGGATGGCCCCAGTAACCGTTGGTGAACGGCCCCAACTGGCCGCCTTCCACAAATTTTTTCAGCTTGTCCTGCGTGGCCTTGAAATCCCCAGCGCCGCTGGCCGGGGAGTGGGGGTTTATGGCCGAAGCCAGGTCCGCCGTCTTCTTGGGATCCGCCCCCAGCGCCGAAACCACGTCCACCCAGTCCAGCGCATGCAGATGATAGAAATGAACAGGGTGGTCGTGGATCATCTGGGTGCCTAAAATAAGGTTCCTTATGATCCTGGCGTTGTCCGGGATGGTAACGCCTATGGCGTTCTCCACCGCCCGCACCGACGCCACGGCGTGCACGGCCGTGCAAACGCCGCACACCCGCTGGGTGATATACCACGCGTCCCTCGGGTCGCGGTCTTTTAAAAACACCTCGAACCCGCGCCACATGGTGCCGGAACTCCAGGCGTCTTTAACCCGGCCGCCTTCAATTTCCACCTCAATGCGGAGATGGCCCTCAATCCTGGTTATCGGGTCAATTACATGACGCTCACCCATGGCTTATTCGTGCCCCCCCTCTTCTTTCTTTTGTGTTTCGTCGAACTTGCCCCGGTTGGCGAAGGTGTACACCGCATGCGCCCCGGCGCCCGCCAGCGCCGCGCCCACGAGGGTAAGGCCCACCTTGTCCGCCGAAGCCTCCACGCCGGGCACTTTGATGTTCGGCAACCTTTCGTAGAAGGGTTGCATCGTGTCCCAGAAATCCGGCTCGGAGCATCCTACGCATCCATGACCGGCTTTCACCGGCCACGAAGTGCTGTCGTTATACTCCACAGTGGGGCAGTTGTTATATGTCTGCGGGCCTTTGCACCCCACCTTGTAAAGGCACCATCTCTGCTTGGCGCCGTCGTCCCCGAATTTCTCCACGAACTGGCCCGCGTCGAAATGGGCCCGGCGCAAACAATGGTCGTGCACCCTTTTGCCGTAAGCGAAAAGGGGGCGGCCGTAACGGTCGGTCTTGGGCAGGGACCCCAGCAAGAGATAATTGACTATCGTTCCCACGAGGTTGACGGGATTGTGCGGGCACCCGGGTATGTTGATGGTCGGGATGCCCAGAGCATCCCCCACGGATTTCGCGCCGGTGGGGTTGGGCCTTTGCGCCTGGACACCGCCGTAGGAGGCGCAGGTGCCAACGCACACCACCGCCGCGGAGTCTTTAATCACTTCCGTGGCCAGGTCCAGGGCCGTCTTGCCGCCTATGGCGCAATAAGCCCCCTTGGCCCCGCCGGGGCCCGGCGGCGTGCCGGTGGGGATGGCCCCTTCACACACCACAAGGTATTTGCCCTTGTTGTCGGCCATGGCTTTTTTAAGCGCCTCTTCGGCCTGGAAGCCGTTGGCGGCCATTATCGTCTCGTGATAGTCCACCGAAAGAATGTTCAGCACCAGCTCTTCCACCGATGGATAGCTCAGGGACAAAAACGCCTCGGAGTCCGCCGTGCATTCCTGGAAATGCAACCATATAACCGAAGGCTTCCTGGCGGCCCCTTCCACGGCCTCCGCCACCTGCGGGATGAACGAGGGCGCAAGCCCTATGGTGGCCGCTATCTTGGCGCAGAAGGACATGAACTCACGCCTGTCAATGCTCTCTATGGCGGAGTTCCGCTCCTCAGGCGTCAAGGGTTGCGGCGGTTGCGAAAATGCTCTGCACATATTACCCTCTCCAATCCCGTCGTTAAGATTCCTGTTTCTCAGCCGGAGTTTCACCGGATTGATGATGATGTTTGCCTCGCGGGGTTTCCAGCCCTTCCCACTGGCCTGGCCCTTCCTCCATGGGAACGGAAGCTTTCGCCATCTCTTCCACGGTGGGCGGTTGCTCCTCCCGCCGCAGGCCGTAAATGTCCGCGAAATGGCCGATGTCTTTCTGGTTGAACACCTTGTACCCGCCGATGATGGAGACTATGTCCCCCTCGGCGAACATGCTGGTTTTCCAGATTTGCATGTAAACGTGGATCATCACGAAAAAGATAAGGATGTACATGGCTACATGGTGGATCATCCGTATGTTCTGCGTTCCGCCCAGAAGGCTTTCAACCCAGCTCCGGGACAGCCAGCCCCAGGGCAACGCATCCGCCCCGTGGGAATAAAGCGTAAGGCCGGTAACTATCTGGATAACGAAGATGGTGGCCATGGAGAAAATGCCGATACCGCCCAGGGGGTTTACAAACCTGTAATGGGCGTGCTGGCCCCGGAGGGTAATAAAATAAATGGCAAGCTTCACCGCCGCCACGATGTTTTTGCGGGTGGGCATGAACTGCATGATGTCGCGGTTGCAAGACTCCGTAAAGGCCAGGTAGAACCTGCCCGCCACGGCGGCGATCATGAACATTGCCGCCAGGAAATGGTAATAGCGGGCGTCCGCCATGGAGAAGGCCTGATACGCCTCGCCCCTGCCGTAGAAAAATTGTGGGGCTCCAACATAAAGGCCGGAGAGGACAAGAGTAACCACGGAAAGGAATAGAACCCAATGGAGAATACAGGCGAGGATGGATCTGGTTCGAACTACCAGATATACGCCGCCAACGTCATTTGCGCCTGAGGAAACCGTGGACATCGCGCGCCCCCTGCTTTTCCAGCCGCCGCGGCATATTTCATACGCTACGGCGCCAAGATACGCTTTATACGGTCCTGGCCGCCCGGGCCACCTGAAGCCTATCTCTTTTCAGGGGTTTTTGGGCAACCTGCAAAATTATTACTCCCATTTAGAACATGTTGTCAACACAAAACGGGTTAATTCGCGTTCACCGCATAGCGGCAATCCCGTGTGGTTACTTTTAGAATGTTTCACGGGGCCGCCCGGCCCCGGATTTCCTTCCATAGCGGGACAACTGTGACAGCCCTGACGAAACGATAAAGCTCAACGCTTCAATTTGCGGTAGAAGTTTTCGTGCGCCCCTGCCATCAATAACAAGCGGGTGGCGGGGTTGTATTCGTAGGCAAGAAGGAACGGCTTTCCTACACAAGCGAATTTGTAAACGTGCCCCCCGCCAAATCGCCCTTTTTCGCATCTCCCAGAGCGGGATCCGCCACTATGGCGCCTACGGCGTCATCAACATCGGCCTTTTGAAGGATTTCGGCATCCGGTTCTTGGCCGCCATAAGGTGGCGGGATGAAACGATGGTGTCTAATCCCTTCATACCCGCTGGCTTGGCTACTTCACTATCCGCCACACGTCTTTAAAATAGGGCGATTCAGCGCTGGCCAGCAGATCGAACAGGGCCATTTCCACGCTGGTGATGGAGGCTCCCAGGTCTTTCATTTTTTCTATGCCCACCCGTTTGTTCTCCGGGTCGCGGCTGGAGACTGCGTCCACCATTATCTCCACGTTATACCCTTGGGCCAGCATGTCGCGGACGGTTTGATACACGCAAACGTGGGCCTCTATGCCGCTTATCAGGAAGTTGCGCCTGCCGGTGGCGTTAAGGGCGTTTACGAATTTATCGTCCCCCATGCACGAGAAACAATTCTTGGCCACGGGCGAAAGGCCGCCGAGCAGGCCGCTGATTTGAGGGATGGTATGCCCCAGCTTGTGGGGAACCTGTTCCGCCCAAAGGATGGGCATGTCCATTGCCTTGGCGCCGTTTATGGCCTTGGCTATGTTTTCGAAAAGCGCCTCTTTGGCGCTCATGGTATGGGCAAGGTTGCCCTGCACGTCCACCACCACCAGAGCTGTCTCGTCAATCTTCAAAGTGATCTCCTTGCAGGCTCTAAAGAGACCGCCCGGGGGGGTGGGCAAGGCCGGAAACGGGGGAAAGCCCGGGCGTTAGCCCAGCGAGAGGCCCCGGCGGCGCTTGGTCTCTTCGTTATAATGCTTGTGGTAAAGGATGTCCCACTCGTTGGAGCCTTCGCGGATGTCCCGGGAGTAGGTGGAGATGACTTTGCGCACGGCGTCGTCTATCTGCTCCTCTATCTCTATTTCCTCCCGCAGTATGTCCACTATGTCCAGACGCAGGTCGTTCTCCTCGCAGAAAAACTCCACCCTGTCGTCTTCGAGCAGGCCTTTTAATATCAGTTTGGAGAGATGGTTTATCTTTTCCCTTGAAAGTTTCACTTTGCCCTCTCCGCCTTTAAAGAATTATCCCCCGTTCCCGGGCCAGCTTCTGCTTGACCATCTGGAACATTTTGCGATAGTCCACCTGGGAGCGATCCAGCTCATCCCCCATTTTCTCCAGCATGGCCTTCACCTCGTCATTGAGGTCGTCCTCTTTGTGCAGGTCGGCGAAGATCACGCCGCTTATGCTTTCGCATACGCCCTCGGTGTCCTCACCCGGGTCTATATGCCCTTTTTCAATGAGAACGGTGACGATCCGCTGGGCCAGGTAGTCTATCATCTCCTTTTTCAGCCTCATCCCTGCTCCTCCCTATATATGCCTTGCGGCTGTGGCCGATAACGCCGCCCGCTCTTTTAATTTTTCCACCCGCCCATAAGACAGCCTCACCGAGCCCATGCTCCTGCCATGGCGGCCGTGGCCATGGCTGTCGGACCCTCCGGTGACCAGGAGGTTGAACTCTTCAGCCATCGCAAGATATTTTTCTACGGTCCTGTTGTCGTGCTGTGGGCTGTAAGCCTCTATCCCGTCCAGCCCTTCCGCCGCCAGATGGCCTATGTCGTCATCCATGCCGGTATGCCCCGGATGGGCCAGGGACGAAACACCCCCCGCGGATTTTATTATCGCAATCGCCTCTTCAGGGGTAAATTTCGGCACCGGTTCATAAACCGACCCCCCATCGCCCAGGAGTTTCTCGAACACTTCCTCGACGGTTTTAAAATACCCAAGTTTTACCAGATACCGGGCCAACTGGGCCCGGCCCACCGTGGCCTCGCCGGTAAAACCTAAAATATCGTCCAGCGTCACTTTATATCCAAGCGCAACCAGCTTTTCCACCATCCGGGCCATCCGGGAAACGCGGCCTTCCGCATTCAAGCTCACAAGCTTTTTAAAATCATCGCTTTCCATGTCCATAAAATACCCCAGGACATGAACGCTTTTTTCACCCGAGTGGGCGGACACTTCAATGCCCGGAATAATCTCCACCCCGTATTTTTCCCCGGCCTCGAACATCTCCGGGTATCCCGCGCAGGTGTCATGATCGGTAAGGGATAGGCACGACATGCCCATTTCCGCCGCGACCCGGACTATTTCGGCGGGGTTTTCCACCCCGTCGGAATGGCGGCTGTGCGTGTGCAAATCGGCCCATTTTCCGGACATTTTCGTTTCCATCAATCTATATAAAGCTATCTTGCTATAATAGCGCATGCTTTGCAGGACTGTAAACCGGTTTCGCCGATATTTCGCCATCTTTATGGCGATGAAGTCCTTCAACTTATTCAATGAATGAGGATTATTTGTAAAAATGCCGGCATCTACCCCATACCAGCCCGCTGAAAGCTCCCGTATCCGGGCGGAGTTCCCCATGCTGGAAAACTATATATATTTCAACAGCGCCGGGCTGGCCCCCATTCCCGTTAAAACCCGGGACGCCATAATGGGCATGGCCCGGGAAGTGTCTGTTACGGCATACCTGAACATGGATGAGTGGAAGGCCAAGGTCGCCGAAACCCGCCAACTGGCCGCCAGGATAACCGGCGGGACGGTGGAAGAAACGGCTTTTATAAGAAACACGTCGGACGGGGTGTCTTTAGTGGCCTCCGGTTACCCGTTCCGGGAGGGGGACGAGGTGATAATCAACGACCTGGAGTTCCCGTCCAACGTTTATCCCTGGCTGAACTTGCAACGTAAAGGCGTGAACGTAAAGATCGTAAAGAGCCGGGAGGGCAGGGTTACCGTGGACGACATAGCCCGGGAGGTAACGTCCAAAACCCGTTTTGTGGCCATATCAACGACGCAATATTCCACCGGGTTCCGGGCGGACCTGGCCGGGCTGGGCCAACTGGCCCGGGAGAAAGGGTTTTTGTTTTTTGTGGACGCTATCCAGTCGCTAGGGGTTCTCCCCATGGACGTGAAGGGATTCGGGATAGATTTTCTGGCTTGTGGCGGCCACAAATGGCTTTGCGCGCCGGAGGGTATCGGCATATTCCACTGCAACCGGGAGCGGCTGGACACTCTGGAATTGACCCGGACGGGCTGGCATACGGTGAAAGACTGTTATAACTTCGCCCATATAGACTTCACCCCACACCCTACCGCCGAACGGTTCGAGGAGGGCACCATGAACATAATGGGCATATACGGGCTGGCGGAATCATTGAAAACGGTGATGATGTTCGGCATACAGCGCAACGAGGCCCAGGCGCTCCACCTAACCGGGCTCATCGCCGAAGGCGCCCGTTCAAAGGGATATAATGTCCTTTCCCCCATGGAGGACAGGGAGCGCTCTTCCATACTGATAATTTCCCACGCGGATCCGTCGCAAAACGCCCGTATAGTAAAACGGCTGAACGCCAACCGGGTTTTGTTGATGGAACGTGGCGGCGGTATCCGAGTGGCGGCCCATTTCTTCAACACCGAAGAGGACGTGGAAAAGCTGGTGGAACTGTTGTAACCTGCCATCCTGAAACTTTTTTACGGAATATGAAATCCTGTTTGCGCCCACTATCTGTACTCGCCCCAGCCTGCGCTTTGTTGTTACAGCTATCCTGTGGGGGCGGCCAGCCAAAGGCTTTGGAGCCACCCGCGCCCGTGAGTTTCGCCATGGCCTTCGGCGGCGGGGAGGATGACATGGCCTACGCCGTCCGGCAAACCTCGGACGGGGGTTATATAGCGGGCGGCGGCCAATGGTCTTTCGGCGCGGGGGAAAAGGACTGGATGATCCTGAAGCTCAACGCCGATGGCTCATTACAGTGGCGAAAAATAATCGGCGGGCCGGACATTGACAATATCCAGTCCATCCTGCAAACCGAAGACGGCGGCTACATGGTGGCCGGGTACACCCTCTCTTTCGGGCAGGGGGAGTATGACATGCTGGTGGCTAAACTTTCCGCCGATGGAGCCGTGAAGTGGTCAAAAACCTACGGCGGGCCGAAAATTGAATACGCCAAGTCCATAAAATCCACACCTGATGGCGGATATGTCGTGGCAGGCACCACCGGCTCTTTCGGCTCCGGGGCGCACGACGTATGGATACTCAAGATTGCCGAAGACGGTTCCATTGACTGGCAAAAAACCTACGGCGGGGCGAACGTGGAGAATACCTATTCCATATCGGTAACGCAGGACGGGGGTTATTTTATCGCCGGTCAAACCAACACCCTGGACAACGCCGGGGTGAACATATGGGTCATGCGGCTGGATAGTGGAGGCAATGTTATTTGGGATGGCGTTTATGGCGGGTCAAAAAGCGATGGAACCCATTCCGCCGCGACAACCAGCGACGGCGGTTTCATTGTGGCGGGGGACACAAACTCGTACGGCGCGGGCGGGCACGATTTTTGGGTAATAAAACTTTCGGGCGCCGGAACGGTGGAATGGGCCAAGGCTTATGGCGGCTCCGGGGATGAGTACCCTTACGCCGTAATCCAGGCGGAAGATGGCGGGTTTGTGATATCCGGCGAGACCACTTCGTTTGGCGCCGGAGCCAAAGACGCATGGGTGATAAAACTTGGGGCCGATGGCGCCATCCTGTGGCAATGGGCTTTCGGCGGCGCCGGTGACGATCTGGCGCACGGATATTCCATTGAACAGACTTCTGATAACGGTTATGTGTTGGCCGCCCAAACCGCATCTTTTGGCGCCGGAGCGTCCGACATATGGATTTTAAAATTGTTTGAGGATGGCTCCATCCCCTCCATGGGAGCTCAAACCAGCGCATCAGCTGTGGATACCGACATCGCAGGCTCACCAGGCGGTATCACCGTGGTGGATACATTCGCGGAGCCTTACGATGTGTCACTGACAGGTACCGAAGGGGAGGTTGTCTCCACACGACAGGCCCCAGAGTAAAGAAGCTTCAAAAATTCTGGTCAACCAAGCCGCATGGATGTATCATTTCGTAATGTATTTAAAGCGTAATGATAGATTTTTGAGGCCACACGGCATGCTCCCGGGCGTTAGGGCCAGCCGTTTATTTGGCGTCATGGGCCTTTCATTACTCTTAACCGCCTCAATTTTCCTGTCCGGTTGCAAGCTTCAGTACGCCAGCGAAGATTTCAACATGGCCGTTACGCCCGAAGGGGCCGGTAAACTTACGGTGTACTACCAGTATATCGGCACTGAAGAAACCTTGAACTATCTGAAGGGCAAGGATCTGGACACCTTAAAGGACCTGGCTAACAACCCGGAGCATATCAAAGACGCCTCGGAGAAAAACGTTAAACTCATCAGCCGCAGGCTGGATTTTGTGGATTTCTCCGTTCACGCCAATGTGGAGGCGGAGGCCGGGGATTACAAGAAGCTTTTTGATGTCTTCACCAATTACAAGCTTGAGGTCGCCGACAAGATCTACATAACCCCATTAAACGGCACCGTCAGCAAAGCCACCTTGAGCGATGGTGGCAAAATCATTATCCGGAACAACAAGTACACCTTCGCATGGCCGCTGGAGACTGCGGACATATCTTTTAAAGCCTCATACCGGGTAACCGGTACCCGCTTCATTTTAGACTTTGGCGGCGCGCCAAAGAAGAACTGACAGCTGTAACAGTCAATCGAGGAGACACACATGCGATGTCCGGCTACGCTAAAAGGCCCACGAGGGTTTACCATAATCGAAGTGCTTATGGTGGTTGCCGTTATCGGGATTCTGGCCGCCATCGCCATTCCCCAGTTCAACTCGTACAAGGAAAAATCGTACTGCGCCGCGATAAAGTCCGACCTGGCCAACATAGCCCGCTACCAGGAAGACTATTTCGAACAGAACAAGACCTACGTGGCCGTCACCTTGAACGCCGACAGAAGCAGTAACCTTTCGAATTTCCATTGGTCACCCGGGGTGACCCTCGTTTCCTCCGCAGGAGACTTGTCTTCATGGTCCGCCGTGGCTGGCCACCCCAACTGTTCATCCGGTCCCTTCACCTGGGACAGCGCCGCCGGAGGAATGAGGTAAACACGCGGCCATTCGAACCTGGCCGGGCATGTCCAAACGTTCAGCGCAGTTTTCCCTTGAAATGCCGGTTTCATCATAGAAGACGCCCTCCCGCCCGGCCTTGACCCGGCTTTCACCAAGTGACTACACTAAAGAGTGTATAAGGATGCGGGAATATTCATCCTTTAAAAACCATAAGGCGGAGCGCCCAATGAAAGACGAAATTTCCCTTTCCCCGGAGCTTGTTGAGGGGGTTTACACCCGGCTGGAACAGACGCTGGCTGTGGTTCGGGCAAGGCTCTCAAGGCCTATGACGCTGGCTGAAAAAGTCCTGCTGGGAAGGCTGGATAAGCCGGAGACCCAGAGTTTGGCTCCGGGCAAAAGTTATCTGAAACTCAGGCCCGACAGGGTGATAATGCAGGACGCCACCGCGCAGATGGCCCTGCTTCAATTTATGAGCGCGGGCATACCCAAAACCGCCGCGCCGGCCACGGTGCATTGCGACCATCTTATCCGCGCCTACAAGGGGTGGGATAGCGACCTTGCGGCGGCCAACACCGAGAACGCCGAAGTGTACGAGTTTCTGCGTACCACCTGCGCCAGGTATGGCATAGGGTTCTGGAAGCCAGGCTCGGGCATCATCCACCAGGTGGCGCTGGAGCGTTACGCGTTCCCGGGCCAGATGATAATCGGGACAGACTCCCACACCCCAAACGCCGGGGGGCTGGGGGCCCTGGCCATAGGCGTTGGCGGGGCCGACGCGGTGGATGTGATGGTTGGGATGCCCTGGGAGGTGCTGTACCCGAAACTTATAGGCGTGAAACTCACCGGCAAGCTCCACGGCTGGACATCGCCCAAGGATGTCATTTTGAAGCTTGCCGGGATACTAACCACCCAGGGCGGCACCAACAGCATCATTGAATATTTCGGACCCGGTTGCGTTTCCATATCCTGTACGGGCAAAGCCACTATCACCAACATGGGGGCGGAGATAGGCGCCACCACTTCCATCTTCCCGTATGACAAGCGGATGAAAACCTATCTTCAAGCCACCGGCAGGGGATTTTGCGCCGAGGCGGCGGACCAGATAAGGAACCTGCTAAAGGCCGACCCGGATGTGGAGGCCAACCCCGAGAGGTTCTTCGACCGGGTGATTGAAATTGACCTCACGGAACTGGAGCCCCACGTGGTGGGCCCGCACACGCCGGACCTGGCGCGGCCCGTGTCGCGCATGGCCGAAGACGTGGTGGCGGGCGGCTACCCGGAAAATATCTCGGTGGCGCTCATTGGCTCCTGCACCAACTCCTCTTACGAAGACCTTACCCGCGCGGCGGACATCGCCGGTCAAGCGGCGGCCAAAGGGGTGAAGGTGGCCTCGCCATTGCTGGTGACGCCGGGGTCGAGCCTGATAAAATCCACGGTGGACAGGGATGGGCAGACGGCCGCCATAGCCAGCATTGGCGCGGTGACGCTGGCCAACGCCTGCGGCCCGTGCATCGGCCAGTGGAAACGGGAGGATGTGGGCAAGGAAGAGCCCAACTCCATAATCACCTCGTTCAACCGCAACTTCCCGAAGCGAAACGACGGTAGCGCCGCCACCAACGCGTTCATAGCCAGCCCGGAGGTGGTGGTGGCCTATGCGCTGGCCGGAACGCTGAAGTTTAATCCGGTGGACGACAATATAAACTCCCCCTCTGGCCCGTTTAAGCTGGAACCGCCCAAGGAGGCGCCGGAAATTCCGCCGGGAGGGTTTGTGATGGACAATGAAGGTTACGAGCCTCCGGCCGAAAAGCCCGAGGGGGTGACCGTGGCTGTGAAACCGGGAAGCGGCCGGTTGCAGTTGCTTAGCCCTTTCGAGCCGTGGGACGGTAACGATTTTGTAAAACTGCCGGTGCTTATGAAAGCCAAAGGCAAATGCACCACGGACCATATCTCCCCGGCGGGGCCATGGCTTAAATACCGGGGGCATCTGGACAATATTTCGGACAACCTTTTCAGCGGCGCGGTGAACGCTTTCACCGGCGAGGCGGGCAAGGGAATGAATCTCGGCACCGGAGCCAATGGGGAGCCTTATCCGGTCATCGCCAGAAGCTACAAGGCGGCGGGATTAAAATGGGTGGCCGTGGGTGACGAGAATTACGGCGAGGGCTCTTCGCGGGAGCACGCGGCCATGTCGCCCCGTTGGCTCAACTGCGCGGCGGTTATCGCCAGGTCTTTCGCGCGGATCCATGAAAGCAACCTGAAGAAGCAGGGCGTGTTGCCCCTCACTTTCGCGGATCCCGGGGATTATGAGAAAGTACGGGAGACCGACCGCATATCCATAGAGGGACTCAGGGGGATAACCCCGGGCCGCCCGCTGGTGGCGCGGTTGCATCATGAAGACGGGTCGGTGGAGACACTGGAGGCGCGCCATACTTTAAACGAGGAGCAGATCGGGTGGTTTTCGGCTGGTTCCGCGTTGAACCTGATAAGCGCCCGGTTGAAGAAACGCGGTGGTTAACCTTTACTGGATAACGGGCCACAGGGTGGAGACACAACCGAATCATCCAGACCCTGCCTTGCGCTCCCGGTTTTACCCGCTGGAGCCGGGCAAAATGCTGGAAGTGGCGGCGGAGGCTTGCCGGATGGGGCCCGGTTGGGCGGTGGTGTCCCAAAACGGTCTGGAGCTTGTGGCCACGCGCACCACGGGGCTTTTCAAATTCGTGGACGACATCGTTATAAAAGTGTCGGCCCACAAGGCCGGAGCCGTGGTGGATTTAACCAGCGGCTCCCGGGTGGGTATCAGCGACCTGGGACAGAACCGGCGGAACGTTTCCGAGTTTTTCTCGTATGTTGGGCTGGCGCTGGCGGGTGAGAAACCGCAGGACGGTTATTCCACGGCGCGGTTCTACCATTTCGCCGAGGCCCCGCTTGCCTCCATCGCCAGGCTTTTTTTCGACCCGCCGTTCCTTGAAGTAATATCACCGAAAGAATTCAGGCTTACCATAGATAAAGCGCCAGAGGCGCCCGGCGCCGGAACGCGCATGACCTTCAAGGTTGTGGGGGGTGTGAGATGGGAACTGGAATTTACCGAATGGAACCCGCCTTATTCGTTCAGCGACAAAATGATAAGCGGCCCTTTCGAGGAGTTTATCCACCGCCACACCTTCGAGGAAAAAGCGGGCGGATGCGTGATAGCGGACATTGTGCGGTTCAAGCACAAAGGGGGCTTTATAGGGGAGAAACTGGGTTCCATCCTGACCGGCGTCATGATGGACGCGGCGCTGGCGGAGCGGTCTGAAAATCTGGACCGGTACCTTAAGGAACATGCCCTGTGAGCTGGCTGGACCTGGCGGTTCTGGCTGTTTATTTCGCGGGCATCACGCTATTCGGCGCGTTTTTCTATGGCCGTTCCAAGACCGCCGAGGGGTTCACCGCCGCCGGTGGAAGACTTTCCGGGCTGGTGGTGGGCGTCTCCATATTCGGCACATACCTGTCGTCTATTACATTTCTTGCGCTACCGGGGAAGGCATACACAAAAGATTGGGGCGCGCTGGCGTTTTCGCTGTCGCTACCTGTGGCCGCATATATCGCCGTCAAATGGTTCGTGCCGCTATACCGCAAGCTGGACGACGTATCAGCATACGCGTATCTGGAGCGGCGGTTCGGCCTGTGGGCCAGGCTGTACGCCGCCACCTGTTACCTGCTAACCCAGCAGGCGAGGATGGGAACCATCCTTTTTCTCGTCGCGCTGGCGCTGGAAAGCCTTACCGGATGGGACATCATCCCGGTGATAATCCTCACCGGCGTATCGGTGATGGCGTATGCGGCGCTGGGCGGCATAGAAGCGGTGATATGGACAGACGTGGCCCAAAGCGTGATACTCACCCTTGGCGCCCTGGTGAGCGCCGGGGCGCTACTGTTAAAAATGCCGGAAGGGCCGGGCCAGCTTTTTTCCATCACGGCTGATAGCGGCAAATTCTCGATGGGATCATTTGAGCCTTCGTTTTACTCCGCCACGTTCTGGACGGTGCTGATCTACGGGCTTTTCATAAACCTGCAAAACTTCGGCATAGACCAGTCTTACATCCAGCGCTATAAGACGGCCAGTTCACTGGACGCGGCGCGCCGCTCCGTATGGATTGGGGCGCTAACATACATCCCCGTGAGCGCCCTGTTCCTGTTCATTGGCGCCGGGCTGTTCGCGTTTTATTCGGCATCGCCGGAGCTTCTGCCGCCGGAGTTGGCCGCCCAGGGCATGGGGGACAAGGTTTATCCCCACTTCATCGTTACCCAACTTCCTCCGGGCATGGTTGGCCTTGTGATAGCGGCGCTGATGGCGGCGGCCATGAGCACCATAGCCACCTCGCTGAATTCATCGGCCACGGTTTTGCTTACAGACATGCGGGAACGGCTTTCGGCGAAACCCATGACCGACCGGGAAAAGGTGGCGTTCCTGCGGGTGTCCACGTTATTGCTGGGCCTTCTGGGCACGGGAATCGCGTTGCTGATGATCTCCATAAAAACCGCGCTGGACGCGTGGTGGAACCTTGCCGGGATTTTTTCGGGCGGCATGCTGGGGCTGTTCCTGCTGGGCGCATTGTCCCGCAGGACAGGCTCCGTCCAGGCGCTTGCGGGCGTGGCCGTGGGTGTGGTTGTGATTGCCTGGGCCACCTTCGCACGGGAACCCGGCGCGTGGTTCTCCAATCCGCTGGATTCGCTGATGACCGTGGTTATAGGAACATTGGCGATTTTCATAACAGGGGGTATTCTGTCTCGCGGGCAAAAACGGATGGAAAAACTGGAGACTGTGTTCGACCTGAATGTTGACCGGTAATCAAACCCTGCCCATCTTTAACGTAACCGGCCAGCGGACAATTCTTGTTTCCTCCGCGCCCCAGGCTTTTTTCAACGCGGCGTTTATCAACGCCACAGGGTCGGCGCCTTTGGCTTCCTTGTACCGTTGCGTGGCGGACCAGGTGTGGAGCATGTCCATAAGTTTATGCTGGCTCCACCGCTTCTCCATCAGCAGGGCGCAGGTTTCAACGCGGTCGAAATCGAACGGGAGCGTGGCGTAGTTTTCCTCGATAAGTCGCCGTTCCGGCGGCCAATAGGGGCCAACGATGTTCTTGTAAAAACCGTCCACCACCGCGTCCACCTCCGGCGATATGGTCATAATGTTGTATATCCACGCCGCCAGCAGGCCGCCGGGTTTTAGTATGCGGCGAACCTCGGCGTAAAACTCCGGCAGATGGAACCAGTGCAGAGCCTGCGCCACGGTAATAACGTCCGCCAGATGATTCTTGACAGGGAGCGCTTCCACCCGCGCCACGCCATAATGAACGTTTTCGCACGGGATGGCGTTTTGGATTTGTTTGGCCGACGGGTCGAACGCTATCACCGTGTTGAATAGTTCCGACAACCCCATGGCCGCCTGGCCCGAGCCACACCCCACATCCACCGCCATGCTTTGGCCAGGGGCCTTTGAGGCGATGATTTCAAACAGCGATCCTGGATAATCGGGGCGGATCCTTGCGTATTCACCGGACTGGCTGGAGAAGTAGTCTTTGAAACCCATGGGCTATTCCGGAGGTGTGGGGGCAGGCAAATTCACTTGCCGCCCGTTTTCCTCTTCAGCTCCGCAATCTTGTTGAGCGCTTCGATGGGGGTGAGCTGGTTAACGTCAAGTTTCTTCAACTCCTCCTCCACCTCGCTAACCGATGGGGCGAAAAGGCTTAGCTGGTACAACGGCTGGCCCCCGGCCCCGGCGGCCTTTAGTTTTGGATGGCCCGTGGTGTCCAGCTCGTTGGCTTCCAGTTGCGTGAGAATCTCACCCGCCCGCGTGATCACCTCCCGGGGCAGGCCAGCCAGCCGCGCCACCTGTATTCCATAACTTTTGTCCGCTCCGCCGGCGATTATCTTGTGGAGGAATATTATCTCGTCGTTCCACTCCCGCACGGACACGCTCAAATTCCTCACCCCGGCCAGCGAATCCGAAAGCTCCGTAAGCTCGTGGTAATGGGTGGCGAACAGCGTGCGGGCTCCAATCCTGTGGATATGCTCCACCACCGCCCAGGCTATGGAAATTCCGTCGAAAGTGGATGTGCCACGCCCTATTTCATCGAGCACTATCAGGCTTTTGGCCGTGGCGTTGTTAAGTATCAGCGCTGTTTCGTTCATCTCCACCATGAAGGTGGAGCGCCCTTTTTGCAGATGGTCCTGCGCGCCCACCCTTGTGAAAATCCTGTCGCACACGCCGATGCTGGCCGAATCCGCCGGGACGTACGACCCCATCTGAGCCATGAGCGTGATTATCGCCACCTGCCGGATAAATGTGGATTTGCCCGCCATGTTGGGCCCGGTGATGATGGATATCATGTTCCCCTCCCGGTCCAGCGACGCGTCGTTCACCACGAACCGCTCGGCCAGCAAGACCCTTTCAAGGACCGGATGCCTGCCACCCGTTATTTCCATGATGTCCCCTCCGTCCACCACCGGCTGGCAATAACCGTTGCTTCTGGCCACATAGGCCAGCGCCGTGAATACGTCCAGCTCAGCTGATATGGAGGCCATGGTCTGCGCGCGGCCCACGCCCTGGGCGGCCCGGACTTTAACTTCGTCGTAAAGCGCAAGCTCCAGGGTCAGCGCCCGGTCCTCGGCGTTCAATATGGATTCTTCCAGTTCCTTCAGTTTCGGCGAAACGAACCGCTCCGCGTTCACCAGCGACTGTTTCCGCATCCACTCCGCCGGGACCGACTCCGCCTGTTTGCGCGACACTTCGAAGAAATAGCCGAACACCTTGTTGTACTTTACCTTCAGGTTGGATATGCCGGACTTGCGCCTTTCCTCCTCCTCCAGATGGATGATGTGCCTGCGCGAGTCTGTCTGTACGCTCTTCAAGCGGTCCAGCTCCTCGTTGTATCCCTGACGGATGGAGCCGCCGTCCCTGGCGTGGGATGGGGCTTCGGGCGATATGGCGTTCTCCAGAAGCTCCCTCAAATCCGCCACGTCGTCCCATAACGATTTCCAGGCCATGGATATGGAGGTATCGACGGATTCTATCGAGGCCCTGAGGGCGGGCAGGCGCTCCAACCCGTTTTTTAGCGCCAGCAGGTCGCGGGGGGAACAATTAACTTGCGATACACGGCCCGCTATCCGCTCAATATCGCCCATGCCGTCCAGCAGACCCCTGACGCTCTCCATGGCGGCCCTGCTTTCGTAAAAAGCGCGGACGGTATCCAGCCTCTCCTGGATTTTCTCCACGGACAGAAGCGGTTGCAGGATAAACTCTTTCATCAACCTGGCGCCCATGGGCGTGTGCGTCTCGTCCAACAGGCCCAGCAGGGAGCCTTTCTTGTCGCCGTCGATGAGGTTTTTTACAAGCTCCAGGTTCCTTCGCGTGGCGGAGTCCAGCGCCATATAGTCGCCGCCCCGCAGAATGACCACGCGGGTGAGATGCTGGACGGCGCCTTTCTGGGTGTCTCTGAGGTAATGAACCGCCGCTCCGGCGGCTGATGTGGCAAGGGCAAGCTCCTCCAGCCCGAAGCCCTCCAGGTTTGCCACGTTAAACTGCTCCAGCAATGTCCTGCGGGCGGTTTCGCGGTCGAAAACCCAATCCTCCACCTTGTCCAGAGTCACGTTCAATCCCGCAAGCGACTTATAAACTCCGGGGTGATACTCCTCCAGCGACGCGGGGATGATTATCTGTCTCGGATCCAGCCTGTCCAGCTCGTTTACCATATCCTCCAGCGCCGTGTCGCCCGCAAACTCCCGGGCGCGCAGGAGTCCGGTGGAAAGGTCCGCCGCCGAAAGCCCTATCCCCATCCTTCCGGCCATCACCGCGGCTAGATAATTGTTGGACTTCTCGTCCAGCAACGTAGGCTCCATCACCGCCCCGGGCGTTATCACGCGGGTCACGTCCCTTTTTACTATCCCCCTGGCCAGGCGCGGGTCTTCCATCTGCTCGCAGATGGCCACCTTGTGACCCTGCCGGATCATCCGCGCAAGATAGTTTTGAACGGCGTGATGGGGAACGCCGCACATGGGGGTCTGGTTCTCCGATCCCTTGTCGCGGCTGGTGAGGGCGATGTTAAGCGCCTTGGAGGCCACTATGGCGTCCTCCCCGAACATCTCATAGAAATCACCCATGCGGAAGAAGAGGATGGCGTCCGGGTGGGTCCGCTTCATCTCCATATATTGCCGCATCATCGGCGTGATGTTTTGGGACATGGTGAGGCTCGTCAGGAGGTCATCTAAAAAACCGAGCGTATGGTTTCATACGCTTCGTCCAGGCTTTGGGGCATCACTTTAACGCCAGCCACGGCCGGCATGAAATTGATGTCCCCGTTCCAGCGGGGCACAATATGGAAATGCAAATGCTCATGGATACCCGCCCCGGCAACCTGCCCCTGGTTTAAGCCGATGTTGAACCCGCCAGGCCGCATGGATTTTTTAACCGCCTGCACTGCGCGTTTTGTTATCTGCGCCATTTCGGCCAGCTCTTCGGTTGTCAGGTCGTCATATTCAGACGTGTGGCGGTATGGCGCTACCAGCATGTGCCCGTTGGTGTAAGGGTACAGGTTAAGCAGGAGGTAACAGGTCACCCCCCTGTGAATGATGTGGTGTTTTTCATCATCATTGTCACCGGGCATACTGCACAACACGCACTCTTTGGGTTTTTCGGACAGCACATAACCCAGCCGCCAGGGAGCCCAGAGGTTTTTATTATTGTCCATCACTTAGAGAGTTATTTGATGCTACCCATACAGAGGCCCGGCGTTTATTTTACCGGGCCTTTTTCCAATTATACATGGCGCTTGCCGGTCATGCCCGCCAAACAAAAAAAGGGGTGGTGTCTCAGTTTGAATCTCAAATAACAGACAGATCCTTCACTTCGCTTGCGCTTCGCTCAGGATGACAATGTTATCAACGGCTTTTATATTGTCATCCTGAGCGTAAGTGAAGAATCTCCCCTGTACTTTCAAACTGGGAACTACCAAAAAAGGCGGCCGTCAAATGACAGCCGCCCCAAGTAACATCAGTCTAGCGGTGGTGCTCGTGGCCCTCAACGGCTGTGGATGTCAGCTTGCCCTGGTCGGGATGCTCGCCGAGCCAGTCCACTGTCCCTTTCTCAAGATCGTACACCGCGCCCACCACTTTCAACTTGCCGCTCCTCACCAGTTCCCTGGTCTCCCCGCTCCTTTTGAACAGGTCCTCAATAGACTGGAAGACGTTCATCTTGATGGCCTCATGGATGAGAACGTCGCCCACAATTTTTTTGGCCCTGGCCCTGGCGACGGCGGGGACAATGTTGTCCACCAGTTCAGGAATGGAGCCATGGACCTTTTCCTCTTTAACCACGGCGGTAACCGCGCCGCATTTGGTGTGGCCCAGCACCACCAGCAGGGGCGCGTTAAGATGCCCCGCTCCATACTCTATTGAGCCTATCTCGTCGGTGTCGGACACGTTACCTGCCACACGCACCACAAAAAGGTCGCCTATGCCCTGGTCGAATATCAACTCCACGGCCTCCCGGGAATCCGAGCAGGCAAGTACTACAGCAAATGGATGCTGGCCACCCTCCACCGTCTCTTTTCTCCTTTTGGAGTCGGCCCGGGGATGTTCGCTTTTCCCCGCCACAAACCTGGCGTTGCCGTCTTTAAGCGTCTTGAGCGCCGAATCCGGCGACATGGTGGACGCCGCCTCTCCCGATGCCATGGCCTGGCCCGTCAAACTAACAGACGCGGTGAAAATAAACGCAATAGCCATACGCAGGGTAAACGAAACTTTCCCCTTTCCGTTTTTCCTCATAACACCCAATCCCCCAACAATGTTTATTTATGAAAGCGCCTGCCCGATGGTTTTATGATATACCCGGAATGGCGGGAAAATGACAAGTAATAAGAGTGAGGGGGGTATGGGTCAATAACCCAAACTCTTTAAAACTTCCCTCTCTTTTTTATGCATGGCGCGCGCGTCTTTTGGCCCCCGCTCATGGTCGAATCCCAACAGGTGTAAAAAACCGTGGACCAGCAGGATGTCCATCTCCTTCTCCAGCGAGTGGCCTTTTTCAACCGCCTGCCGTCCGGCGGTATCCACGGAAATCACCACATCCCCCAGCATGCCGGGTTTTGAGTAATCTATCTCCCCCTCCGCTTGAGGAAATGAAAGCACGTCGGTGGGCTTGTCCTTGCAACGGTATTGGCGGTTGAGCTGATGCATTTCCCTGTCGCCGGTGACGAGCAGGCTTATCTCCCCCTCGCCGAGCCCCAGGATGTCCGCAATACGCTTCGCCTTCTGGCGAAGCTTACTGGTTGCGGGCCCCTTGCCTGTCCTGCGCCTTAATACCTGAACCTGAACCATGCCGTCTTTCTTTATCACCGCCCTGGTCCGGATACTGGATGCGGTGATGATGGATAGCCGTTAGAACGTGGGTGAAACTATGGGCGATATGGGCCAGGTCTTTGAGCGTCAAATGGCTGTTGTCCAGCTGGCCTTGCACGAACTTGTCGTTTATCACGTCGGTGACGATGGTTTTCAATTTGCCCGGCGTGGGCTCAGAGCAGGCGCGTGCCGACGCCTCTATGCTGTCGGCCAGGGCCACGCAGGCCGATTCCTTGGATGATGGTATGGGCCCGGGATACTGGAAGTCCACCTCCATCACCTGGGCGCGGGCGGCCTCCTCGGCCTCTTTGGCCTTGGCGTAGAAATACCGGGCCAGCTGGGTGCCGTGATGCTCCGGGATCATCGCCGTGATCTGCGGCAGGAGCTTGCTTTGCCTCGCCATCTCCACCCCCTCCTTGATGTGGTTTATCAGGATTCGCGCGCTCATGTGGGGGGTAAGCTTGTCGTGCGGATTCGCCATGGAAGCCTGGTTCTCCACGAAATACTCGGGCATCTTCATCTTGCCGATGTCGTGGAAAAGCGCGCCGGCCCTGGCCAGCAGGGCGTTGGCCCCAATGGACTTGCATGCCTCTTCGGCCAGGTTGCCAACCATCATGGAATGGTGATAAGTGCCCGGAGCCTCTAATATCATCCGCCGAAGAAGCGGATGGTTTAAATTTGACAGCTCCAGCAGTTTGATGTCGGACACCACAGGGAAAAGGCTTTCCAGCACCGGTAGGGCGCCAGAAACCAGCAACGCCGCCACACAGCCGCCCGCCAGGGCGGATATGACGTTAAAAAACTGGTCTTCGGAAAAGAAATTGGGCCCGGTCATGCCGAAGGCCAGCGTGATGATGAGGTTCACCATCGAAACGCTGAGGCCCACTTTTATCACCGACGACCGGCGGTTGTACGCTCGCACATGGTGGGCGCATACCAGCCCCGCGGTAATGGTAAGAAGCGGTAGGGCGGGCAGGTCCCCGGCCATCAGCACCGTGAGCGCCGCCGCCACCACGGAGAAAAGCACCGTAAGCTCCGCCGTGAAGAATATGGAAACTATCATCGGGCCGAAAGCCATCGGGGCCGCCAGCATGTAAGTTGGCAGGTCTATCCTCGGCGTTTGCGTCAGGAATACCGTGAACACCTGCATGGAAGCCCACACCAGCCCCATGTGGGTTACTATGAGCGCCGCCAGCATGCCCTGGAGCTTAGGGTACTCCACGATCTCGTCATGGAACTTGCGGAGAAAGAACGCCGCCATGCTCATAAGAAGAAGGTTTATGAGGAACAGCCCCATAAACACCGTGAACCGGCCGCGGCTCTCCAGGCTCCCGGCTATCTGTGAAAGCCTCTCGGCCTGGGCCTGGGTGACAAGCTCCCCCTCCCGCACTATCATCTCGCCCCGCTGGACGCGGAAGAACACCGGTTTGGCGTCGCTTGAGGCCAGCTCCCTTCTCAGCTCGGTCTCCTTGCGGTTGAACGTTACGTTGGCCTGCAGGAGTTTTTGGGAAAGGGACGCCACCAGTTTCCTCAGGGCCGGACGGCGCTCCGGCATCCTTGAGGCCGCCTCGTCGCGGATCTTCTTGCGGGCTTCGGGCATGTCGTAAAGTTCGGCCAGATCCTTCGACGCCCGCTCTGCGCCGCTGGCGATGTTTCTTAAAATCATCCCCCGGTTGGCGGAAGCGGCGGTCTCGCCTTTGCGTTCGGCCACACCCTTGGCGTACACCGGGGCCAGCGAGGCGCCCACCATGTCCCAGATCCTGGGCCAGTAATGATACTGGCGGAGCACCTCCCGCTCCCTGGCGTCCAGCGTTATGTTGAGCCGGGTTTCAAACTCTTGCGCAAGCCGCTGGAACCCTTCGCTCCGCTCAACTTTGGTAAGCGCCCTGCGGGACTCGGCCAGCCTCTTTTCCGGAACCACCCCATCCTTGGGGATGGCGGCGGAGGGTATCCTGTGGCCGGATTCGTCTTTATATTCCAGCGCGGCGATAACATCCAGGTACGCAGGCCTCGACTGGGTGAGATATTCGTTAACCAGCGGCTCCTGGGCGTCCTTAATCCTGGCCAGAAGGTTTGTTTCCGCCTTGGAGTCAAAATCGTATATGTCCGGCGCCGACTCGGCGGCGAGCCGCCGGTTCTTTGCGGTGGACTCCCTGTCCTCCACCAGCATCTCTTCCGGCGCCTTTATGTTGTACTCGGCCACGGAGCCAACCGGCGGAACGGTGACGGACGCCTTGCGCGACGGGGTCATTATCATCGCCAGAGCCAAGGCCGCGGCCACCACCAGCGCGCCAACGTATAGCAGTTCCCTGTCGAGCCTATCGAACAAGTTCGCCGGTTGTTGCTGACGGCCCGGGGGCTTAATGCCGCTTTCTTTCTTTTTAAAAGCGTCCAGGTTGATTATCTTGGCCGCTTTCATCCGCAAACCCGCTCCGCCATGTTTCCCCTTTTAGCCATTACAGCGACTGCCCCCTTACACGAGGGTCGTTTTCCTCATAGGCTTTAAGTATCCGTTTAACCAGTTCGTGGCGCACCACGTCTTTCTCAGTGAAATGGATGAACCGGATGCCCGGCACGTCTTTTAAAACCATTTTGGCGTGAATAAGGCCCGACTCCACCGAGGGTGGCAAGTCCACCTGGGTGATGTCCCCGGTAATCACCGCCTTGGAGTTTAGCCCAAGCCGGGTAAGGAACATTTTCATCTGGTCCGGCGTGGAGTTTTGCGCCTCGTCCAAAATTATGAACGCGTCGTTCAAGGTTCTGCCCCTCATGTAGGCCAGGGGAGCTATCTCAATCATCCCCTGCTCTATCATCCTGCCCACCCGCTCCGGCTCTATCATGTCGTACAGGGCGTCGTGCAACGGCCTCAGGTAGGGGTTTATCTTCTCGTAAAGGTCGCCTGGCAGGAAGCCCAGCCGCTCGCCAGCCTCCACCGCCGGCCGGGTGAGGACTATCCGGCTCACCCTTTTCCTTAAAAGTTCAGACACCGCCGCGGCCATGGCAAGATACGTCTTGCCGGTGCCAGCGGGGCCTATGCTTATCACTATGTCGAACCTGCCCATGGCGAACAGGTATTCCTTCTGGATCACGGAACGGGGGGTTATTTCTTTCCTTCCGGTCTGAAGCCGGGTTTTTTCGGAGAAAACGTCTTTTATCCGGATGGAGGGGTCGTCATGAAAGGCGGGGATTATGAATTTTAGCGCCCCTTCGCTTATCTCCTGGCCGGTGTCGTAAATTTCCATCAGCTGGGTGATCAGGCTCTCCACCAGACCGGCGGCGGCCTTCTCCCCCTTTATACGCACCTTGTCGCCCCTGGCGGAAACCTGCACGTTGAACCGTTTCTCTATCCTGCGCAGGTTTACGTCGTTTGCCCCTGCCAGCTCATGGAACCGGGGCGAACAGTCCAGCGTCAGTTCATCCATCAGGCAATATGGCGGCCAGACCGCGGCAACTTGTGGGGTTCCACGGAATAATGGCGCACTTCGCCCCTCGCGCTTTTATGGGAACCGTTACGCAAAAACCACCAACCGTACTGATGTGGAAAATTTCCAGCATATTTATTGAATTGTCGGGCACAAACGGCCCTTCTGTCAAGGGCGCCCATCGGCTTGTTATATACTTGCCCCATGGACCTTTTTGAAAACAGCTCCGCCGGGAAGCAGGGCGGCCCGCCAAAACCGCTGGCGGAACGGATGCGGCCCAAGGCTCTTGAGGAGTTTGTGGGTCAGGAAGCCCTGCTGGGCCCGGGCAAACCGCTACGCGCCCTCATAGAGGGCGGAGCCCTGCCATCCATCATTTTCTGGGGTCCGCCAGGCTCCGGGAAGACCACCTTGGCCAGAATAATAGCCCAGGCTATTGAGCGGCATTTCATTGAAATTTCAGCCGTGGCCGCCGGAGTGGCGGAGCTTAGGGACGCTGTTAACTCGGCGCGGCGGGAATGGGACCGCCGCAAACGGCGCACAATCCTGTTCATAGATGAAGTCCACAGGTTCAACAAAACCCAGCAGGACGCCATCCTTCCCCATGTGGAGGCGGGCGAAATAACCATAATCGGCTCTACCACCGAAAATCCCGCTTTCGAGGTTATCCCGGCCCTCCGGTCGCGGCTGAGGATATTCCGGCTGGAACGTCTGACCTTTGATGAAGTTGCGGGAATCGTGCGCCGGGCGCTGGATGAGCAGGAATTGGACATAAAGGGCCGTGGAACCATTTTGGCCGATGGAGCGGCAGAAAGGATTGCCGAGCTTTCCGGGGGAGATGCCCGTGCGGCGCTAAACCTGCTTGAATCAGCTGTTTACGCCTCCACCACCGTGGATGTGGCCTTGATAGACGAGCTTTCCAAAGACACTTCCATCATGTACGACAAGCAGGGGCAGGAGCATTTCGACCACGCATCGGCCTTTCAGAAATCCTTGCGCGGCTCCGACCCGGATGCGGCCATATACTGGCTGGCAAAAATGATCGCCGGGGGGGAGGATCCTCGTTTCATCGCCCGCAGGTTGATGGTGACGGCATCGGAGGATGTGGGGCTGGCCGACCCCACGGCCCTTATCCTGGCCGTGGCCGCCGCCGAGGCCGTTGAGAGGCTGGGCATGCCCGAGGGGAGGATCCCCCTTGCCCACGCGGTTTTGCATGTGGCCACGGCGCCAAAAAGCAATTCCGCTATCACAGCCATAGACTCGGCCCTGGCAGACATCCGCAAGGAAGGCAAAAGCCTGCCCACCCCCGATCATCTCAAAGACACCCATTACAGCGCCGCGAAAGGTTATGGGTTTGGCAAAGGTTACCAGTATCCCCACAATTTCCCCGGCCATTACGTGAAACAGGACTATATGCCCGGGGAGTTGAAAGGCCGGGTTTATTACGAGCCAACCGGCGAAGGGCGGGAGGCGGCCATAGCCGAAAGGATGCGCCGGTTAAAACATGGCGGGCAAGAGTGGAATGACAAATCCGGCGGGCCAAAGTAGAATATGTCAGGTATGTTATTACCTATTTTGTGACAATTTTTAAACGGCGCTGGCTGTAAAGATGGGACGCAAAGTGGTTGGCGGCATAATGGAGATGGCGGGCATGGGGCCAGGCGTTGGCAAAGCTTGGAGGCGTAATAGCTGATGGCTACCCTTGCCCGCACGAAAATGCTGATCATCGAAGGCTCGTCCCCACTTAGGGCGCGGTTAAAAAGCCTTTTTTCGGAGCGGGGTTTTAAGGTCACGGCGCTGGCCTCCCCGGAGAAGGGCATCCATGAGCTAACCGTCCATCATTTCGACATAGCTCTAACCCGGTGCGTGGCCACCGGCACCAAGGGGCTGAAAATATTGCTGGATGGCAAACTTCTACGGCCCGACTCCATTTTCATCCTCATGGCCAGCCATGTGACCAGCGAGGGGGCCATAATGGCCCTGCGCGCCGGCGCGGCGGACCTATTAAGAGAGCCTTTCACCGACACCAATGTTTTAGAGGCCGTAGAAACGGCGCTCATTCCTAAACGGGACGCCATCAACGCCCGCCGGATGTTCTGTTGCCTGAAACGGGAGGAGCGTGAGTTCATGTTCCCCTCCGACGAGGCGGCCATAGGCCCGGCGGTGGACCTTCTGGTGGAGAACCTCTATCGCGCCGGGGTATGCACCCAGATGGAGACAAGGCTTGTGGCCATGGCTCTCACCGAGGCTATAGCCAACGCCGTGTACCACGGGAACCTGACCATAAGCCCACACCTGAAAATCCACCTTTCCAATGAAGAGTTCTCGAAGGAAATAAGCCGCAGGATGGCCTGCGAAAAAACCAAGAGCAGGAAAATCCACATTAAATACGCCATCACCCCAAACGAGGCGCGTTATGTGATAAGCGACGACGGCAAGGGGTTCGATTACAAGGGGGCTTTGGCGGTGGCGGCGCCTTCAGACAGGGACAGGAGCGGCGGCCGGGGCCTTTTCCTGCTCAAGAAGATTATGGACGAGGTGACCTACAACGAAAAAGGCAACGAAGTAACACTTATAAAACGCGCCCGGCGAAAACAGGCCGGGGCCTAAGCGCCACCCTCTACCCCTCCCCCATGGGGCTTGTTATGGCGTGGATGAGCGCGCCGGACAGGGCCGTCTTGGCCGATTCCTCTTCAATCTTCCCCCCCTCCGCCGATGTGACATAAAACACGTTGATCGCCGTGGGGCCTTCGGTGCTTATCTTGGCCGAGGTGATGTCGTAATTGAGCCGGGCGAAGGTGCGCGTTATGTCGTACAGCAGGCCTATGCGGTCTGGCGCCCATATCTCCACCACGGAGTTCGTCTCCGACAGGTGGTTTAGCACTATTATCTGCGGCTCCTGCAGGGCGGGGCCCGCCACCGGCTCCTGCTTCAAATACTTCGTGCGCCGGGCCACCATCTCGGTGAGGTCTTTTTTCCCCTCCAGAAGGTCGGCAAGCTCCACCTCGAACCGGGCCAGCGAATTGGGTTCGGCAATGAGGCTAAGGTTGCCGGACACCGTAAGGGTGTCCAGAGCGGTGTGACCTGCAAGGGTGTGTATCTGCGCCTCCACTATGCTTATGTTCTTGGCGGCGAAGGCCCCGGATATGACCGAGAAAAACCCTATGCGCTCTTGGGCGGCCAGGGTCACTTTGCCGGTCTGGTCTCCCGGATTCGGAGCGAACCTTAACGCCACCCTGGCGCTCCTGAGCCGTTCCACCTGGCGGATGTCCAGGGCCACGGTTTCAGGCTCGGTTTGCCTTATGTACCTCTCTGGCGCCCGGGCCAGGAAAGCGGCCGCATCGGGCTCGAAGGTTTTGGAGCCCATGGCCAGGGCGGACTGGATGGTGAGCGCTTTCAACTGCTCAGCGCTGGACAGGAACATGGTTTCGCCTTCGATGAAATACTGGAGGGCGCTTTCGTACAGCTCGCAGAGAAGCCTGTCTTTCCAGTCGTTCCACACGTCGGGGCCCACGGCGGCTATGTCCGCGTAAGTCAGAAGGTAGAGTTTCCGCAGGTTCACCCTGTCCTTCACGGTTTCCACAAAATGGCGGAGCGTGCCCGGCACCGAAAAGTCGCGCCGCTGGGCGGTGGTGCTCATGAGCAGATGGTTCTGCACAAGAAAACCCACGGCCTCCACCTCGGCCTGTAAACCCAACCGCTCCAGAATGGGCCGGGAGCGGGTGTCTTCCTCCACGGCGTGGCGGTCTTCCGCCCTTTTGCCCAAATCGTGAAGCAGAAGAGCCAGTTTTATTATTTCGGGATCCTTCTTGGCCCTGTAAATATCTTTCATCTGGGGGCATACCGGGGCCGAGTGCGGGATATCCTCCAGCTTGCGCAGGGCGGTAAGCGTATGCTCATCGGTGGAATACCGGTGGAACATGTCGAACTGGGAAAGGCCGGTAATATCGGAAAACTCCGGTATTAGCCGCTGTAAAATCCCCGCGTCGTGGAACAGCGAAACCGCCCGGAAGCTGTGGCGCAATTTTAAAATCCCCATCAGCAGGACGCCGCCGTTCTCCCCCGCAAACCACGAGTCAGGCCCGCCGGAGGCGATCTTTTTAAGACCCCGGAACAGATGGGGTGAGGGCTCCAGCCCCTCCTCCGCCAACCGGGCGCCTATTTTCAACAATATGTCCGGCTCCGGGCCATACTGCGCCGGAGGGAACCCGTTGGCGTAAAGCTTCCCCTCGCTGGCGAACAACCCGTCGGCGTCTATTTTTATCCTTGGCGCCCAGAACCTTCTGCGCTTATAGTCCGTGGCCATCTGGATCATTTCCGTCGCGAACCTGTCCACGGTAAGCGCGGAGTTATAATACTTGCGCATGAGCATGGCCGCGGCCTCGTTGTCGGAGCCTTGGGTGAAACCTTCGGCCCGGGCCACGTCCGGTTGGATGGCGTGAACCAGCCTGTCCGCGGCCTTCCCGGCGCGGAAATGGACGCCGTTTCTTATCCTCAACAGGGTGGAATGGGCGTTCTCCACCGGCTCCACCTCATCTAGCGCCATAAGGCCCCGGGCGGCCATTTCCTGCAGGCTTGGCACGTCCAGCTTGGATTTGATGACCCAAAGGGCCGTGTGGAAATCCCGCAAGCCACCCCGGCTTTCCTTCAAGTCCGGCTCGGTGAGCCGCACGGCGGAGCCGAAAGCCAGGTGACGTTTTTCCATTTCGGCCATTTTGGCGCGGATGAAGTTGTCGGGCTTGTAATGGATCACTTTCCTGGCGTACTGTTTCCGGAACTCGTCGTAAAGCTCCGCGTTGCCGGCCAGGAAACGGCACTCTATCATGGCGGTGCGGGCGGTAATGTCCCCCAGCCCCATGGTGACGGTGTCGGACACCGACCGGGCGCTGTGCCCCACTTTCATCCCCAAATCCCATAACCTGGCCAGCATCTCCGGCGGGGGCATGGATTTCTTGTGATTGTCCCGGAGCAGGAAAAGCAGGTCCACGTCTGAATATGGATTGAGCAGGCCGCGCCCATAGCCACCCAGGGCCACCACCGCGCCCTCAAACTTGCCGGACACGGCGCGGAACAGGCCGGTGATCACATGGTCCACCACATCACAAAGGGCCCGGCACACTTCTATGCCGCCAGCGCCCCGGTCGTGCATGGCCCTTATGGCGGCCCGTCGCTGGTCCATGTACTGCTTAACGGCGGCGGTATCGCTGAATTCCATGGTTTCCGCCGGGCCTGTTTCACTTAACGCCAAGGGGTCACATTCCTCCCACAACCACTGAAAAGGTTACAGGAACTCCGTCCCTGATTATCCCTATTTCCACGTCGCTTCCCGGCGAGGTGGAAAGCACGAAACTTCTCAACCTCCCCGGCCCGTCCACCCGCCGCCCGTCGAAGGATACCACAATATCCCCGGCCTTCAACCCGGCCCTTTCCGCTGGAGAGCGGCGCTCTATCCCGGTCACCAGCGCCCCGGTTTCCCGGTTAAACCGTAACGACCTGGCCAAGTCCTCCGTGAGCGGCTGTAGCTTCACCCCGATCCTGCCCCGGCTAATGGAGCCTTTGGATAAAAGCTCCCTGGCCACGGCCACCGCCACAGGGGCCGGTATGGCGAAACCAATGCCGGAGCCAGGCCCGTAGATGGCAGTGTTTATGCCTACCACGCGTCCGGACATGTCGCAAAGGGGGCCGCCGCTGTCGCCGGGATTAATACTCGCGTCGGTCTGTATAAAATCCTCTATCCCCGCAAGGCCCAGTCCGGAACGGCCCAAGGCGCTTACCACGCCAAGGGATACGCTCCCCTCAAACTCGAATGGGTTGCCCACCAACGCCACAAACTGGCCCGGCAAAACCGCCGCCGGACCGGCGAAAACCGCGGGCGGGGCCTTGGTTGCCCCCTTGGCCCGTAGCACCGCGATGTCGCTTAAGGGGTCTTTACCCAGCAGGGTGGCGTCCTCCTCGATGGGTGAGCCGTAAATTTTCACCGTTATTTTTTTCGCGTTGGCCACCAGGTGATGATTGGTGATGATCCTTCCCTCCCGGTCCATAACCACCCCGGAGCCCACCGACTCCACCTGGTATTTGGTCTCCGCGAAGAGGGTTTGGAGCCTTTCGGCGAAGCTTCCGGGCGATTCATCCCCGGAGCCGGGCTCCTGCTCGACATAAGCGGTGACCCTGGCCACCGAGGGGCGCACTTTTTGCGCCATCAATACCCAATCGCTTTTAGCGCTCGAGTGTTGCCCGTCAACCCGGGCCGGGGCCACGGGGATGATCGAAGGCTGGGGTTTGAAAACGTTGAGGGCTATTGCAAGGCCCAGCGAAGCGCCCGCCAGAAGAGAGACGAACCTTCCAAAAGTCACACCCGGACTCCAGAGTGTATTCCGCATATACCCAACGTAAGCGGCGTGAACCGCACATCAGTGAATCCGGCTTTTTCTATCCGGCTGGAAAATTCCGCGGGGGCCGGAAACTTGTAAACCGAGTCCGGAAGATATTCGTAGGCCGATTTCATGCCTGAGAAAATGCCGCCTACCAGGGGAAGGATCCTCGTGAAGTAAAGCCGGTAGACTTCCGCGAATAAAGGATTGGACGGCGTGGTGAACTCCAGGATAACCAGCCTGCCGCCGGGCTTTACCACCCGCGCCATTTCATTCAGGCCCCGGTCCAGGTCGGCGAAATTCCGCGCGCCGAAAGCGCAGGTGGCCCCGTCGAACTGGGCGTCGGAATATGGAAGGTTGAGGGCGTCGGCGAACTCCACGGTTATTTTCCCGTCCAGCCCGTTCTTTTTCACTTTTTCGCGGCCGATGGTAATCATGTTGTCCGAAAAATCGCCACCGGTCACTTTCCCGGCGCCGGCCATCGCTATTTCGATGGACAGGTCCCCGGTGCCGCAGGCAACGTCCAGAAAACTGCGCCCGTCCAGGGAGCCAAGCTGGGCCACCGCCTGTTTGCGCCAGACGATGTCCACCCCCATGGAGAGCAGATGATTCAAAAAGTCGTACCGGTGGGCGATGGATGAGAACATCCTTCTAACCGCCTCGGATTTTTCCGTAACGCTGTTTTCCATCGTTTAATTATCTCACAAGGCGCAGGGTGGCATAAATCTGGTTTGGCGCTGGCTGGTAAATTATAATGGATGGGGATAATTCGAAAAAAGTCGCCCAATTTTTTTAACAACTCAATTCGTATCAAGGTTTATGAGCGGTAAACAGACCTGTGAAGGATGCCCGGTTTTATGTTGCAGTTGGGTGGGAAGCCGCATCCCCGCGCCCAAAACCAAACGGGAGGAAGAAGCCATGGTCTGGCAACTGGGTTTCCACAACGTGAAGTTTGTCTGGGATGGGGAAATCTGGCACCGCTTTTTTATCACCCGGTGCAAACACTTAAACGACAATAACCTCTGCTCCATTTATCCAAAACGGAGCCATTTTTGCCGGGATCATAACCCGCCCCATTGCGAATATTACACCAAGTGGGAAAGCAAGATTTTCGACTCGCAGGAGGAGTTGAAGCTTTATTTCCAGAAGAACGGGGCAGGCAAGAAGGAACCTCCCCCGCCTGAGGGTAAGGAAGCGGGTTAAGTCCTGACAGCGCCCTTAAACCCGGGAATTTGGTTTGCGAGCCTTCCTGGAATATAATTGCTCCCTGTCTGGCGGAATCCGGCCTGCCGATGGTCCGCCGTTAATTCAATTTAAAGGATGCTATGAGCGAGAAAGCGACTTGCGAAGGGTGCACGGCTATGTGTTGCAAGGGGCTGGAGAGCCATATCCCGCCGCCCAGGACAAAACACGACAAGGAATCGCTGGTGTGGCAACTCCATTTCCACAACACCCGGTTTTTTATTCGAAGCAAACGGTGGTACAGGCTTTCCATGGGGGATTGCAGGTACCTGGACGAAAACAACCGGTGCACAATATACGCCAGAAGGCCCGATATCTGCCGGGAGCATAACCCGCCAAGCTGTGAGTACCATGGCGAGATATTTGACATAATGTTCGAAACGCCGGAAAAACTTAACCGTTATTTCCAGCGGCAGGAGCGGAAAAAGGCACAGGCCAAACCCGGTAAAAACCCGGCCAAGGGTAACGCTTAAACGGCCGGGCTTGAACTGTCCAAAGGCCATCATTCATTGAAAGGGAGTTATTAAATAATGGTTCGAAACTATGCCTCGGCCATGCTGGCCGCCATCATATCGGTCACAATGTTGATGGGCCCGGCGCTGGCTAAAGACAGCCCCACAACCGAAACCAAAAAAACAGAAGCCAAGAGTCAGAAAAAATCAGGAAAGGACGTGAAAATGCAGGAAGTGGGCGTTATTGAAACCAAACACGGGAAGATTGTCATAAAATTCCTGGACGATGTGGCCCCGAAACATGTGGAGAATTTCAAAAAGCTGGCCAAGGCCCACTTTTATGATGGAACCACGTTCCACCGGGTCATCCCAGGCTTCATGATCCAGGGCGGTTGCCCCAACACCAAGGACGCCAAGGCCCGTCACACCCATGGCATGGGCGGCCCGGGTTACACCATCAACGCCGAGTTCAACGCCACTGCCCACAAGCGCGGCATCGTATCCATGGCCAGGGCGCAGGATCCAGACAGCGCTGGCTCACAATTTTTCGTATGCGTGGCCGACGCCAGGTTTTTGGACCGGCAATATTCCGCCTTCGGCGAAGTTATCGAGGGAATGGACGTGGCCGACAAGATAGTCGGTGAACCGCGTGACATGCGGGACAACCCCACGGCGCGCATCGAGATGAAAGTGACGGTCGAGGAGCGGCCGGCCAACTGACCGCTGTGCCAGTTTTGAACGGGGGGCGCGTGATGAACGCGCCCCTTTTTATTTGCCGATCAGCCTGGCCAGGAAACCTTTAGACTCGGCGCAGGATGGTTTCTTAAGGTCCTCTATCTCGCCGGGGCCCGGGGCCACCACCGAAAATACCCACCATGGTGATGGGGAGCTTGTGGAGCATCCGGAGCCGCAATCCGCCGGGTTATATAGCTTTATCATTTTAGGGGAGCCTAAGGTGTGGACATAAGTGAACGGGAACCTGACGCTTAATGCCTTCCGGCCGCAAACGTCCTGCTTAAGCATGTTCATAGTGTCCCCCACCTGGTTTCCCATCATCCGGGCGACATGGTTTTCCTTCCAGTCCACGGCGTAAAAACAGCCCTCCAGCGAGCAGGCCAGAGTGTCGTAATCCTCTTCCAGCAATATTCCGCTCAGCGTGCCTGTAAACAGCCCGCCAAAAGTATATTCATGGCCGCTCACTTCTTTTTCCCTTTCGGAAATTTTCTGGCCGTTCTTTCCGCCGTGGCGGGCCTTTTGGGGCTGTTTTTCCGTTCGTACCCCACCAGTTTATTCCCTCCGTATCCTATCAAATCCTCCCGTCCGGCCATCTTGAGGGCGGCGCGCACGTCATCGGCGTTCTCCGGTTTGAAGTATTGCAGTAGCGCCCGCTGGAACCTCCGCTCCCTGTCCCCCCGGGCGGCATAAACCTTTTTCCCCGTGAGAGGGTCCACCCCTGAATAATAAATGTCCCCCGCCAGTGTCAAAGGCGCCGGAATAAAATCCTGCACCTGCCGGGGCCGGATACTTTTTTCTTTCAGGTATATGGCCAAACCTACCTGCTCTTCTATCCCGCAACCCGGATGGGCCGATATGAAATAGGGGACTATGTACTGCTCCAGCCCGGCTTTTTTTGAGGCGTCCAGGAACAGTTTGGAGAATCTTTCGAACTCCTCTATCCCAGGCTTTCGCATCACCGCCAGGGTCTCGGGGTTTGAATGTTCCGGCGCCACTTTCAGCTGGCCGGAAACATGGTGGGCCGCCAGTTCCTTTATGTATTCCGGGCTCAGGTTCGCCAGGTCGTACCTTACGCCCGACGCCACGAATACTTTTTTAACACCCTTGACGCTACGGGCCTTCTTTAGCATCTCAAGCTGGGGCTTGTGGCTTGTCACCAGATTCTTGCAAACATTCGGATGGACGCACGACTCCCGCCGGCAAACCGCTTCGGCCTTCTGGTCGCCGCATTTCATGCCGTACATGTTGGCGGTTGGTCCGCCTATGTCGGATATATACCCGGCGAAATCCTTCATCTTTTTGACGGAGTCCACCTCGCGCAGGATGGATTCCTCCGACCGGCTCTGGATGGTCTTCCCCTGGTGAACGGTCAAGGCGCAGAAAGCGCATCCGCCAAAACAGCCCCGGATGGCGGTAATGGAGTGCCTTATCATCTCGTAGGCCGGTATTTTCTCCTTGTGCGACGGATGGGGAACGCGGGTGAAAGGCAAATCGTACACCGCGTCCAGCTCTTTCGTGGAAAAAGGCCCGGCGGGCGGGTTCACCTTAAGAAACCTTTCGCCATGTTTCTGGACGAGGGTTTTGGCGCTCCATGGGTTTTGGTTCATATGTATAACCCTCGACGCCCTGGAATATTCAAGCTTGTCGGCATGGGCGGACTCAAACGAAGGTAGCTCTATCACGTCCCGGCCAGAAATGCCTTCGGCCCCGGCCCCGGCCATCACCGCCGTGCCCCGGATGCTTGTCATCTCTTTTAGGGTCTTGCCGGACATCAGTCCTTCAACTATCTCTCCTAACGGCCGCTCGGCCATGCCGTACACGAGCATGTCCGCCTTGGAGTCCGGCAGGATGGACCTTCGCACCTTGTCGCTCCAGTAGTCGTAATGGGCGAAGCGGCGCAGGGAGGCTTCCAGCCCGCCGATGATTATTTTGGCGCCGGGGAAAAGCTCCCGCACCCTGTTGCAATAGGCGATAGTGGCCCGGGGCGGGCGTTTGCCGGATAAGCCGCCTTCGGCGTAAGCGTCGTCGGACCGGGGTTTTTTCTGCGCCGTGTGACGCATGATCATCGAATCCAGGTTGCCTGAAGTGACACCGAAAAACATGGACGGCGCGCCCAGCTTTAAAAAATCGGCGGGATTGCCCAGGTCCGGCGCGGCTATTACGCCTACGCGAAGCCCTAGCGATTCCAGGAATCTGGCCACCACCGCCACGCCGAACGAGGGGTGGTCCACATAAGCGTCGCCGGTGACCAGGATTACATCCAGCGCCTCCCACCCACGGCGTTTGGCTTCTTCCAGTGTGGTGGGGATGAGATTTACATGCATACTAATCAATATTGTACGCCAATAACCGCTTTTTACAAGCGGAGCGTTCTGTAGGTGGTGTCTCAGTTTGAATCTCAAATAGTAGACAGATCCTTCACTTCGCTGGCGCTTCGTTCAGGATGGCAATGTTATCAACGGCTTTTATATTGTCATCCTGGGCGTAAGTGAAGAATCTCCCCTGTACTTTCAAACTGAGACACTGCCGTTATGTAATGAAGCTTGACGCTCCTCTGGAAATAAAGCTACCATTTTAAAGGTTTTTGCCTTTGGTGGAAAATTGCAACCTACAAGAGAATCGGAAAAGGTCGGCAAACTTGTCGACCTGATCGTGGAACGCTATCACGAGATTGAGTCCACCCTGCCGCTATTGAGCAGGGAGTTGACCCATTCCGAGCGCAAAGCGCTCAAAGTGGTGGCGGCAAAAAAACGGGTTACCATAGGCGGTATCGGCTCGGCGCTGGGCGCGCCGCCATCCACAACCACATGGCTTGTTGGGGGACTGGTTGACCGGATGATATTCAAACGGGAGCAGGACGGCAAAGACCGGCGCAAGGTTTGGATAGAGCTGGCCGAGAAAGGCGAGAGCCTGGCCAGGCTGATGGAGCGCATCCCGGACAGGATAGCCGCCGACATACTGTACAAGCTGGAGCCGGGGCAGAGGGAGGCTTTCACTGCGCTCGTGGATACGGCTCTTTCAAGAATTACGGGGCAGGGGGATGTAAAATGAACAACAGGGCAGTTTCCAATTAGAGAGGACCAGGGGGCTGATGAAATCCGAGTACATTAATCCGTTTTTACAGGCTACGCTTAACGTGCTTTCCACCATGGCCAACATACAGGCCGACCCGGGGAAGCCGTACCTTAAGACCGACAAGAAATCCGTGGGCGACATATCGGGGGTCATAGGCCTTACCGGAGCGTCCCGCGGGGCCATAGTTATATCTTTCACCACCGACGCGGTGTGCAAGGTGGTGGGTAGCATGCTTGGAGAGACCTATACAGACCTTTCGCCCGACGTGCGCGACGCCGTCGGTGAGCTTACCAACATGATATCCGGCGACGCGCGCAGGCGGCTTGCTGAACTTGGCATAGTTTTCGAGGCGGGCATACCCACCATAGTGGCCGGGAAAGGGCACGAGATAGAAAGCATCACCAAGGGGCCTGTGGTGGCCATACCCTTCACGGTGGACGGCCACATGTTCGTTGTGGAAGCCTCTTTCGAAGGTTAGGCGCAAAGGCTCCACAACGCCATGCCCTCTGTTGTATCATCGTTCTGATGACGCGAAATCTTGTGGCTGTGCCGGTCTATAACGAGATAGACACGGTTAGAAGCGTGATGGAGAGGATAAGGGCCTTTCACGCGGGGGACGTGCTGGCGGTGGATGATGGCTCCACTGACGGCTCGGCGGAAGCCCTCAAAAACCTCGGCTGGCTCAAAATACTCTCCCACACCCGCAACCTGGGGTATGGGCAAAGCCTTATCGACGGCTTAAAGTACGCCATGGACGAAGGGTACGACTTGGTGGTAACCATGGATTGCGACGAACAGCACGAACCGGCCCTGATACCCCAGATGTTCTCATCCATCGGCGGCTATGACGTGTTGTCCGGCTCGCGTTACCTGACCGAGAGGCTGGAGAACGACCCCGCCCCCGGCGACAGGCTTTCCATAAACCGCAGGATCACCGACATCATAAACCGAGTCACCGGGTTCAACCTGACGGACTCTTTTTGCGGATTCAAATGTTACCGGGTTTCAGCCCTTCGCGCCCTTGCGCTTGACGAACCCGGATACGCCCAGCCCCTGCAATTCTGGATACAGGCTTTCAAGTTTGGCCTGTCGGTAAAAGAGGCTCCAATCCCGAGAATATATAAAAATTTAAACCGCTCCTTCGGAGCCGTTTTGGACGACCCTGAAAAACGGTTCGAATATTACAGGCAGGTAATCGAAAAGGAGATTCAGCGATGGTCCATATCCTCGCCGTTGGGGCGCACCCGGACGACATCGAGCTAGGTTTCGGCGGCTCCATAGCCCGGTTTGTGGAAGAGGGGTTTTCTGTGGCCCTGCTGGACCTTACAAATGGCGAACCCACCCCGAAAGGGGACCCAGTGACCCGTGCGAAGGAATGCGCCCAAGCCACAGAGATCCTGGGGGTGAAAACCCGCATAACCCTGGACCTGCCCAACCGGACGCTCACCGACACGGTGGAGGCCCGTGTGAAAGTGGCGGAGGTTTACAGGGAACTGCGGCCGGAAATGATTTTCCTCCACGGCGAGACCGACGCCCACCCGGACCACATGGCCGCGTGGCAAATAGCCCACAAGGCCCGGTTCCACGCCAAGCTCACAAAGACCGATATGAAAGGTGAGCCGTGGTACCCCAAAAAAGAGTTTCTGTTCCTGGCGTCGCATCTGAACCTCCAGGTTGATCCGGCGTTCATTCTGGACGTTTCTTCCACGTTCGAAAAAAAGCTGGAAGCCGCCCGCGCCTACAAATCCCAGTTCGCCGCCAACGGCAGGGAAGAGTTCCTGATAGAGAAACTCACCGCCCACGCCTCCCATTATGGAAGCCTCATCGGCGTTAAATACGGCGAGCCTGTCATGCTCAAAGAGCCGCTGGGCCTTGCCTCCGTGCGGGACATAATTCTTTGAGCCATTTTTCATTCGCCGTCCCCACGGAAAACGGAGCCCTGTTCGCCCTGCCTCCGCAAAAAGAATACGGCAGACTGCTTCAGGAAAACGTGTCGGCGCCCATGGACGCTCCGGTGGAGGGCGAAAAACTATCAAAGCTGGCTGAAGAAGCCCGGCGGGAAACGCTAAAATTGGCCGTGGATTATACCCGCAGACTTGGCGTGGAGACGCCTGGACCGGGCGGAAGCGTAAAAATAATTGCGTCAGGACATCAGCCCGGCTTTTATCATCCCGGCGTGGCGGTGAAAGGTTTTGCGCTGTCAAGGATGGCAAGAGAGACCGGCTCCGCCGCCCTTTTCGTTTCGGTGGATTCCGACGAGTTCGATAACGGCGAGGCGCTTTTCCCCTTGGTGGACAACGGGCTGGTGGCAAAAAAAACCGTGGCGCTATACCCGGCCGGAGGAGCCAACCTTTTCGAAACCGTTCCCCATCAGCCATGGCTCCGGTTCATGGAAAAACTTTTAGAGTCCGGGAAATCACTAGACCACCCGCTTCTTGGAAGCCACAAGGAAGCTATGGGGAGTTTTTTGAGCCGCGTCAGCGGCGGGACTCCATGCGACGGGTTTGATTACACCTCCAGGGCCATATTGCTACGGCGCGCGTGGCAGAGGCCCGCCGGTTGCGATTGTCTGGAGATACCCGTTTCATTAATGGTACAAACCCGGGCTTTCCGGGTGTTCGCCAGCGACATGCTCCGCAGAGCCGCGGAGCTGGCCGCTATTTATAACGATGAATTGGCCCGGTACCGTAAAGAACGAAAACTCCGATACCCCGCAAATCCGTTTCCGGACTTGACGGCCCGGGGGGATAGTGTGGAAACCCCATTCTGGCTTGTGAACGGGAAAAAACGGGAAAGGCTTTTCGTTTCATCGCGCCCGGGGGGGATATTTATTTCCGGTGAAACCCCGGGTGAAATCCCGTTGGAGCGCCTGTTTGAAGGAACACTGGCCATCAGGCCCAAAGCCATGATCCTTTCAATGTACATGCGCCTTTTCGTGTGCGGTTTTTTCATCCACGGCGTGGGGGGCGCAAAATACGATTTGATAACCGACGCCATAATCAGGAGGTTTTATCCCGGCGTAATACCACCGGCTTATGGCTGTCTTTCAGCCACCATGGCGTTGGATGCGCAAGTGGAAGACCCAGCCCCGCGAATCGCGCAGATAACCTTTACCATGAGGGACATGGAACAGCATCCCGAAAAATATGGGGCCGGGCAAGCGGCGAAAGCAATGGCGAAAGAGAAGGCCCGCCTTGTGGGGGCCATCCTGAAAACCGGCGCTGACAAAAAAACCTTGGGGCTGAAAATAAAAGAGCTGAATGCCAGCATGACGGCGGCTTTGGCGCAGGAGAGGGGAAGCCTGACCAATCAACTGGCCGCCCTGGCGTCGTTGGTGGATCAAATAGAGGCGGTGGCTGAACGCCGGTACCCTTATTTCCTTTTCCAGCCCCAGCGCGTAGCTACGCTTGTTAAATAAGGGTGGCGGGGTTTATGTACTCCCCGCAGTCCGGGCAATAGATATTTCCGGGCCGCTTCTGGCTTTCCACGCAGTCCATATGGATCTCCCCTGTATCGGAGATGTGCATCCCGGAAAACATGAACACCTCCCCGGCGATGGTGAAGGGGGATGATTTCTCGGAGGTTATCACGAACGGCGTTAATTCCTTGGTGAACTGTTCGAACGACTCGAAGGCGTAAACCTCCACACCGTCCTTTTCTTCCGGATGGCTGGAGCCCATCTCCGGTTGCAGTTCAATTATTTTCGCGATGTGCGTTTTTATGGGATCCTCCAACGGATCAAACTCTATCCCTATCGTTTTCCCGCCGGAGCCCGGCAGAACGTGGGCTATTTGGCCTGAAACGGTAAAATTGTCCATCACATAACTGATTACCTGCATTTGGGCCGCCAGACCGTTCAGGTTTAGCCCCCGCTCCATGACTATGGCGAACCGCTCCGACGAATCTGCGCTCAATGAGATCCCAGCGCCGGACATGGAAAGGTTTCGCACCTCGCCAGAAAATGGAAACACCCTGCCGCCATCCAGGAAAACGAACCCCCTGGCCTGGATTATCATGTTGGCCCTGGCGTGGCGCCTGCGTTCCATCGGGTTAAAATTCCGCCTGTTTTGTCAAATACATCGCTAATAAGTTAACATGGTGTTAAAATACAGTAAAATTTGGCGTAAATGTCTTAAAACGGCGTGATGAGCAAAATCCTCGTAGTCGATGACGACCCGAACATAGCGCTTCTTGTGCAGATGACCCTGTCCAAAAGGCCGGACTTCCATGTGAGGGTGGCCAACAACGGCCGGGAGGCGCTGGAAATAGTAACCGACTACTCGCCGGACCTTATTCTGCTGGATATCATGATGCCCGACATAGACGGGTTCGAGGTTTGCCGGAGGATAAAGGAAAACGACGCCACCAAGTTCATCCCCATCATAATGATCTCCGCCAAGAGCGAGATCGGCGACAAGCTCCACGGGATGGACATAGGGGCCAACGATTACATCACCAAACCGTTCAATCCCGAAGAGCTACTGGCGCGGGTGGCGGCTCATTTGCGGATAAAATCGCTGGAAGACGAGCTTGCGGCCAAGAAGGAACTGGAGGCGGCGCTGAAAATGTCCATCACCCTCCAGCATGAAATAAACAACCCTCTCACCGGCATCATAGGAAACGTGGAGCTATTGCGCGACTGGCGCAAGCTGAAACCCAACGAGCTGGACGAGGCGCTGGACGATGTGCTGAGCCTTTCCATGCGGGTGAAAGAAATTGTCCACCAGCTCTCGCGGCTGTCGAAAGTGGTGCCCACCACCTACGTGCGCGGGAGCGAAATGATAGACATAGAGAAATCGGCATAGAAGGGCTGATAAACAAGCCGGAGACTTTATCGTGCCCTATCTTGATCCGCCGCACAGCCTTACCACAAGCCCCGCCTCAAAGTGGCGTGCGTCCGGCGCCATGACGCTTGTCGTTGTTGCCATATGCGTGCTAGTGGGAATCGGCCTGCTGGGCCGGATTTTGACCCGCCCTGCGTTGCATGTACGCGGCGACATGGATTATATCGCCCTTGCCATAGGGGGCATATGCCTGATCACCGGCTTGTTACAAGGATCTGTCTGGCTCTATCACTGGGCCGTTGCCCGGTCCATCCGTCATGCTCCAGCCGCATGGATGAGGGATTATCATTGGCCCCGCGCCGGAATAAACGATGGGGCGGCCCTGGCATTGCTCAAGAATTGCGCTGGGATGCTGGTTAACGGTATCTGGCTTGCGCCGTTTCATTGGTTGGCTTACAACACTCCCGAGGCGAGGCTCGCTTTTTTGCCCTTGGGGATTCTTGATATTATCTGGCTGGTACTGCTCTTTTTTGTCTTGCGCCAAGCCTCGCGGTTTTTCCGGTTTGGCGCAGGCAGGCTGATATATGGAGCGGTTCCTTACTTGTTGGGTGAACGTTTGGAAGCGGTCTTTGTCGGGAGCCAGGTTCTGGCGGGGACCAAGGCGGAGGCCGAATTGCGGCAGGTCAGGGAAAAATGGGAGACACGGCGATCCTTTAACAGGAACGAAACCATGCTCTATACCACCAAGCATTACTCGGATACCCGGCCGCTCACCATTTCACCCTCCGGCCGGGCCACGTTGGCGTTTGATCTTCCGCCGGAAGGACCCTCCACATACCTTGGCGGAGCCCCCCAGGATATCCTTTACTGGGAGGTCGTTGTCCGCGTGAACCGCCCCGGGCTGGATTATGAAGGGATATTCCTGGTTCCCGTATATGGCGCGGCGGATGGGCCGCTAGCGGCGTAAGACAGCGCAGTTATAACTGTCCGTAAGCGATTGAAATAATCCCGGGCGAAAGCGCCTTTTATAAACCCGTTTCCGCGAGCTTTTCCGCCAGTTTCTTTTGTTCCTCGGTGGGATGGGCGGGGGCGTAAACTTTCAGCTTCACGTACAGGTCGCCATGCCCCCCTTTCATTTTGGACGCGCCCTGCCCTTTTATCCGGATAAGCTTTTCAGGATCGGCCCCCGCGGTAATTTTTAAATGCCGCTCGCCGGACAATGTGGGCGCGGCCACCGTACCCCCTAACACCAGCGTGGAGTAGCGCACCGGGGCGTCCACATACAGGTCAGCGCCCTCCCGTTTGAAAACCGGGTCTTCGGCCACGTTAACCACAATGTAAACGTCTCCCGGCTGGCCGCCGCGCGTAGCCTTGCCCCCTTTGCCCCTGGCGCGGAGCTTGGCCCCGGTCTCTACCCCGGCGGGGATTTTTATCGCCACCGAAAGGACCCCTTCCGGCGTTTGGAGGGTAATTTTACGTTCACACCCGGAAATTGCCTCATGCAAGGTGATGGTTATGGACGTTTCGTAATCCTGCCCGCGCGAGGATCCGCCGCCAAACTGGTCGAACCCGAATCCGCCCCCCCTGCCGCCGCCGGAAGTGTAAGTTTCGAACCGGGTCCCTCCGCCGCCGGGTCCTCCGAAAATAAAGCTGAACATATCACCGCCCATTCCCATTTCCCGCAGGATGTCCTGGATGGAGCCGCCGCTGAAAATGTCTTCCCGGCTGAAGGTCTGGCGGAACCTGTCATGCCCGAACCGGTCATACTGGGCGCGTTTATCCTTGTCGGAAAGCACGGCATAGGCTTCGCTGATTTCCTTGAATTTAGCCTCGGCCTGATCCTTATTATCCAGGTTCTTGTCTGGATGCCATCGTTTTGCCAGCTTCCGGTAGGCTTTCTTGAGTTCCTCATCCGACACCCCCCTGGGAACGCCTAGTATCTCGTAATAGTCCTTTGCCATACCTTCATTTCGTTAAAGGGTCACCTGGCGAAAACCGCCTTTCAAACGTTGTCATCAAACCCCTAAGGCCCAAGTCAAGGCATGCCCCGCCCCATCGGCACTACGGAATATACACGGCCACCTTGGTGTCGCCAACCATAATGTTGTCGTTGTTCTTGAGCAGGGCTGGATCGTGGGGGTTCAAAGGTTTGCCATTTAATGACGAGCCGTTGGTGCTACCCATGTCCACGTAGAACCAGCTTTCGGTCACGTTGTCGTAAACTATTTTCGCGTGACGGCGGGACACCTGGGTGTCGTAAAGGCAAATGTCGTTTTCCGGGTTCCGCACGTTGCCAATGTTCAGGTCCCGGTTCTTTTTCAGCGGATACCTTTCCCACGAGTCCCCCTTTTGCACTCTTAAGGCCGGCTCAAGCAACCGTTGCGGATCGGAACCCACCATTTCCTCGGGGATGGACATGGTTTTGTCGCCGTCAAAATCTTTCGCCCCGTTTTGAGGGGGCGTGGAAGGCACGGGAGTAGGCGGCGTTTTTAACGCGGGCTCAGATGCCCTTTCAGGCGCCTTCTTAGCCTCGGGCTGGCCGAACTTCACTTCATCATGGCCGAATTCCTTTTCCACAAGGGCCTCCGCGGACAGTTTCTGGGTTCTTACTATCTTTTCCTTGCCGGACTTTTCCCCGGCCACCCTCAGCTCGTCCCCTCCCTGCCTGTTGACTACCCTGCGCAGGAACGCCAGCCCGTCCTGTATCCAGCTTTCATTGGCCGACTCGGAGGAAAGCGCCCGGCACATCTCGTCCCGCTGGGCCACGTAACTGGCGTTGTCGTACTCGCCGGACTGGCTCCGCATCCGGTTAATCATTATTTCCTTTTTCAGCGACCGCACATTCTCGGAAACCTCCCGGAGGCTGGACTTAAGGTCTTCTATAAGCTCCTCAGCCTCCTTGGCCGACGGGCTTATGCTCCGCTCCATTTCGTCCACTGTCCTCGCCACTTCGTCCATTTGCGCCCTGTACCGGGCTTCCAGTTCCGCATACAGGTTCTTTTTCCTCTCCACGGCCAGTGTAAGGGAATAAAGCTTCTTCTGTTTTTCTTTCAGGGAGCGATAGTCCTGGTTGTTGAACAGCTCGTCGAATTTTGAAATTCCCATTTTCGTTTCCGATCAAAAATAGAAAATAACCGCCATAACGATGGCCAGCGCCGCCAAAACCGCCATAATCGCAAACTTCCCCTTTTTCCTGGCCACCTGTTGACGGATGGATGAGGAACTTATGCCCATATCCATCATTGTCATATCCGCATCCTTGAACGAGGCGGGGGCAGGTGGTTTAACCGTCTGGCTTTTCCTCCCGGCGGCGGCGGAAACCGGCGTGGCGTTCTGTTTGAGTTTGGATATAAGCGCCACGCGCCAAAGCTCGTTGCGGTCCATAACCCTGTCCAGCGCCTCGTCCAGCGCCTGGTTCAAGGCGGCCCCTCCTAACCCGAGCCCGGCCACGCGGCCCAGCACGTCCTCCTCCCTCACTTTGCGCAGGTCGCCCCGCTCAAGGAAAAGTTTTAAGGCCGGAAGGTCTGTAACTTCCGGGAGAGTCAACGGGCTCGTGATGGAGGATGTGTATTTCACGTCGAACCTCAGCACGCCCATCTTAACCACATCACCTTCACGCAATGTGACGGGGGTTGTGATGCGGGAGTCGTTCACATACACCCCATTGCTGGAGCGTTTGCCGTCCACCCCGTCCTCAATGAGCGTCCGCCCGTTATCCACCAGCACACGGGCGTGTTTTTTCGATATGGATGTGTCTGGAAGGCAGATTTCGCAAGCGGGGTCTCGCCCTATCAACAAACCGTTCTTGTTGAGGGGATACACCTTCTCCTCCCCCTTTTGGCCGCTCACGTAAAGGCATAGCGACGCGTCATGTTCGCTCATCCAACCACCTGCCAGTTTGACCAAAACATAGGGTGGATTTTAGCACACGCGGGGCATTGGCGGCTCACCGGAAGCGTTTAACCCCCAGCCTGGGGCATTCACCGGCAAGTGGGCATTTTGAGCACCAGGGGGATACTGGCGCACAAAGGTTCTGCCCAAAAGTCACCAGCAGGTCGTTGAACTCTATCCAGTAGCGTTTGGGAAGTTTCTCCCGCAAGGCGAACTCGGTTTCCTCCGGGGTTTTTGTTTTAACGTAGCCCCAAATGTTGCTGATGCGGTGCACATGGGTATCCACGCAAATTCCCGGTTTGCCATAACCCAATGTGACCACCAGGTTGGCGGTTTTGCGCCCCACCCCTTTCAGCTTTAACAGCTCGTCAATTTCGTCCGGTGTTTTCCCGCCGTATTGCTCCACGATAACCCTGCTGGCCTCAATCACCGCGACAGCTTTGTTCCGGTAAAACCCCACGGGATATATGAGTTTTTCAACCCGCGCAGGGGCGAGTTCCATAAGTTTTTCCGGCGTGTCCGCCACGGCGAAAAGCCGCGCCGACGCCTGGGCGGTCTGTGTGTCTTTTGTGCGGAGCGACAGGATACAGCTTATCAGCACATGGAACGCCGGGCGCGCGCTTCCCCGCGAATAGGTGGTGACCACCGGGGTTTTCCATTGTTTTACGATGCGGCGAAGGGTTTTTACCGCCGCGCCGATGTCAATTTCCGCGCCGGGCGGCATCTTGCCTTTTTATCAGTTTGCGCCGGACCTTGAAAATGAGAGATATGTTTTTCTTCTCCCATTCCCTTGCCACGGGATGGTTTTCGTCCAGCCGCTCCATTCTTCGGAACTCCGCCCCATGGGGCCGCCGTCTGCCCTCTTCGTCCCGCGCCACACCAAGCTTTTTATGAAGCAGTTCGTGATAAATGACGTGCTCCACGAAAAACCTGGGCGCGTCCGTATTGTCCAGCGCGGGATGTATCCTTATGAGGTCCAAATCCTTGTCGTAAGACCCCAACATGATGGAACCACCACGCCTGCGGGTCTTCCGGGATGGTATGTCCCCCCAGGCGATTTTGCATGAAAGTTCGCCGTTAAAAAGTCTCCGGTTTACGCTCTCGGCCAGGTCTTTTAGATCGTAAACCTCACCGGCGGTCCTTAATCCCTTTAGCGCCTTTTTCCGCGCCTCCTGCGGAAGCGATTGGGTGTCTATGAATTTTCTAACGGTCAGCGGCAGTTTTTTCGTCTCACCACGCAAAAACTGGGCCAGGCTGTGGATGGTAGTCTGGTCGGCCATGGAAAAAAGGCGGGAAATCCGCGCGTGAACGCCGGATTTCCCCCGGACAATAGATAGGAATGTGCGCCGGTTGTCAGTGAGCGTCACCTGTGCGGATGGGCCCAAGGCTTCTTTCAGCGTGTTGACCAGCGCGTGCTCGAAAAGATTGTTCACTTCCAAAACAATGGAGATGTGGCGTTATTCACTTGATCCGCGCCGGTAAAACGCCAGCGCCAGCCGATGATACACCAACCGGGCTATGGGCGCCATATTATGACCCGTTAAAACCTTTATCCTGCCTCTTCCCCGTGGTTGCTCACCACGGTACTCTTTTTGCTTTTTGAAAAAGCGGGGCCGGGCGACCCGGTGAAGCAGGAAAATATCACCATGAGCGAAGCCGAAGGGCGCCAACAACATGTGCGTCATGGTTTGGCCGGGCCCACCATGGCATCGTTTTTGCCCATTATTTAGACCGTTTTTTTCCGGCGGCCCATCTCTTCCCGCAGGAACCTGCCCGTATGGGAGCCGGGGGTTTTGGCCACCTGTTCAGGCGTTCCGCAGGCCACTATCTGGCCGCCGCCATCGCCCCCTTCGGGGCCCAGGTCTATTATGTGATCAGCGGTCTTTATCACATCCAGGTTGTGTTCAATAACTATCAGGGTGTTGCCGGTTTCGGTGAGGCGGTTTAGAACTTCCAGCAGTTTCTTGATGTCCTCGAAATGGAGCCCGGTGGTGGGTTCGTCCAGAATGTAAAGGGTGCTCTCGCCTGGGCGCTTGGACAGTTCCTTGGAAAGTTTCACCCGCTGGGCTTCGCCGCCGGACAATGTGGTGGCCGACTGGCCCAGCCTGATATACTCCAACCCCACGTCGTTGAGGGTCTCCAGAATGTTCTCTACGGACGGGTGGTTTTTGAAAAACTCGTAAGCCTCCTCGATGGTCATGTCCAGCACGTCGGCGATGGATTTGCTTTTGTACTCTATCTCCAGCGTTTCCCGGTTGAACCGCCGCCCGCCGCACACCTCGCAGGTGACGTAAACGTCCGGCAGGAAGTGCATCTCGATTTTTATTACGCCGTCCCCCTGGCACGCCTCGCACCGGCCGCCTTTCACGTTGAACGAGAACCGCCCCGGCTCGTAACCACGTTTGCGCGCCTCGGGAAGCTTGCTGTAAAGGTCTCGAATGAAATTGAACACCCCGGTGTAAGTGGCCGGGTTGGACCGGGGCGTGCGCCCGATGGGGCTCTGGTCTATGTCTATCACCTTGTCGATAAACTCCAGCCCCCGGATGGCCTTGTGGACTCCGGGCCTCTCGTGGCTTCCCCAGAACTGGCGGGCCAGCGCCTTATAGAGGATATCGAAAAGAAGCGTACTCTTGCCCGAACCGGAAACGCCGGTGATGCAAGTGAACACTCCCAGCGGGATGGTCACATCGAACCCTTGCAGGTTGTGTTCGGCGGCCCCTTCTATTACAAGCTGTTTGCCATTGCCTTTCCGGCGGACTTTTGGCGCCTCTATGCTTCTGGAGCCGGAAAGGTAAGCGCCAGTGAGGGACTTTGGATTATTGATTATCCCCTGCGGTGTCCCCTCGGCCACCACCTCGCCCCCGTGCACTCCGGCGCCCGGCCCCAGGTCCACTATGTAATCGGCGGTCATGATAGTGTCGCGGTCGTGCTCCACCACCACCACGGTGTTGCCCAGGTCGCGGAGTCTTATGAGGGTGTCTATCAGCCTGCGGTTGTCCCGCTGATGGAGCCCGATGGATGGTTCATCCAGAATGTACAGCACCCCCACCAGCGAAGAGCCTATCTGTGTGGCCAGCCGGATGCGCTGGCCCTCGCCGCCGGAAAGGCTGGCGGCTGGCCTGTCCAGCGTGAGGTATTCCAGCCCCACGTCCTTTAAAAATCCCAGCCGCTCCCGCACTTCTTTTAATATCCGCTGGCCGATAAAAAGGCTCTGCTTGTCCAGGCTTAGCCCGTCGAAAAACGCCACCGCCTCCTTCACCGACATGCCCGACACGTCCATTATGGATTTTTCGCCCACGGTAATTGACAGAGCCTCCGGCCGCAACCTTTTCCCATTGCACCGGGCGCACTCCTCCAGCCGCATGTACTGTTCAATCTCTTCCCGGATGGCCTCGGAGTCGGTCTCCTTGTAACGGCGCTCCAGGTTGCCCATCACCCCTTCAAAAGCGCCCATGTAATAGTGACGGCGGTTGTCTTTCTCGAAGAAGAACTTAATCTCCTCCTCCCCTGTGCCGCGCAAAATGGCCTGCCGGTTCTTTTTGGAAAGCTTGTTGAACGGGGTGGACATGGAGAAATTGAAATGGGTGGCCACCGCCTCCAGCATCTGGGTGTAATAAAGGGCGGTCTTCCGGCTCCAGGGTTTTACGGCGCCTTGCCGCAGGGAAAGGCTTTCGTCGGGCGCCACCAGGTCTTCGCTTATGTAGCGTTTCTGGCCCAGGCCGGAACATTCCTGGCACGCGCCGTGGGGATTGTTGAACGAAAACATCCGGGGGTTTATTTCCGGATAGCTTATGTTGCAATGGACGCAGGCGAATTTTTCGCTGAACAGCAACTCCCGCTCGGAGTTGACGTCCACAAGCGTTATCCCTTCCCCCATTTTCAGGGCCACCTCCAGCGAGTCGGCCAGCCTGCGTTCCAGGCCGGTTTTTATCACCAGCCGGTCCACTATAAGCTCTATGGTGTGTTTCTTTTTCTTGTCGAGGGTTATGTCTTCCCCCAAGTCCACCATTTTCCCGTCCACCCGGGCGCGGATGAACCCCTTGGCGCGAAACGCTTCCAGCTCTTTTTTGTATTCCCCCTTGCGGTCTTTCACCACCGGCGAAAGAATCTGTACCTTGGAGCCTTCGGGAAGCTCCATTATCCGGTCCACCATCTGCTGGACTGTCTGGCTGGCTATCTCCCGGCCACAGTTGTGGCAGTGGGCTTTCCCCACCCGGGCGAAGAGAAGACGCAGGTAATCGTATATTTCCGTTACCGTGCCCACCGTGGAACGGGGATTTTTGCTGGTGGTTTTTTGCTCGATGGAGATGGCCGGGGAAAGACCCTCGATATAATCCACGTCCGGCTTTTGCATCTGTTCGAGGAACTGCCGCGCGTAGGCGGACAGGGATTCCACATACCGCCGCTGGCCCTCGGCGTATATGGTGTCAAACGCCAGCGAGGACTTGCCGGAGCCGGAAAGTCCTGTAATCACAATAAGTTTGTCCCGGGGAAGGGCCAGGTCTATATTCTTCAGGTTATGTTCCCTGGCGCCTTTTATCAGAATCTGGTCTTTCACCTATCTGCTCCCGTTTATCGCGAAAACCTAAATTATACCACCTGGAACGGGTACAAAGACCTTCCAGTTGTGACTTCGGTTTGGATTCTGTTATCCTGTGGGAGTAGTTCAAAAGAGAAAATCCAGATAATAAAATGTCCGGTCAAATGGAAACTCCGGGTGGTTCCTCATCCGGCGGCGCGCGTCACGACATTCACGAGGCTGTGGAAAAACTCCCCAGGATAGGTTGGGGGGAAAGCTTCCGGTTCCGGTGCCATAGCGGCCTTTCGTGCTGGACGTCGTGCTGTAAAAACCCGAACCTGTTCCTTACCCCCTACGATGTGCTGAGGTTAAAAAACCGGCTGGGCGTAAAATCTTTCGAGTTCCTGGCTTCCCACACAGTAACCGGGCTGGACGAATATATCGGCCTGCCGGTGGTTCTAATGAAAATGGGAGCCGACGGCTCATGCCCATACGTATCGGCCGGGGGTTGTAGCGTTTATTCCGACCGCCCCACCGCTTGCAGGATTTACCCGCTGGGCCAAGGGGCCTCGTCCGGAGCCAACGGGAAACCGGGAGAGCGGATGTTCTTTAAAGTTGAGGAGGAGCATTGCCTCGGCTGGAAGGAAGACAAACAGTGGCGGCTGGAGGAATGGGTTTTGGACCAGGGCGCCAACGAATATAACGCCCACAACGAGATTATGGCCAGGCTGGCGTTCCACCCCAGCTTGGGCGAACCCGGCGCGCTGGATGAACGCAAGGCCGGAATGATCCATCTGGCCTTTTATGATCTGGACCGGTTCAGGCAATTCGTTTTTGACACTTCGTTTCTGCAGAAGTTCGCAATCGAGCCTGAAACGGTGGAGAACATCCGGAACAATGACGGGGATTTGCTGAAATTCGCCGTGAGGTGGGTGGAATTCTCGGTGTTGGGGATTCCGGTGATAGAGCCGGTCTCCTGAAAACCCATAGTAGTATTCAGTCTCGGAAAGGTTGATTTATAGATGCAAGGCGGAACCAGCGGATACGACATAGTGAGCGCGGTGGCGGTTAAACATGTGCCGGTCACGGTAGGGATAATCGCCATGTTTCTTGTTATGCTGGCGCCCTACGCCTATGAGCTTTATAAAAGATATTACGGCGCGCCCAAAAGGAATACGGAGCCAAACATTGAGGACCGCCCGGCGTTCGCCCGAAAAGGCTGGGAGACCGAAGAGGAAGCCCGGATAAGGACGGCGGACGATGCCCGGCTGGGCGAACTGGAAGCCATATTGGCTTCCGCCAACTCCAACGGCGATGTTTTAAGAATCGCCGGGGAGATGGAAGCGCCGTTAGCCAAGGCGCGGGCGTACAGGCTGGCCGGGGAGCGGTTCGCCGCCGGTGGAGAGCGCCAAAAGGCCGAGGAATGTTTCACAAAATCCATCGCCCACGCCAAAAGCCCTGTGGCCGATGGGGCCGAGAGCGCCTTGGGCCTTTCAAGATTATATGAATCGGAGGGAGACGGCGCCAGGGCACTCCAGTTCGCCAGGCAGGCCCTTTTGCTTTTCGATCAGGCCGGGCTGGCGGATGGCGCCGCGGCGGTAACGGCCCGGATAAAAGCGCTTAAATCTGGCAAATAACCAGAACCTCCCGCAAACCGGGAGGAGGATTTCCACATTTCTCCATTAACCTGTTCAGGGGATTGTCAATATGGAAACTGTAAGCATCGTACTAGGGGTGGTGGGGTTCATCGTGGCCGCGGCTTTCCTGCTTAAAAAGGCCATAGGCAAATAACCTGCCCCGGGCGCCGGTCAGCCAACGAATTTCATCAGCACGGCTTTCTGCACGTGTAGCCTGTTCTCGGCTTCATCCCAAACGGCGGAATTGGGGCCGTCCATCACCTCGGCGGACACCTCCTCGCCCCGATGGGCTGGCAGGCAGTGCATGAATATCGCGCCTGGCCCGGCGGCGGCCATCAAGGCCGAATCCACCATGTAACCGTCAAAAGCCTTCCGGCGGATTTCCGCCTCATCGTCCTGCCCCATGCTTATCCACGTGTCTGTATAAACCACGTCTGCGCCTTTAACGGCCTCCCTGGGGTCATGGGTAAGCCCTATCACCGCGCCGGAGCTGGCGGCCAGTTTCCTGGCCTCGGCCACCACGTCTTCGGCGGGTTCGTAACCTTTTGGCGTGGCGACGGAAAGCTTTATCCCCATGACGGCGGAACCCAACAGCCACGAATGGGAAACGTTGTTGCCGTCCCCCACATAAGCTACTTTTACCCCGTCCAGACTCCCTCGTCTTTCGATGATGGTGAACATGTCCGCCAATATCTGGCACGGGTGGTATTTGTCGGTCAAAGCGTTTATCACCGGCATGGTGGAGGCGCGGGCGATAACCTCGGCCTCCTCGTGGGCGAAGGTGCGGATGACAAGCGCGTCCAGATAGCGGGAAAACACCCGGGCCGTGTCCTCCGGCGTTTCACCCCGGCCCATCTGTATCCTGTCGCCGGACAGCACCACCGCCTGCCCCCCGAGCTGGTATATCCCCACCTCGAAGGATATGCGCGTGCGGGTGGAGGACTTGTTGAACAGCATCCCCACGGATTTGCCAGCCAGCGCCGGATGGGCCACGCCCCGTTTGCGCTCGCTTTTAAGCCTGGCGGTAATATCAAAAATCTCCAGCATCTCCGCCCGGGTAAGGTCCGACAGCTTCAACAGATCCCGTTTCATGCGTTATTTCCCAAAACTTTCTCCAGTATGGAGAGCGCCCTGTCCACCTCGGCCTTTTTCACCGTAAGCGGCGGCAAGAGCCTTATAACGTTTCCGTTGGCGCAGTTTACAAGTAGCCCCTTTTCCGCGCAGGCTTTGACATGCCGCTCACAAGGGTGGTCCAGCACAATCCCTATCATAAGCCCCATGCCGCGGACTTCCTTGATGAAGGGGAACTTCTTCTTTATAGCGGCAAGGCGCTTTTTGGCGTACTCCCCCAGCGACCGGACATTCTCCAGAAACCCCGGCCTGGTCAGCTCCGCCAGCGCCGCCACAGCCCCGGCGCAGGCTAGGGGATTGCCGCCGAAGGTTGCCGCGTGGGTGCCGGGAACCAGGCTTTTAGCCACGTCTTCCCTGGCGAACATGGCGCCCATGGGGAACCCGTTGGCTATGCCCTTGGCCAGGGTGATTATGTCCGGTTTCACGCCGTAGTTCTGCCACGCGAAGAGTTTGCCCGTCCTCCCGAAACCAGTCTGCACCTCGTCGAAAATGAGCAGGAGGTTTTTGGACTGGCAGAAAGCCGCTAGTTCTTTCATGAACTTTTTACCGTGGACGCGGACGCCTATTTCCCCCTGCACAGGCTCGATAATCACGGCGCAGGTCTTGTCCGTGGCGGCGTTTTTCACCCCCGCAAGGTCGCCAAAGGGAACGTGGCTTACGCCCGGCAACATCTGGCCGAACCCGGCGTGATACTTGGGCTGACCCGTGAGCGAAAGCGCCCCCATGGTGCGCCCGTGGAACGAGCCTTCGAAGGAGATAACGTGGGTCCTGTCCGGGCCGTAATTGTCGGTGGAATGGCGCCGGGCCAGTTTCAACGCCGCCTCGTTGGCCTCCGTGCCGCTGTTGCACAGGAACACCCGGCCCTTGTACAGCCGTTTTACCAGGTCCCGTGCGAATATGGCCTGGGGCTCCGTCCAGTATATGTTGGAGATGTGCCACAGGCGGTCTATCTGCTTTTTTACGGCCCTGCCCACCGCCGGATGGCAATGGCCCAGGTTTACGGTGGCAAGCCCCGTCATGAAATCCAGGTATTTTTTCCCGTCGGCGTCCCACACATGGCAGTTCTTCCCCCGCACTATGGCCAGAGGCTGTCTGCCGTAATTGAGGGTCAAATTCGCCGAACCCATTTTTATTATCTCTTCGTTGCCCATCTTACTCCCTGAACTAAAGGCTGTATTTTAACGAATGCCGGGTTCTATTTGAATAACAAACCTGCCCATCGTGGTTTATTGGAGTGTTTGGAGGTGGTAGAATTTGATTTTAAACGCGGGCTGGCAAAATTAAAACTGCGGTAAAAAAAAATGCTCGATCCCAATCAGGCCTCGAAATTGGCCGAGGACATAAACAAGACCATCTCGCTGGAGGGTGGGCCGGAAGTCATTCCGGAGCCCGCAGGCTCCGCTGGTGACAGCGTCGTGATGACCACCCTTAAAGGGCGTTACACCATTTCCGCAAAGCTGGGCGAGGGGGGCATGGGCGCCGTTTACGCCGGGTTCGACAATCAGCTCCAGCAAAAAGTGGCCATCAAGCTTCTCAAAAAGGCCATGAGCAGGAACGAGAGGGCCATTGAACAGCTAAAGAGCGAGGCGCAGGTGGCCATGCGGCTTACGCATCCGCTCATAATGCGCCTTATAAACTTCGAGCGGGATGGCGAGATGGCCTTCCTGCTTATGGAAATGGTAAACGGGCGTACGCTGGAGAGCATTGTTAAAGCCCAGAAAGACGGGCGGCTGGCCTCCAAACCCGCGGCGCAAGTGGCCTACAAGGTTTGCGAGGCGCTGGAATACGCCCATCAGAACGGCGTCATCCACCGGGACATAAAACCGGCGAACATCATGATAGAAACCGGCAAGAACACGGTGAAACTCATGGATTTTGGTATCGCCCGGGTCATCTGCGGCCCCTCGGGCCAGCGGCCCGTCATTGCCGGAACCCTTCCCTATATCGCCCCGGAGATTTTCGAGGGTAGCCCGCCGGAACCCAGGGCGGACTTATACGCCCTGGGGTTGACGCTTTATGAAATCCTGGCGGGGGCTAACCCAATGCGTGGCAAATCCACCGAAGAGGTTATCCAGAACCACGCCACGCTGACACCGCCCGCCATTGACGGGGTGGACCGGGGGTTGATGAACATCGTTCTCCAATGCGTGGAGAAAAAGCCTAACGCGCGGTTTCAGTCGGCTTCCGAGATGAAAGCGGCGCTGGCCAAATACCTGGATTTGGGCGAAGCCCGGGTGTCCCGCGAAAAGAAGGTGGTGGAGAGCGAGAAGAAACGCATTGAGGGGGAGTTCGCCCGGTTAAAAAGGGAGCAGGAAAAACTGCGCGCCATGGAGGAAAACCGGGATCAGGACACAATTTCATCCAGGCCGGTTTATGTGCATACATCCACCAAGTCTCCGGCCTTCATAACGCCGCGGGAAATAAAGACCATAGCGGCCGTGGTGGGCGCCGGCGCATTGGGCGCCCTGCTGGATTCTTCCATGAAAACCGGGGAGATGGGGCTTTTCGCCACCGCCTCGGCCTACGAAACATCTTCGGCCATCTTCGTGCCGATGCTTGTGGTGTCGCTCCCGGCATATTTTCTTCTGGGCGGCCGGGCGGCCGTAACGGGGATTGTGGCGGGGCTGGTGTTCGGCCTGGCATCTTTCAGGATGGGCACGTATTACATCGACACATCGCTGGAGAATGAAGGATGGGCCCCTTTCAAGCTGGTGGCCTACCTGACGCTGTCGGCCCCGGTGGCGCTGGGCATCGCTTTGTCCGTCATGACCCATTCCAGCTGGCGCGGCTCATTGGCCGCGGGGGGGCTGATAGCGCTGACCGCCGTTGGCGGGCTGGCGCTGGTGGAAGGCGGATTCGCCGAGGGGCTGTTCGGATTGACCGAGGAGAACCTGGGAATGTTCGAGATTCCATTCCTTTCGGTGGCCGGATGGGGCGCCGCGGCTTTTTCGATTAATAAATGGCAATGATCTCCCAACATTTCCCACTCTCACATTTCTGAAGTGATCCGGCATCCATAATGAACCCTGCCGACAAACAATCATTGCGATCAACGCTCAATCCATGGCCCCGAGCCCAGGCTATGGCTTTTTTCCTGCTGGTGACGCTCACGGTAACTGGCGTAATTCTTTTTCTCTACTATTCGGTGGACATAAAAGAGGCCTACTCTTCTTTATCCACGGATGACAGGTTCTCGATTAAATCCGTTCTCCGGGGCGTCCACAGGCATGGCGGGGACCTGCTGGTAATTCTGGTGGCGGCGCACATGGCCAGGGCCGTTATTAGCGGCAGGGCCATGAGGGGTGGCGGAGCGCCCTGGGCATTTGGGATGGGGCTTATGGCGTTTACCCTGTGGCAGGGTGTTACGGGGTATGCGCTACCCATGGATGATAGGAGCGTGGGGGTAATTTCCCATGCCCTGCCGTGTCTTGAGACGCTTATCGGCCATCAGGGACCGTCGGCTTTCATGGTGACGGAGGAGATAACGTCCCGTACCATGATTTTGCTGTTGGCGGCCCATCTGGCCCCTCCCATTATCGCGGTGGTTTTGCTGGCAGGTCATTTCAAAAGGCTAGCGACGCCCAGACTTTGGCCGGGCAGGGGCATGATGGCCGCATGTGTGGCTGGCCTTGCGCTGGCCGCGCTTATAGCGCCCGCCACAAGTTTTTCAAAAGGGGATTTCCAGCGTTTGCCCGGAGCCATGGAATTCGATTGGCTCCTGATGGCTCCGTTGGCGTGGATTCCACAAACCCCATCGGCGCTGTTCATGTGGTTGACGGCGCTGGGCGCGATAGCCATATGCTCAGCCCCGGCGGTTATGGTCTGGCGCGTCAAACGAAAACCCGTGCTGGTAATTGGAAACCGGTGTGTAGGTTGCGGCCTTTGCGCCAAAGATTGCCCGTATGAGGCCATACTCATGGAGCCGCGCCCGGCGGACGATAAATGGCCGTGGCTGGCCACCGTTACAGAATCAAAATGTGAAGCCTGCGGGGTATGCGTGGGTTCTTGCGGTTTCTGGGCGATGGACCTGCCTTCCAACCCCACCGAAACTATCCGTTCCGCCACCGAGGGTTTCAAGAATACAGACGCCGGAGCCTTGGCTTATGTGTGCAATAAACTTTACGGCGGTCAGGAATGGTTAGAAGTGGATGGGCTAAAAGTGAAGCTGATCCCGGTGGCATGCGCGGGGCAGGTATATCCGGGCCTTGTTGAGCTGGCGCTGAAAGAAAACGCCCGGTTCGCCATGGTGGCCCGGTGCGCCTCATTTACGTGCGACGGCAGGCTGGGGAGCGATTATGCCCACGACCGTTTGTTCCATGCGAGAAAACCGTTTTTGAAAAAACGTGTGGACAGGGGCCGGGTGGCGCTGATTGCATTGGAGCCGGGGGAGAAAGATAAACTGCCAGCCGCAATCGCGGACACCGCGCGGGAGATGATGACAGGAGTCAAACCCTATGGGGCCGGAGTGAAGCGCCAGATAGTGGTTACTTTAACGGCTATCATGCTTGCGGCGGCGCTGGTGGGACTGGACAGGTTGTGGGCCGCTCTTCCCATGGAGCTTGAGACCGGTTCCACAACCAGGCTTATTCTCCATTACGAGACAATGGACGGCGGCACTATACGGGTTTTCCAGGGCGCTAAACCCCTAGCCCTTCTGGAAATACCTCCAGCCGCAGGATTTGAGCCTTCCGGCATTTACAAGGTTTTCGATTTGCCGTCCGGAGACAAGTCCGCACGGGTAACAGTCACGTCCGGCGGAAAGACCAGCGAAGTTGTCACTAAAAGCGGGCTAGTCCGGGGTGAGTCGGCGATTATCAGGCGGAACCCAGTCACCGGCAAACTGGAAGCCGTACTCCCCTTACGTTAGAATGAATTTATATAGAGTTATTTAACGGAAGCTCTCAATACTGGCTGGGCCTGTTGTTTACAACCGCAATGGATTTCTTAATCGAAGTTTTGCTAGCCACCTGGGATATATTGCGGGAATCGGCCATGTATGTGCTGGCCGGGTTCTTCATAGCCGGAATATTAAAAGCCTTCATGCCTTTCGAGGCGGTTAAAGCGCGCATGGGCGGCCCCGGCCTTATGCCGGTGTTCCGGGCGGCGGTGTATGGAGTGCCTCTCCCTCTTTGTTCCTGCGGCGTACTCCCTGCGGCGTTCGCCTTGAAAAAAATGGGGGCCAGCAAAGGCGCCACCACCGCATTCCTCATATCCACCCCCGAGACTGGGGTGGACTCCATAGCCATCTCCCTGGCCCTGCTGGACCCGGTGATCGCCATTTTCCGGCCCATCGCGGCTTTCATAACGGCATTCTCCGCTGGCGCGCTGGAAAACTATTTCGGCGATGGAGAGCCGGAACATTCCCATGCCCATGAAAACGGGGCTTCCTGTTGCTCGTCCGCGTCTTGCGAATTGAGCGCAACCCGCGCCAAAGGGGCTGGCATCATCCATGGGTTGAGAGATGGCGTAAGGTTCGCCTTCGTGGAGCTGATGGACGACCTGGCGTTGTGGCTTACCGCCGGGCTTGTACTGGCTGGCATTGTGAACGTTATTACGCCGCCGGACTTTTTCGAGAGGGCCTTCGGCGGAGGCGTTACGCCCATGCTGGTAATGCTGGTGGCCGGGATACCCATGTATATATGCGCCTCGGCCTCCACCCCGCTGGCGGCGGCCATGATATTAAAAGGCCTTTCACCGGGCGCGGCGCTGGTTTTCATGCTCTCCGGCCCGGCCACAAACATCGTCTCCATCGCCACGGTCCGGCGGGTATTAGGCCTGAAATCCACCGTCATCTACCTTGCCGCCATAGCCGTATGCGCCGTGGCCATGGGGATAACGCTGGATATGATATATGCGGCTATCAACATAGACCCGCTGGCGGCCATGGGCCAGGCCGCGCACTGGACGCCCGCATGGCTGGAAACCATCGCCGCCATAACGTTCCTTGCGCTGACAATGCGGAGTGTGGCCGTAAAAGCCATGGCCAGGTTAAAGAACAACTCTTTGTGACAACCAGGCGGGTGTAAACTTCCAACCGGGTTTTTTGGTTTGACTTGCCTTTTCCCGCCCGATAACCTTGAACAATGCAAATTGATACGGAAGTTATGGGAAATAATTTTTGGCGCACGGTGGACGCTTACGTGTTCCGCCTGTTCGGGGTGGTTGTGGGTTTCTTCGGCTGTTACTCGCTAGTCCAAAACAACGACGCCTCAGAACTTTTTGTAAACTCTTACGGCGTTTCTTTTTTAATCATATTCGCCCTGCTGGGGTTTTATTCCACCTTCTCGATAGTTAAAGATATCATCCGGCCCGGCCGCCAATAAAAAACCCGTGGAAGAGAGGGGGTTCTTCCACGGGTATTAATTACAAGGCCCCAAGATGTTAGGGGGGCGGGTCTCAAGGCCCTGTTTCAAACTTTCACCATATCGTGCCGTTAAGCATCGATAGACAACCTAATTAGTAGCAGTATTGGCGCCAAAACATATCCTCTTGATTTAACAGCCATTTCTAATTTGGAAAACTGGCCAAGAGCGACAATACTGTCGCATCTTGTGATTATTCTGTCGCGAAGATCGTAGTGGCGGATTTGGGTGTATCAGGCTGAAAAAACGGGATTCTGGTTTGGAGCGAAAACCATTTCCAGGAAAATGGAGGCCAGGACTATCGCCACCCCGGTGATGATAACCTTAGCCGGGCCGTCCCATACCACGGGGCGGCTTTCCAGTTTCATGTAAAAAACCGTGGACAATCCCATGCCCGCCATAAGATGCCCGGCCCCTCTGGCGAGGGCCAACAGCCGCGCCGGGGATAAAAGAACGGACATATCTTTGCCCTCGTTAAGGAAGGAACCTGCCGTTTGGGCCGCATGTGAGACCACCATAGCCGTCCGGAAAAGAAATAAAACGCCACCGGAAACCACTGAAAGCATGCAGGAATATATTAACGCGGCGATACTTCGCGCGGGATCAAACGCCTCGAAACCGGAACGGATGAAATAAACCCAATCCTGCTCCATGGGCGGGCCGGATGGCGCTGTAGCGATGGCGCTTGCCCCCATCACCAGCGTGAAGTGGATGAAAATCCAAAACACGCTGAGGCTGAAAAGTTTGCCGTATGCTTCCCGCCGCGTGTAATAGAAAAAAACCGGGAAAAAAAAGAAGGCGGATAGCGCGGGCGCAAACGGTGGGGGCAGAATAAAACCGGCCATAAGAGCCACCGGCGTGGCCGCCATCACATAAAGGGGGGCCCTGCCGCTGTCGAACTCCCTTTTTAGCGCGCGTTTTATCATCGCTGGCTCCTTTCCCATATCTTCGCGTATTTGCTGAATACGTGATAAGCCGAAAGGAGACTTATGATCAATCCGGGTATGCCGTCCAAAAACCCCAGCTTGAGAAAATACATTTTCACGAACATGCCAGGCGGCCTGAGCAACATGGACCAGAATCCCGCCGTCAATCCTTTATCGATCCGCTCTTTTGCGGCGATATCCGTAAAGCTCTGGATGGTGGTCAGATGCTCGGAAATATTGTCGAAAGAGAGGTGATAGATGTGGCCTTTCAGGTTTGCCACCCGGCCTTCCATGAACACCCTGTCGTGAGGGTTCTCCCCGCCCCAGCGGCCCGCGCCCCGTTTGAACAGGCGTACCTTCCGCGCGGGATACCAGCCGCAATGGCAGATCCATCTGTTGATGTAATAAACCAGCCGGGGGATGGCGTATCCTTCGGCCCGGAGGGGGTCAAGGGTTTTTATTATCTCGTCCCGGAGTTGAGCCGAAACGCGCTCGTCGGCGTCCAGGCTCAATATCCAATCCCCGGTGGTCTGGTCTATGGCGAAGTTCTTTTGCTGGATGTGGCCGGGCCAGTCGTTATGAATAACCTTCGCGCCCATGCTCCGGGCGATTTCCACGGTCCGGTCGGTGGAGCCGGAATCCACCACCACTATCTCGTCGGCGAAATAAAGGCTTTGGAGGCAGTCGGCTATCTTGTCCTCCTCGTTCTTGGTGATTACCGCCGCCGATAGTTTAGGCCGCCTCATCCGGCAACTTGTCCAGCTTCCTGGCCTCGTCGATGAGCATTATGGGTATGTCGTCTTTTATCTCGTACTTGAGCATGCATTGCCTGCATATAAGCCCATCCCCTTTTTTTGTGAGGACAAGGTCGCCTTTGCATTTGGGGCAGGCCAGTATCTCCAGAAGCTCCTTGCTGATAGCCATAACGGGACCTCTCCTTCATGGGCGGATATTTCATCTATAAATGCTGATTATATGCGGCGGGGGCGGGGTTAGCAATGGGGTGCGTAGGTCGCCCTTCAATTTATGAAATGTCTCCAGCGCGGGGTTATAGCCAGCCTGGTTGTTCTTCTACCCCAAAGACCATGCGACAGCGAAGACGAAGTATTCAATATGACCTACCCCCCCCCAGACGAAGTCAAGATGATTATCGCCATTCGTTGCATTTTTTCAGTTCAAATCTCTTATGTCTCTGGGGTTGAAAACATCTCCGACAGCAATATGCGGCAAGGGCCGTCATGGCAACGGGGTTCCGGCAGGAAGGGTTCAAATAATATTCCACTGTTGGGGTATAATGCCGAAAACATTGGCGCAATCCCATGGACATAGAAAAACACATCCAGTACTGGTCAAATAGCGCGGATGAGGATTTCCAGGTTGGGAAGGAAAATCTCGGGAATGGCAGAATCCGCCATGGGCTGTTTTTTATCCATCTTGCGGTGGAGAAAATTCTAAAAGCCCATTTTTGCCGCAACAATCGTGACATGGCGCCCAAAAGCCATAATTTGACGAGACTCGCCGAACTGGGGAAAATTGAAATCAACGACGAAACTTTGAACGTTCTGGCGGATATAAATGCGTTTAACCTTGAGGGGCGGTACCCGGATAGTTATGCGGCTCCGCCAACATTAGAGGACGCCATGATTATCCTCGATAAAGTGGAAAAGGTTTTTTTATGGTTGAAGAATCAATTATAAAATCCGTCAAAGGGTATCTGCGGGACCTTACAATCCACGGCGTTGAAGTGGAATTCGGGGTGGTGTTCGGGTCATGGGCGGCCGGGACCGCTACCGGCATGAGCGATATAGACGTTATCGTGGTATCCCCCCGTTTCGACAAGGCCAGAGCCCGCCAAGACATCAACCTGCTGTGGCGGGTAGCGGCGCGAAGCGACAATAGAATTGAACCCATACCTTGTGGGAAAAAGCAGTGGTTCGAAGACGACGCCAGTGTGATTATCGAGATCGCCAGACGTGGAGGGGAATTGGTGTATATACATTAGGTGGCGCATTTAATATTCCCCGCTTTCACGGCTAATCCAGTTTAGCGCTCCTTGCCGCCTCGTACACTTCCGCAAAGGGCGCGCCGCTCCGCTCAGCTACTTCTTTCACCGATTCGTATTCCGGCGCAATTTTCCTGCCCCCATCGGGCAAATAGGCTATTTTCACTTTTACAGGGCCATAGGGTGTATCCGCCTCCACAATATTGCGTTCAAGGCTCACCCGCTCCACAGGCCGTTTCCTCAACCCCAGCGTAGTGGTGTGGACGAAAAACACCTTTTCCACATCACCCGCCAAAGCTGTGGGGCACAGTGCGGTAAACACCACTCCCGGCCTTCCTTTTTTCATGAACACGGGGGTATAAGTCACATCCAGCGCCCCGGCCTCGAACAGCTTTTCCATCACCACGGGGTATTGCTGGGGATTCATGTCGTCTATTGTGGTCTCGATCTCCACCAGGGTTTCGTGAATATAGCCGGAGCTCTCCGACTCGCCAAATAGCATTCGCAACACGTTGGGCCTGTCCGCAAAATCGTGTCCCCCGGCTCCGTTTGCCACTTTGCCCACCGTCATCAATGGCCGGTTCCCGAAATTGGCCGAAAGCGCCTTGGCGATGGCCGCGCCTGTGGGGGTGGTAAGCTCTTTCTCCGGCCCCTCGGCGTAGGTGGGAACGCCGCGCAAAATAAGCGCCGTGGCGGGCGCGGGAACTGGCAACAGGCCGTGTTCCGTCATCACCATGCCGGAGCCGGTATTGATAGCCGAACATACAACGCCGGTGACACCCAGTTCATGGAACCCGACAGCCGCGCCCACGATATCCACAATGGAGTCCACCGCTCCGACCTCGTGGAAGTGCACTTTCTCCTTGTCCACCCCGTGAACTTCACCTTCCGCCACCGCAACGATGTCAAATATCCTTAGCGCCGTTTCTTTCACTTCCAACGCAAGTTGGGCAGACTCGATGAGTTTCACGATATCCTTGTAATGGCGATGCCCCTTTTGTCTGGACATGTCCACGTCCACGCCGAACTTTATGGCGGACACGCCGCATCTTTTGACCCTGGCGGAGGATATTTCGTATCCTTCAACCGGCAGGGATGCGAGACGTTCTTTTAAAAGTTCCAGTGGCAATCCCGCGTCCAGCAGGGCGCCCACCACCATGTCGCCGCTGATTCCAGAAAAGCAGTCCAGATAAACTTTGGTCATCGTCCCCCTGCGACATTTTCAGGCAAAGTGTTTATCCTGTGTGCCAGCGCCCCGGCGCCAAATCCGTTGTCTATATTCATCACTCCCACTCCGGCGGAACATGAATTGAGCATGGCAAGCAAAGCGGAAACGCCACCAAAAGAGGCCCCATACCCCACCGAAGTGGGCGCCGCCACCACGGGCCGGGAGGTAAGCCCCCCAACCACCGAGGCAAGCGCGCCGTCCATTCCCGCCGCCACCACTATCACCCGGGCTTTATGCAACTCGTCCATATGGTTGAACAACCGGTGTATTCCAGCCACCCCCACGTCGTAAATGGTTGTGACTTTCGAACCCATGATTCCAGCCGTCACCGCCGCCTCTTCCGCCACGGGGATGTCCGACGTGCCAGCGGAAAGAACCAGCACGTTACCGGTTTTTTCCCCACCTTTCGGCTCGATGGTGATACAGCGGGACCGCTCGTGATACACGGCGGCTTTGGCGAATTTTTTCGTCTTGAGATATATCCCCCGCGAGGCCCGGGTGGCCAGGGTGGGATGCCCTTTGGCGGTGAGCCTTTTTATTATTTCCACCGCCTCTTTTTCACTCTTCCCCTCGCAATACACAACTTCGGGGAAACCCTGGCGCGCCGCCCGGTGATGGTCTATTTGCGCGAACTTCAAACGTTCCACCGGGGAATGGCTTTTTAGGAGCCGCATCGCCTCTGCGGCGGTTATGCGCTTGCTTTGAAGCCTGTCCAATATTTCTTTAATGGTTTTCTCGTCCATCCGCTAAAACTCCGATTTCAACCCACGCGCCATAAGGTCCAGCACCGCCTGTCGCGGATCCTTCCCTTCGTACAGGGCGGAATATACCTCCCCGGCTATGGGCATCTCCACGTTGTGCCGCTGGGCAAGCCCTTTAACCGATATTGCGGTGGCCACCCCCTCCGCTACAGACCGGGTGGACTCCAGAATGTTCTTGAGCGTCTCCCCCTGTCCAAGCCTCAATCCAACCGTGCGGTTGCGGGAAAGGTCTCCAGTGCATGTAAGCACAAGGTCTCCCAACCCGGAGAGGCCCATGAATGTACGCGGGTCGCCCCCCATGGCCACACCTAACCGCGACATTTCCATAAGCCCCCGGGTGATAAGCGCCGCCCTGGTGTTATGGCCGAACCCCAGGCCATCGGCTATCCCGGCGGCGATGGCCATCACGTTTTTGACGGCTCCGCCCAGTTCCACGCCGATGATGTCGTTATGGACATATAGACGAAAAAAAGAGGAGGACAACGCCGATTGCGCCACTTTGGCCGATTCCAGGTCTGTGGAGGCGATAGTGGCCGCCGTGGGGCTTTTTCGGCAAAGCTCCTTTGCGAAAGTGGGACCTGAAAGAAAGCATGACCGGTCCGCCACCGGCCCCGGCAGGGTTTGCCTTATCATTTCCGATGGGAGCGACAGCGATTCGTTCTCCACCCCTTTGGCGGCCGAAACCACTATAGCGTCTTCCCGCGCATGTTTCCCAAAGGTTTTAAGCGCGGCGCGCATGAACTGGGAGGGCACGGCGAAGAACACCAGCCTGGCCCCATCCACAGCCTCGTCCATGTCCGCCGTTGCCAGGAGATTGTCCGGCAAAATAGCCCCGGGCAGATAAACGCTGTTTTCGCGGCTGGTGTTAATGCCGTTGGCGATTTCCGCCCGGCGGGCGTACAACCGCACTATGTGGCCGTTCATGGCCAGCGCCCAGGCAATGGCCGTACCCCACGCCCCGGCGCCTATCACCGCCACCGCCTCGCCAGTAAACAAGCAATTTTCCTGTTTCATGATCTCCCGGATATTCAGCCAATTACCCATTATAAAACCTGCGCCGGGCCTGGCGTGATAAAATCACCGTTATATTGGTGACATAAGCCATCAAAGGCGAGGAGCGGATATTATGGACGGGGCCCCGAACTTAAAGAAGCTTTTCGAATATAACGCCGCCGCTAACCGGCGGACGCTGGGCTCTCTCCCCATCAACGGCTCTGAACATGAGCGGGCATATAAAGTTATCGGCCATGCTGTCAACGTGGAGCGGCTATGGCTGAACCGGCTGGAGCATGGCGAAAAAGCCAAAGCTCCGGAGATGTTCCCCATACTCACAAAAAACGAGTTGGAGGAAACTATCGACGAAAACTCCATGGATTTCTCTAGAATCCTCGCTGGAATGGGGTCGGACGGCCTTTCCAGGATTGTGGACTATGTAACCACCGAAGGGGATCAAAAACAGTCCGCCGCCGGGGACATCCTTTTCCACGTGATAAACCATTCCACATACCACCGGGGCCAGGTTGCCCTGCTATTAGGAAGCGGTGGAGGCCATGCCGCGGTGACCGATTATATAGCTTTCGCCCGTGGAGATTTTTAGTGTGGCCCGTTAAGGGAAAAGCTTGCCTGCCTGTTTCCGGCGGGATTATTTGTGGTTTAACAGCTCCACGAACCGCATCCGCAGGTCGTAAAGCGTGTGGGAAAGAAGCCTTTGCTCATCCGGCGCAAGGTTGCCCCGCGTTTTTTCTTCCATCATGGCCAATATGTCTATGCTCTGCTTGGCCAAATCCAGGTTGATGGATGTTTTCCCGGAATACGGGTCCTGAAACCCGCCCATGTGATACACCGCGCTAGATGACAACGACAGTATGAAGGTGGAGAAATCTATGGGTGGAGGGGCCGCGCCCTCGGCGTCCTCCTGCGGGGCTTGGGACTCCACCGGTTCTTTGGGGGCGGGCGACGGCTCGGGCTTTACGGTCTCATCTTCGGAGCCGCGCTTGCGCTTGTCCACAAAGGTGAAGTGCTTTTCCCCTTCGCCGGTTTTATCGCCCATGACCGCCCTTTCAGTACGGCTGTTAACCGAACAGTTCGTCGCCCGAGGTTTTCTCCGGCTTGCGGGGCTCTATAAGCCCTTCGGAAATCTCTTTCAATGCGATGTCTATCGGCTCCATGTCCAGCGGATCCACCAGGGAGGGCTCCCCCTTGGTCAACTGCCGCATCCTCATGGAAACCAGGTTGGCCAGCAGGTATTTATGCTCCACCTTATTCAGCGCCTTGGTGAAAAGGTCGGCGTTGAACATTTTCATCCGTTCAATCAAGGGTCACCTCATCTTAATGAAAGGGTTCTAGCCAAAAGAATTAACTGGCCACTTTCTTTTCCATCTTCTCCTGACACTGCACACAGTGTATCGAGAAGGGCTGAACCTCCAGCCGCTTTTTAGGGATTTCCGCCCCGCATTCCGCGCAAACGCCATATTCGCCGTTCTCTATGCGGTCCAATGCGTCGTCTATCTGCCGCAGTTCGTCCTGCCCGCGGGTCTTAAGATAAAAAGACATCTCCTGCTCATAGCTGGACTCGGCCATATCCGCGTCGTCCCCATGGCGGGTGTCGGTCTCTTTCTTTAAATCCTGTTCCAGGCTTTTGTCCGCTTCAAGAAGCATGGCTCGCTTGCGTTTCAGAAGCTTCTTAAAATCGCTGTATTCATTGGTCTTCATGGCCAATCCTTTTCAGGTATCCTAGGCTTTAACTAGTAAATCCGCGCAATAAAAATTCCATATCCTAGCACAAATAACCACTTTCATACCAACTATTTTAACTAATTAATCCGTTTTTTCCATGGAAACCGCCATTTAAAAGGCGTTACATCATCAAAGGCTCTATTTGTAATTTCTTTATTAATAATGAGATGTACATATCTTAGAATGGGTTTAATATTTCTACCCAAGTCCAGGTTTCACATCCTGCTAATGTCTATTTGAGCGAATCCACAAATCTCCACCAATACGCTTAAAAAATAGGCTCACGCCAAATCCCTTGCCATCAAACTAGGCGACCAGATTTTATCCATATTGGTAATCCATTGAATATCTTCACGATATTTATGGGTATGGCTTTTGCTCTGAGAGTCAATGAACCAAAGCGCTCCTGCCTGGCTGATACGGGCAGGCTTTGAAATTTTGTGGGATTAACCCCGTTGGTCTTAAAGCGGGCACTGGAATTGGTAGATGCGAAACAAGACAAATCCAGCGGGGGTTGAAAGGTTTTCTTCATGCTATTTGGAGGAGAGAAGATGAAAAGGATCGTTTATCTGGTTTTCGCATTGATGATTGCGGCGTGGTTACCCGCGTACGCGCAGGAGTCCGCGTCTCCTCCTGCCCAACAGGAATCCACTGGCGCTGAATCGCCTGAGGCAGTCGCGGCCCCCGCGGCTGAAGCCGCGCCTGCTCCGGCGGCGGAAGAGGCCCCGGCCGCCCCTGCTTTGCCGGCGATAAACTCCGGCTCGGTGGCGTGGCTCCTTACGTCCACCGCTATGGTGATGCTCATGACCCTGCCGGGTCTTGCGCTGTTTTACGGCGGGTTGAGCCGGGCCAAGAACGTGCTTTCCACGATAATGTATTCCTTCGCCAGCCTGGCGGTGGTTAGCGTGATATGGGTGCTGTGGGGTTACACCATGGCTTTCGGGCCCGACGTGGGCGGAATAGTCGGCGGGTTTGACAATTTCGGCCTGGCTGGTATCCCATTACCTGGCGACGCGTCCACTCCCGCCAACGCCAACATGAAGCTGGAGATACCCGACCTTCTTTTCGTGATATTCCAGGGGGTGTTCGCCATAATAACCGTAGGTCTTATCTCCGGCGCTTACGCGGAGCGCACCCGGTTCTCGGCGTTCCTCCTGTTCTCCACGCTGTGGGTTACTTTCATATACGCTCCCCTGGCCCATTGGGTATGGGGCGGCGGCTGGCTGTTCCAGCTTGGCGCTCTGGATTTCGCCGGGGGCACGGTGGTGCACATCGCCTCGGGCATCTCTGGCTTGGCGGCGGCCATTTTCATAGGCAAACGCAAAGGCTACGGCACTGAGAAGATAATGCCCCACAACGTGCCCATGGTGGTGCTAGGGGCAGGCCTGCTGTGGTTCGGCTGGTTCGGGTTCAACGCCGGGTCCGCCGTCGCGGCCAACCATGTGGCCGTAAGCGCCTTCCTGGTCACCAACACCGCCGCCGCCGCCGCGGCCCTGGGCTGGCTGTTCGCTGAATGGGGCCATGGTGGAAGCCCCACCACGGTGGGCTTATCCTCTGGCGCGGTGGCCGGCCTTGTGGCCATCACGCCCGCCGCCGGATTTGTGACCCCCATGGGTAGCATCGTAATCGGCGCTTTGGCTGGTGTAATCTGCTACTTTGCGGTGGTGTACAAGCACAAGCTTGGTTACGACGACGCGCTGGACGCTTTCGGCATCCATTGCGTGGGCGGCACCTGGGGCGCCCTGGCCACCGGCATCTTCGCCTCCAAGGCCATCACCGGCGCTTCCGGCGCCTCGGGCCTGCTGGAAGGTAACGCCGGCCAGCTGGTGACCCAGGCCATCGCCGTAGGGGCCAGCCTGGTGTTCTGCTTCGTGGGCACGTTTATCATCCTGTTCATCGTGAACGCGGTGGTGAAATTCCGCCCGGAGCAGGATCAGGAGATAATGGGCCTCAACCATTCAGAGCATGGCGAGAGCGCTTACAACTAACTGGCGCGCTCACCGGCTTTCCATTTAATTTACGCCGCGGCGGTCCGGACATACCCGGCCGCCGCGGCTTTTTTGCCCCGCCAGCGCCACACGTAGCCATGCTAGAATCCCCCATCGTTAAAATACTCTCCACTTTTTAGAACAATGGAAGAATATATTTTCACTGCGCCCGGTTCGGGGCAAAGCATTATCGTAAAAACCCTGGAGGGGTTGTTTCGCCCTTTCACCGGCTCCGTGGCGGAGGCTTTCTACCAAAAAAGCGGGCTGGTGTTTGAGACTATGCAGTCCCTGGCCACAACCGATTCCAGGGATTCCGCGGAACTGAACCCTGAAACCATGTTAAAAGAGCTGGAAATACTTATTGGGCTTTTGGAGGGGGACGAGTCCATGACTCCGCCCCATTACGGGTTCCTGCCACCTTCCGGTGACGGGGCGGGATGGCTGGATTACGCTCGCGTCACACTGAAGGGTAAACCAGCGGAACTTCGCGGCGGGTTTGATAAAGCCCTTCTCACCGTTACCGTATGGCCCAACGCGCACAGGAACTATGACCTGCGGGAACTTTTAAACATAGTCTTCGACGATGGCGTATACGCCGTTATGCGTAAACCTTCCTTAACCGTTTGGCGGGATGAATTAGGCGCGCTGACAGGATTTTTGGCCGGAGCGGTGGAGCGTAATGAGACGGTTACGTTCTCTATATCCAAAACGGGATAAGGCCGGGGTCAGAGCTTTTTCCTGGCGTAGGCTGGTTGTTCGCCGCCCAGGATGTCCCCGATACCCAGAAGAGTTATGGTAAACATTATCCTCCTTTCGTCCTCGGTGTAGGAAGAGCCGTCGGCGGCGGTCTTGGTAAGCTGGCGCTGGTCCAGGTTGATGGCCAGCCCCCAGCAATCTTCCCGGAACCGGGCGCGCACAAGGCTGTTGGTGGTCTTGGCGTTGGCCTCGTCGTACACCCAGGAGAAATCCAGCGACAGATTCCATGGAAGTTTTACCTCCAGATAAGCGGTGTCCCAGGTGGAGTCCTGCCCATCCTTGCCGCCCCATTTGTAAATCCTGTCAAGAGCGATATTGGCCACGTCCCAAAGCTTCAATCCAGCTTCAAGCGTGGAAGTTTCCCAGAACTTGTCATAATGGTTGTAGGTTGTGCTGTAATTGAAAAGAAGCCAATCCGCCGGGCGTGAGCGGAACTCCAGCTGTAATGGGGCCAGCGGCCTTTTTTCGGTTTCCGGGCTTTCCGTCCTGTTGCTTTCGATAATGTCGAACGGCTGGGTGGCCACGAACCGGGCCAGGCTTACAGTTCTGCTGGATTCAGGCGATAAAACATCTTTTGCCAAAAGGTCGTTGGCTATTTGCAGGGCTACCGCGTTTGTGGGCGGGGCGCTGTCCACAGTGTCTATCACATACACATTCTGCCGGTTTTCGCCGTCCATCTCATAACCGGGGATATAGTTCCACACCAGCTTCGGTGTGATGACGTGCTTTAATGCCGGGCGTTCGGGGGTTCCCGTTTCGAATATCCTGAAAAACTTCGGGCCGGTGACGGTGAAGGACGTCTGGTAATACTGGCGGGTGAAGCTTTCGTCCACCGGGTTTCCGGATGTGTCCTGCCCCCGGGAATACCATGTGGCCCGATACCATGCCGCCGCCTCCAGTGACAAAAACGGCGATATGGAAATCGGCATGCTTATGGACGGGTAGAAATCGGCCCTCTCCACGTCAAAGGTGGTCCTGTATTCATCCAGCCCGTTCTCCGTGCGAAACCCGGTGTAGCTGGATTCCAGCGACCAGTATAACGGCGTCCCCTTTATGCTTTCTTTCTGGTTTATCAACCGCAACTCCGGGGTTTTTCTCAAGGTCTGGGCGTTGGAAGGGTCTAACGCTATCTGCTCCCTGGCCATGAGCGTCACCGTGCGGGTGGGCCATGACCTGGAGAATGTCACGTAACTGTCGTTATAGTTTCTGGAGCGGTCGGTGAGACTTTCGGAATACTGCCTGCTTATGCTCTCCTCGCTCTCCTTGTTTATATGGAACACGTTCCTGATATTCCAGGGAAGGTTGTGGCGGTGGTCAAAAAGGACTCTCCACAGGTTCCTGTCGGTGGGCTGGTCCGGATCCGTCTCCTGAATGTATTCCCCGTTGAACTGCCCGGAAAAATCCCTGAAGATGTACCTGTATTCCGCCCCGTACTTGTTCCCCGCCTCACCCAGGTAATGATGGGTCAAAGTGGCGTCCATGTTGTCGGCGATGGCCCAGAAGAATTTGTTCTCCACCTGGAAACCCAGATTGTCCGAATAAGCCGGAGCGGGCATTAAAAATCCCGTCGCGCGCTTGTTTTTCACCGGAACCGGCAAGTAGGGCAAATAAAATACAGGGACACCGGCGGCATGGAACACCGGGTTGGTCAAATGGGCGTATCCGTCCACGGTGACATCCGCGTAGCTGGACTCTATCTCCCACTGTGGATCCTCACATTTGCAGGTTGTAAGCCCCGCTTCCCTGGCCACGTACCTGTCTTCCTCCACGCGCTGTATCTTCGCCCCGCGCAGGTTGTAGAGGTTGTCGAACTTTCCGCTGGCGCGATAGAGCGTGCCAAGCCCTGTTATGGTGTTAAAATCCGCCCGCTCCGCCTCCAGCCGGCTTTTCGGGTCCTGATACACCGCGGAGCCTTCCACCCTGCCGTCGCCGGTGTCCGGATTGTAAAAAATCACGTCACCGCTCAAGGTCTTGTCGCCATAAGACACCTGGGCGTTATCGTAGGCGGCCGTCTCGCCGGATTGGCTGTCTTTGTAAATCTGACCCGCGGTTATGGAGACAGGCGGCGCCGAAGGCGCGGACGCGGCTGGCGCCCCGGCGGGCGGCGCCGGTTGGGCGTATGCAATTCCGGCTACGGATATGGCCAGCATGGCCGCTATTTGGCCGAAGCGGATTAATTTGAGAATAGTACTGTTCACGCCCAAAGAATATAAAAAGCCGGGCGGCTTGGGGCGGCCCGAGAAAACCAATGAGAACCCTTACACGCTGGGGCCGATTCTATAGGCCCGGCGCCATTAAGTCAACGGCGCGGGAATCCTCATCCCGCGCGGGATCCACCACCTGAAACTTTGCGGCCTTGCCCGCATGACGGCCCTGTGATAAGAATTTTGGTAAACAACCACGGTTTTTTCAAATGGCCACCTCCGGTAATAGCGGCGACAAAAAACCATTCGAAGTCCCGCCACCCAGTATAACCTTCGCGGGAATTATCGAATCCGCCCCGGATTTCGTTATCGCCTACATCCTGCTGGTGTTCTGGATTACCCCCATGGCGGTGTCGCCTCATCTGTCGCCTGTCCGGGTGGAGGCCATAATCACGCTGGAGTTTTTCGCCATCCTCTCCGGCTGGTTCATGAGTTTCGCATTCATGCTTTTCAATTCTCCGGTTCTTCGATATATCGTCACCGGAATGCTGGCTTACGTTTTTGTTATCGGATTCGGCTCGGATTTCGCGCGGTTGAGCGGCGAGGCGTGGCCCATCCTTTCATTGCTTGGGCTGATGATAAACAGGGCCACCGCCGCCCTGGCCACAAGGGAGGAGGCCCGGGGAGCGTTCCTGTTCGCCTGGTCGATCCTTCATTTTTTAATGATGATGGGCGCGTTCATGATACAGGCGCCGTTTCCAATCCCCGATTTGGGGCTGACACCGGAGGCGGTGAAGGAAATGGCGCTGGTAAATCCGCCGCTGACGGCCCATGCGGCCGAGAGCATGGCCCATCCGGATAAATACATGGCATGGACGTTCTTATATTTCGCCATATCCGGCGCCGTAACCCTGTTTTACCTTGGCGGATTGAAGGAGCGAGTAGAGACTCACATGGGCGATCCCGCCAGGAACGTCTCCACGGACGGGGAAAAGCTGTGGACTTTCGGCCAGCAACTGGCGGCGGTGGTGATATTGACGATAGCCTTGATCTGGATGTTCGATCCGTTAAGCCAGCCTCGAAAAGCATCCAGGTCCGAAGAGGCTCCATGGCGCGCAGAGGAAGCCTTAAAGCTTCATCAAGACAACCTGGAAAGGATCGGGAAGGAATCCGCCACACGTGAACGACGCGCCTTGGAAAAAGCCCAACGCAATAGACAGAGACTTGGTTATTAAAAACCGGCAGTGTCCCGGTTTGATAACATGGGATAGATTCTTCGCTTGCGCTCAGAGTGACAACATAAAAAACCTTTGATACATTCTTATCCTGAACATAGCGTAAGCGAAGTGGATGTCTGTCCATTAATCGGGATTAAAACCGGGACACTACCCTAAAATCGTTCTGTTGACAAAACCAGGTGTCATGATAAAGTAGTTAATTCGCTGGTGCGGGGTGGAGCAGTCCGGTAGCTCGTCGGGCTCATAACCCGAAGGTCAGAGGTTCAAATCCTCTCCCCGCTACCAAAAATCCAACCTCATCTTTTGAAACTCCCTAAAAGCTTTTCTAGGCCTCCCTTCCTCCATTTATCATCTCTTGTCTTGAACAACTCGCGAAGCTAAATATACTTGGCGCATTTTTCATTTCGCCGCCCTGTTTATGGAGGCAGTCTAAATCCGCGCCAATAAATTTTTTATCTGCCATCCGTTGTGGTTTGAACAATTACATGCACAGTCCGCATGGCGCAGAATACGCTGTATTTCTTTGTTTATTTAGACATTACCTTCCGTTGCTGATAGGAGCGCAAATCCATTTCCACACTGGAGGGTTGTCGCGTTTTTACTGCATCTAAACAGGCAGTAAATATACATCTTATTGACCAAAGTCATAGTTTGGATTCTCGTGACGGTGTTAATCTCGGGCCCTCGCGGCTGGTTTTAGTTGTACAAAAGCGTGAATCCCCAATCGGCATTTAAAAAGGCATTAGCGCTCACGCCGAAGTTTAAGGGGACGGCCGCGGTGATTCGGGCTGTTTTTCGCCGTGTTTGTCAATTCAAGAACAGGAGCATTTTCGATGAGAAATTTTCGCTTTGCGGCGGTATTGATCGCTCTTCTCACGGTAGCCTTGGTTCCCGGCGCAAGCCGCGCCGAGAAACGCGCCTTTGACATGACCATAGAGGATACGAAAATAACCCTGGTGGAACAGCAGGGGTTCCACACCTTTGCGTTCAATGGACAGGTGCCCGGCCCGCTTTTCCATCTGAAGGAGGGGGACGATGTGTCCGTGAACGTGCACAACCTCACAGCCCTTCCGCACACCATCCATTGGCACGGCTTGATCATGAAGAACAACTGGAAGAACGACGGCGTGCCGGGAGTGTCCCAGAACGCCATCGAGCCGGGTAAATCCTTCACGTACAAGTTCGTGGCGGAGCCGTCCGGCACCATGTGGTATCACTGCCACGTCAACGTTAACGAGCATGTGGTGATGCGCGGCATGTGGGGCCCCTTCATCATAGATCCCAAGAAGCCCACCGAGTTGGAGAAGAAAGTCACCAAGGATTACATCCTGATGCTTTCCGACTGGGATTCCAAATACGCCTTCAAGCCCGGCTATGGCGGCGTGCCGGGGGATGTATACGATTACTTCACCATCAACGGCCGGTCATTCCCCGACACTCAGCCCATCCGCGTTAAAAAAGGGGATGTCGTAAGGATACGCCTAGTGGGCGCCGGGGAATTCATACACGCAATCCATCCTCATGGACATACATTCAAGGTGGCTTTCAAGGATGGCAGGCCGTTGCCCGCGCCATATGAGGCCGACACCCTGATTGTAGGCCCCGGGGAGCGCTACGACATCATAATGGAAGCGAACAATCCCGGCCTCTTCCCTGTGCACGATCACGTGGATTCCCACACCCTCAACGGCGCAAAACCGATGGGCGGGCTCATGACAGTCATCGAGTATGAGGGAGTATCGGCCAGCGCCGACCCGGTCTATGCCTGGAAAGACAAGATCTTCACGCCGGACTTCTATTATGAGGAGTCGCTGAAAAAAGGGCATGGCATGTTCGGCAATTCCTCGATGAAAGGCCAGGCCATCCAGTGAAAACAGGGGGAATGATGGGATTCGCCAAAGTGGCGGCGATCGCCGCTACCACTGTCCTGCTAGGCGGTGTCGCCCATGCGGAAAGCGGCGAAGATATCCTCAAGAAGGACTGCTCGGGCTGTCACGCCCTTTCAAAGCCCGCCAGCTTCACAGTGGAGAGGGTCGTCAACCGAAAAGGGCCGGACCTTTATTACGCAGGGGACAAGTTCAACAAGCCGTGGCTTGTTAAATGGCTCCAGAATCCCGGGCGGATTCGCCCGGCCGGAGAATTCTATTTCAATCATGTGAAGGCCACGTCCGAAGTGGACACCGTGGATGAAAAGTCCATTCCGTCTCATCCCGGCATGGGGAATGCGGAGGCCGTGGCCGTGGCGGACGCGCTTTCCGCTCTTTCGGAGCCCGGGCTTGTTGAAAAGGGGGGCTTCCTCAACGAAGAAGTCAACATGACCCTGGCCGGAATGTTTTTCGGAAAGCTTAGGGGCTGTTCGGCCTGCCACATGGGCAAGCCCGGCGCCGGAGGCAAATCGGGCCCCGAGTTATACACCGCCGCCGACCGGCTTAAGCCGGATTACATATTGGCTTACATAAAGGACCCGCAGAAAATTGACCGCTATGTATGGATGCCAAAGCAGGAAATGAGCCCGGCGGACACGCAGAAGCTGGCGGGCTACATTCTCAGGCTTTCCGCCGGGGAGGCGAAATGACGCAGGGCAGAAAAGGGGTTTGGGGGATGTCCTGCGTAGCGGCTGTGTTCACCGCGGCCCTTGTGGCTCTGGCCTGGCCGGCTTCCGCGGCGACCAAGAGCGAAACGCTGTACAACGTCTATTGCGTCCAATGCCACGGGGTGACGCGCAACGGCAAAGGGATAAACAGCCCCGCCATGGCTATCCAGCCGAGGGATCACACCGACGCCAAGGGAATGAGCGATATCCCTGACAGTCAACTGTTCAAGGCTATCAAGGAAGGAGGGATGGCGGTGAATAAATCGTCACTCATGCCCGCATGGGGAGACGTGATGACAGACGAGGAAGTGAATGGGCTTGTCGCGTATCTGCGGCAGGTATGCAAATGTGGACCAACTAAATAAGGGGAGTATTTTAATGTCTTCGACCAAGTATCTAGGGGTTTTTCTGGGAGGGTTGATTGCGGCCTCCGTGGCGCTTTTCGCGCCGCAGGCTCAGGCCAAGGTGGTGAAAGTTACCTTCCACGCCACAGAAGTGGACTTGCCTATTGACAACAAGGGCACGCTGTACAAAACATGGACCTTCGACGGAAAGGTTCCAGGCCCGGTCGTCCGCGTGACCGAGGGGGACACTGTGGAGTTCACCCTGGTCAACGACAAGGCTAACAAGGTGTCCCACTCCATGGATTTCCACGCCGCCCGCACTAACGTGGTGACTGATTTCGCCTCCATAAAGCCCGGCGAATCCAAAAGCTACACTTTCACCGCTGATTACCCCGGCGTATTCTTCTATCATTGCGGATCCGACCCGATGATCCAGCATGTGGCCCGCGGCATGTTCGGCGTGATCATCGTCGATCCCAAGGACGCCAAGGCGTTGCCCAAGGCCGACAGGGAGTATGTGCTGGTACAGTCGGAACTGTACAACAACCCCGAGGACGTGAACACCATGATGCAGGGAAAGTGGAACAACGTGGTGTTCAACGGCGGCATATTTAAGTACGACCCCGTGCATGACCCCAACGCCACCAGGTTCCTGGCCGCCAAGCCCGGCGAAAGGGTTCGCATATATTTTGTTAACGCCGGTCCCAACGAGTTCTCCGCGTTCCACCCCATCGCCGGAATATGGGACAAGGTGTACGCCGGCGGCAACCCCAAAAACGTATCCACCGGCATGCAGACTTTCGTTGTCGGGCCGGGGGACGGCGCGATCTTCGACCTGATATCTCCGGTTGAGGGCGGCAACGCCATAGTCACCCACTCGCTTAAATCGGCTCTTACCGGCTCAATAGCGGTGGTGCTGTTTTCTAAGGACGCCGACCCGAAGGCCGGCAAGGGTGAGCAGATTTTGGTCCGCTAGCAATTCCCCGTTGTGGCGCGGCTCCGGCTTTAACAGGAGCCGCGCCGCTCATTTATTCGATATCTCTTTAGTGAGATAAACTTGGCGTTATGTACGGAATCAAAATGTCGGAGGATTTGAGTATGGCAAGCCAAACCGTAATGCGTGTTGTAATGATCGCTATGGCCGCCACCATGGTTGTTACCCACTTCGGGTCTCGCGCCCAGGCCGATGATGGTCACAAACACGCCGGAGCCACGGCCGTGGCAAAGAAAAAATATTATTGCACGATGGATCCGCAGGTCGTCTCGGACAAGCCGGGTAACTGCCCTGTTTGCGGCATGTATCTTGTGGAGATGAAAGAACCGGGGGCGCAAGAGGATAAAAAAAAAGTCCGGCCGCAGTAAGCTCCGTGGCCAGGAGCCTATGGGTATGCCCCATGCATCCGAACGTGAAGCAGGAGGGCAAGGGTAGTTGCCCCATTTGCGGGATGAACCTTGTTGAGAAGAAACCGGCGTCCGCTGGCAAGACGCCCGGCGCCACTGTGGACGCGGGCGCCCTTCAGCGCCTGGGGGTGAGGCTGGCCACGGCGCAGATGACCCGTCTTGAAAGAAAGATCAAGACCTACGGAATAGCCACCATGGACGAAACATCCATCGTCACGGTAAATCCTAAAGTGGACGGCTGGATAAAAAGGCTCAACGCCAACACCGTGGGCAAGAAAATAAGGTCAGGGGATGTACTTTACGAGATATATTCGCCGGACCTTGTCCAGCGCCAGCGTGAATATATCGAGTTGATGCTCCGGCGCGACCAGCTCTCCGAAAGCATGAAGGATAACATCACGGGTCAAAACGCCGAGGTGCTGGCAAGCCTGGCGCGGGAACGCTGGCGCGCCAGGGAAAAACTGCTCCTTGCGGATATGGATGAGGAGACGTTAAAGCGGATCGAAGAGAAAAAGCGCCCCGTGGAGTTCACTCCCGTCCGCGCCCGCCGGGGCGGGGTGGTTACCGCCGTCACGGCGCGGGAGGGCGCCTACGTCACCCCCATGAGCCCGATAGTCACAATCGTGGATCTGTCCAGCGTATGGGTGGAGGTGCTTCTTTATCGCGACCAGCTCGAATGGGCGCGGGACGGGGCCGAGGCCACGGCCAGCCTGCCCGGCTCTGGAAAGCCGGTGGCCCAGGGCAAGCTTAGGTTCGTAAATCCCCTGATGGATCCCGCAAGCCAAACCCTGCGCGCAAGGCTGGAAGTTAACGGCGCCGCAACCGGCTTTACGCCAGGGATGAATGTGGATGTGCGCATAACGGCCGAATCGCGAGTGGCGCTTTGCGTTCCCAGGCCGGCGGTGATCCGGGACGGGCGCGGAGCGCGGGTTATGGTATCGAGAGGTAATGGGCTGTTCGCGCCGGTGCAAGTCAGAACGGGGGCCACCGACGGGGAAAACATGGAGATACTGGAGGGCTTGGCCGACGGGGATAGAGTGGCCGTCAACGGCCAGTTTCTGCTGGACTCCGCCGCCTCAATGAACGAGGCCGCCGAGAGGATGGGGCATCCGCACAACTGAAGTATGCGGAAAAAGCGTCCTGTAGTTTTCCGCCGTTTTAACCTCCACCGGTAAAATACGATGATCGAAAAAGTAATAGCCTGGTCGCTGAGGAACAGGCCGCTGGTCCTTCTGGGATCGCTTCTGCTGGCGGCGTGGGGCTGGCATTCTTCCCGCCACATGGCGTTGGACGCCATACCTGACCTTTCCGACACACAGGTGATCGTCAAAACCAGCTTCCCCGGCCAAGCCCCCCAGATAGTGGAGGATCAGGTCACCTATCCCCTGGCCACCGCCCTGCTTTCGGCGCCAAGGTCGGTGGCGGTCCGGGGTTTTTCCATGTTCGGCGAGTCGAACATCTACATAATCTTCGAGGATGGCGTCGACCCCTATTGGGCCAGGGCAAGGGTGAGCGAATATCTTGGCCAGCTTGCCGGCAGGCTACCGGCCGGGGTGACGCCCTCCTTGGGGCCGGACGCCTCAGGCGTGGGATGGATACTGGAATACGCCATCGTGGACAGGAACGGCTCCCACAACCCCGATGAGCTTCGGGCCATCCAGGATTTTTATCTGAAGTTCGAGTTGCAAAGTCTTCCGGGGGTGGCGGAGGTGGCCACTGTTGGAGGCATGGCGCGGCAGTTCCAGGTTGAAATGGACCCGGACAGGATGACCGCCGCAGGGGTGACGTTGGAAAGCGTGGAAATGGCCATACGGAACGCCAACGTTTCAGGCGGCGGCTCTGTCACCGAAATGAGCGGGGCCGAATACATGATCCGCTCCCACGGCCACCTTAAAACATTGGATGATTTCGGGCTTATATCACTGGGCATAAGCGACTCCGGCTCCCCTATCCTTTTAAAGGACATAGCCAATATACAGACCGGCCCTGAAACGAGGCGTGGCGTGGCGGACCTTGACGGCGAGGGAGAGGCTACCGGAGGTATAGTGATAATGCGGCCTGGCCAGAACGCCCTGGATATCATCAGCCGTGTCAAGGCTCGGCTTGAGGAGTTGAAATCCGGCCTGCCGCCGGGGGTGGAGATCGTGATCACCTACGACCGCTCCGGCCTGATCAACAGGGCCATTGACAACCTCACCGGCAAACTGCTGGAAGAGTCACTGGCGGTGGCGGCCGTGTGCCTGCTGTTTCTTTTCCATCTGCGCTCGTCTCTCGTGGCGGTGGTTACCCTTCCCCTGGGAATTCTTGCCGCCATCGGCGTGATGCGCCAGCAAGGGGCCCCGGCGGACATCATGTCCCTCGGCGGGATAGCCATCGCCATCGGCGCCATGGTGGACGCCGCAGTGGTGATGATAGAGAACATGCACAAGAGCATGGAGAAGGCCGCGCCCGGAGAGGACCGATGGGAGATAGTTTACAGAAGCTCGGTTGAAGTGGGGCCAGCGCTTTTTTTCTCCCTGCTCGTGATAACGGTTTCCTTCCTGCCCGTGTTCACGCTTACGGGCCAGGAGGGAAAGCTGTTCACTCCGCTGGCTTTCACCAAGACTTACGCCATGGCCGCCAGCGCCGCGCTGGCGATAACGCTCACGCCGGTCCTTATGGGCTATTTTGTCCGGGGCAGGATAGCGCCTGAGTCCGCCAATCCTCTAAACCGCTTTTTCCAGGCGCTGTACAGGCCAGCTTTGCTTACGTCCCTGAGGCATAAGGGGCGCACCATGGCGCTGGCAATGGCGCTCACCATATCGGCCTTGTGGCCGGCGGCCAGACTCGGTAGCGAGTTTATGCCTTCGTTGTACGAAGGGGATCTGCTCTACATGCCCACAACCCTTCCGGGCGTGTCGGTGGACGAGGCGGCCAGGATCACACAAATCACCGACAGGATCATCAAGACCATGCCGGAGGTGGAGCGGGTGTTCGGCAAGGCGGGCAGGGCGGAAACCGCCACGGATCCCGCGCCTCTTTCCATGCTGGAAACCACCATACTCTTAAAGCCCCAGAGCCAATGGCCCGCGGGCGAAAGCATAGACGACCTTGTGCGCAAGCTGGACGCGGCCGTTTCCCTCCCCGGCCTTATAAACTCCTGGGGATATCCCATTCGCACGAGGATTGACATGCTCTCCACGGGGATTAAGACTCCCCTGGGGGTGAAAATAACCGGGCCGGACTCCCAAGGAGTGGCGGATTTGGCCAGCGAGATCGAAATGGTCATCAAGAATGTGAGGGGAACGCGGAACGTGTTCGCCGACCGCGCCGCCAGCGGCAGGTACATAGACGTGGTTATGGACCGGGCCGAGTCGGCCAGATACGGTGTCAGCGCCGCGGACATTAAGAGGCTTATGGAAAACGCCATAGGCGGGGAGACCATAGGCTATGTGATAGACGGGCGGCAACGGTTCTCCATCGCCATGAGGGTTCCGCGCTCGTTCCGCGAATCCCCGGAGGCAATAGGCGCCACGCGCATCTCTACGCCGATGGGAGCGCAGATCCCTCTGAGCCACGTGGCCAGGGTTGAAATCTCCAACGGCCCGTCAGAGATCAAAAGCGAGAACGGCAGGCTGGCGGGCTATGTGTACATAGACATGGCGGGAAGGGATTTGGGCGGTTACGCCGGGGAGGCCAGGCTGGCCGTGACCTCGAAGATAAAACTCAAGCCCGGTTACGCTATCACGTGGTCAGGCCAATACGAGAGCATGGAGCGGGCGCGGGAGCGGCTCTATCTGGCGGTCCCTCTGACGCTGGCGCTGGTGTTCATCCTCCTTTACATGTATTTCCGAAGCGCCGGGAAGGTGGCGCTTGTGCTGTTAAGTCTTCCCTTCGCGCTGTCCGGCGGGCTGTGGCTGGTGTACCTGCTGGGATACAACCTTTCCGTGGCAGTGGCAGTGGGCTTTATCGCGCTGGCGGGGGTTGCGGCGGAGTTCGGCGTGGTGATGATTCTTTATATAGACAACGCGTTCAGGGAAGGAAGCGGTGGCGATGTAACTTCGGCGGTGATCCAGGGTGCGCTGGCCAGGATACGGCCCAAGATGATGACCGTTACGGTGATAGTGGCAGGCCTTCTTCCCGTAATGTTCTCGAGCGGGGCAGGGTCCGACGTGATGAAGCGGGTGGCGGCTCCGCTGGTGGGGGGCATGCTCACCGCGCCGCTACTGTCGTTGTTCGTCATTCCTGCGCTCTACGCCATATTCATCCGGGGAAAGGGCGATAAGTAGCGTGAAGGGGCCGGCTTGAGAGCCCCAAACTCGCCACTGGCGGCTTCCCGTGGAGCGGTGACACAGGAATACTGTTCATACTTTCAACTCTTGCCCTTATCACCTTCTCTTCCGGTGGGGTGATAAATCCCTCCGCAGGCTATGGCGGAGTTTGGCTTGCGCGGAATGATCTCTTGTTTCCCGGCCATTGGAGATTCTTAGGAGGGTGAGAACCACAGACGGCCCGGGAAAATTCCTTACAAAGAACAACATGGAAACCAGTACCGGAACCCAAGCCATGAACCAGCGCCTTCCCCGCGACGATGAGCATGGTTAGAGTATCTTTGCCCGGATGCTAAATGCCGTCTGACCATTTTGCGGGCGGTAAATGTCACGCATGCCCCTCCTGGCCGTTTCCAATCTTGTACGGCAACCCGTTTTTGACGCCATTCTTCACGCCGTTTTTCTGTCCGTTCACCGTTTGGGCGCCAGATGAGCCGTTTATGGGCAACGTTACGGTAAATGCGCTTCCCTTCCCCTGTTCGCTTGATGACAATGTAACATCGCCTCCGTGGACGTTGGCTATCATCTTGGCCAGCGCCAGGCCGTGCCCCATGCCGCTGTATTTTCTCGCCAGGTTCTCCTCTATCTGCCGGAACCTGTCGAATATCCATTCCTTAACATGGTCTGGGATGCCGATCCCCTCGTCAATCACGTCCACAATCACAAACCCGGCCGGGTTATCAACCCTGGCCCTTACGATGATTCTCGATCCTGGTGGGGAGAACTTCATGGCGTTAGCCACCAGATGGAAGAAGAGAACTTCCAGTTTCTGATGATCCCCTACTATCTTCGGCTCCGGTTCCGGCAGAACCACATCCCACTTCCGGTTGTGTTCCGGAAACTCCATCTGCGCCTTCTTAACAGCCTCGCTGATGAGGTCGTTAAGCCAAACGTAGTGGCTATACAATTTTGCGTTACCGGTGGCCAGTTTGGACATAAGCAGTATCTCCTCCACCATCCTCAATAGTGAGGAGCCGGCTTTCTGAATGAGTCCAGCCAGTTCCGGGGCTTTTTCCGCCGGAGCGGTGCCGTTGGCGATAAGCCTGGAAAAACCCAGAACCACCGTCAGCGGCGTGCGAAGCTCGTGGCTTATGTTGCTGAGGAACTGCTCTTTTAACCTGGCCGAGGCTTCCGACCGCGCCTTTTCCTCCTTTAACTGGTCAATCGCGCTCTCCAGTTCCCGCATCTGTTCCTGAATCTTGCTGGCGGTCAGGTCCTGGTAAAGTTCCGCGAAATGGTTTTTCGCGTAATTGACAGCTTCGAAAACAAGGTTGAGCATCTTCGGTTGGTCGGAATGGGGGGCCAGGCTGAATATCCTTTGCGCCGCAACGCCCCGGAAAACCTCCAGCCCGTATTGCACCGCGCTAAGCGGAAAACCGTGAGCCAGCCGTTTGGCGGCTATGAATCCGATGAAATCGTCCAGATGGGCGCGGTCGCCGTCTCTGATGAAACGCAGGTAGCCGTTGAAGGCGGAGGATACGGTGCCTAGAAGCTCGTCGTGGCTCCTGTCGGCGTACACCTGGTGCTTCCTGACATGCGCTATCCACTCGCCGATTATGCTTTCTTTCCCGCTGGAAAGGATGTGGCCTATATTTTCCCTGGCTTTTTGCATCCCATATTGGCGTTACTTCATGCCCCCCTGCTTTCCACTATCCAGCGCGCTTTAGTAGAATCCAATATGGAGCGCTGGCATACCCTCACAACCTCCTCAAGGTCGTCTGTGATGGTAAGCGCGTCCATGTCCTCCTGCTTTATGTAACGGCGGTCCATGGGGCTGTTCCTGAGCCAGTCCAGCAGACCTTGCCAGAAATCCCGCCCCACCAGGATAACCGGAAAAGGAAGCGTCCGCTTGGTGCGGATGAGGGTTAGCGCCTCGAACAGCTCGTCCAATGTGCCGAACCCGCCGGGAAAAATGACGAAGGCCTGGGAATATTTCACCAGCATCACCTTCCGCACAAAGAAATGGCGCACCTTTATTTTGGGGTCGGTATAAGGGTTGCCCTCCTGCTCCAAAGGCAGGTCTATCTCCACACCGATGGACTTGCCGCCACTCTCCATGGCGCCCTTGTTGGCTCCTTCCATGATGCCCGGCCCGCCGCCGGTTATCACGGCTATGCCAGCCTCGGAAAGCTTCTTTCCCAACTGGTCGGCCATCGTGTAATAAACGTCGTCCTCCGCGGCTTTGGCCGAGCCGAACACCGACACCATGGGCTCCTGGCGGGAGAGCAGGTCGAACCCCTCCACAAACTCGGACATGATGCGGAAGAGACGCCACGAGTCCCCAACCTTCATCTCGTCGAGGACGTACTGGTAATTCCGGACGAAATCGTCTCTATCTTTCATCATATCCAGAACCGGTAATAAAGTGTCTTGCGCGATTTTAAATTTAAGCCGCCACGCCGGCCCAAAATGCAATTTTGCCCCTCGCGGGCGCGGTTTGCAAATGGAATCGCATGCGCGCCGGGCGGAACTCAGCCTTGGGCGTGATCCTTCCCGTCGTGGGTAAGCGACACCCCGTAAAACCGGGACATCCACGAGTCCAGCAGGGAATAAAGCGCGGGCACCACCACCAACGTAAGTATAGTGGCGAAACCCATCCCGAACACTATGGCGTCGGCCATGGGACCCCAGAACTCCGTGGAGTCCGACCCCATGGCGAACTTCATCTTGTTAAAATCGAAGCTTATCCCCAGTGACATGGGAACCACGCCAAGGATGGTGGTTATTGCGGTAAGCAGGACGGGCCGGAGCCTGGTGAGCCCGGCGGTGACGATGGCGTCGAACTTGGGCATCCCACGCTCACGGAGCTTTATGGTGTAGTCCAGCAACACTATGGCGTTGCACACCACCACCCCCGCCAGGCTCACTATGCCTATGCCGGTCATGATGATGCCGAAGGGGCTCATGGTTACCAGAAGCCCGATGAGCACGCCGATTATGGACAGCACGACCGAGGTGAGGATTATAGAAGGGGTGACTATGGAGTTAAACTCCAGTATCAGCACCAGGGCGATGAGGAACACTGCGGTGAAAAAGGCGTTGGTCAGGAAGGTTTCCGCCTCCTTTTGCTCCTTCTCCTCGCCTGTATAGGATATCTGCACGCCCTCGGGCAGTTTCACCTTTTCGGCTACGGTTTTTTTCACCGTCTCCAACGTGGCGGCGCTGTTATACCCGGCCGCCACCTGTGCCCCCACGGAAATAACCCGCTTCTGGTCCAAGTGCATGATGTCCGAATATCCCGATGACGTGTCTATCTTCGTAACGGCGCTCAAGGGTATTTCCTTGCCCTCGTGGCGGATGAAATAACTTTTCAGCTTTTCAAACCCGTCGCGCCTGTCCTCGGTGTAACGGACGCGGATGTCGTACTCGTCTTTCCCTTCCCTGTATATGGATGCCTTGGAGCCGTAGATTGCGGCGCGCACTCCCCCGGCCACATCGGTGGTGTTCAACCCATAGCTTGCGGCCTTCTCCCGGTCTATCTCTATCCTCAGCTCCGGCATGCCCGCCGAGTAATTGTTCTCCGCGTCCACCACGCCAGGAACCTTGGAGATGACATCCTCCAGCGTATGGCTCACGTCGGCAAGAACGGTGTAATCGTCCCCAAACACCTCTATGTTGATGGGGGCCCCCACCGGCGGGCCCATCTGCTCGGCGCTCACCCGCACCCTGGCCCCTACAATCTCCCCGGTGGCGGCGGCGCGGATCTCGTCTTGTATGAGTTTGGTGGAATGTTCCCGTTCTTCCCGGGGTATGAAATCCACTATCACCCGGGCCTTGTTCCCCGGCCCGGATTCGCCCATCCCGGAAAAATCGAACACCCCGGCGGATACGCCCACGTTGGCCACGTATGTCTGCGTCTCTTTATACTTTTTTACTATCGCTTCTATTTTCCGTGTAAGCGCGTCCGTGGCGTCCACCGTAAAGCCTGTGGGGGCCTCCAGCTCCACAAACGTTTTTCTTGGGTCCGCCGATGGGAAAAACTCCACCCCGTGTCCAGCCACGGAATAAACGGCGATGATCATCACCAACGCCCCAAACGACGCCGCCAGGGTCTTGCCACGGTGGTTTAACGCCCATATAAGCGCACGCCGGTATTGGCGCATCAGCGGCCCCATTTCCTCCTCGGAGCGCTGGGCGTAACTTTTGCTCCTGCTTTTAACGCTAAGCATCGTGGCGCACATGGTGGGATTTATCACCAGCGCCACGAAAAGCGACGCCAGCAGGGCGATGATAACTGTGTACGGGATGTACACCATGAACTCGCCCATTATCCCCGGCCAGAAAATGATGGGCAGGAACCCGCATATGGTTGTCATGGTGGAGGTGATGACGGGCACTATCACCTCCCTGGTCCCTTCCAGCGCGGCGGTCTTCGCGTCCGCCCCCTCTTCGGCGTGGCGGAATATGTTCTCCACCACCACTATGGCGTCGTCCACCAGCCTGCCCAGCGCGAGGATTATGGAGAAGAGCACCACCATGTTCAGCGTTATGCCGGCCGCTGACAACACTCCGAACATGATCAATAGGGAAAACGGGATCGCCAGCGACACGAATACCGCCGCCCGCAGGCCAAGCGAGAAGAAAAGGGTGATAACCACCAGCGTCACGCCGGTCACCACGTGGTTGCCCAAGTCGCTTAAGAACGTCTTTGTGTCCTGGCTTTGGTCGGCGGTGTAAACCACCTTGGTAGAGCGGGGAAACGAGCGCTCCTCCTGAGCCACCAGGGCCTTCACCGCATCGGCCACTTCTATTATGTTCTCGCCGCTCCTCTTCACAACGGATATGCTGATGCACTCCTGCCCGTTAAGCCGGGCCATTGTGCTTGTTTCCTTGAACCCGAACTTCACCTCCGCCAGGTCCCGCACATATACCGGCTTGTTGTCCACGGACCGGATAACGATATCCCGTATGATCCGGAAATCCTCAAACTCCCCCGGCAGGCGCACCAGGTACTTGTAGTCACCCAGGGTTATGGATCCGCCGGGGATGGTCACGTTCTCCCTGGCGATGGCGTCTTCCACGTCTTGCATGGCCAGCCCGTAATAGCGTAGCCGCGCCGGATCCACGTTAACCTGCACCTCGCGCTCCAGCCCCCCGGCCACCCGCGCCTCCAGCACACCGGGTATCTGCTCTATCTTGTCCTTTAGGTCATCCGCCACTTTCTTGAGCCGGGGCAGGCCATACCCTCCGGACATGTTCACGTACAGTATCGGGATGTTGGAGAAACTTATCTCCGTCACCACCGGCTCCTCGGCTTCGGAAGGGATCTCCGAACGGGCCGAGCTCGTCTTATCGCGCACTTTTTGCAAGGCGGTGTCTATATCCACCGACGGCTCAAACTCCACCGTTATCGCAGAGATGCTCTCCTTGGATGAGGAGCGCATCTCTTTTATGTTCTCTATGCTCTTCAGCTCTTTTTCGATTTTCCGGGTCACCAGCGATTCCATGTCCGCCGGGGAAACGCCCGGATACACCGTGGTGACGATAACGAAGGGTATGGTGATGTCCGGCGAAGATTCCCTGGGCAGGGTGAAAAACGAATTTGTTCCAATGACGGCGATAATAAGAACCATGGCGTAAACCGCCATGTAGTTCTTGATGGAAAACTCTGTGATTCTGGTCACGGTTTATTTCCCGGAAATCTCCACGCGGTCGCCGTCCACCAAACTCCGCTGGCCAGATATAACCAGCTCATCCCCGGCCGCAAGACCGGAGCGCACCAGCGCCAACTCGCCGGAGACATCCTCAATCACAACCCGCCTCTGCCGGGCCGTAACCCCCTTCTCCACCACATACACCGCATGGCCGTCGGCCAGTTCCACCACGGCGTTCTGCGGGATGATTATGGAATCCGGCCCCAGGCTACGCCCGAAAGTTACCTTGGCGCTCATGTCCGGCAATATCTTCATATCACCGTTATCCACGGTGACCTCGCAATCGAACACCCGCGTAACAGGGTTCACCGCCGGGGCGATGAAACTTATTTTCCCTTCAAACTCCTTGTCCGGGAAAGCGTCGAAAGTGACCTTCGCCTTTTTCCCTTCGGAAAAATCCACCATGGATTTTTCCGGCAACCCTACGGAGATTTTTATCGGGTTCACCGCCACAAGCCTGGCCAAGGGCTGGCCCGGGGCCACTATGGCGCCCACCTCCACCTCGCGGTTGACCATGGCCCCGGACAGGGGAGCCTTGATGACATGTTTGGCGAGGTACGCGCTGGCCCCGGCAAGCCGGGCCTCCGCCGCGTCCTGGTTCAGCCTGGCCTGCTCCATCTGAAACTCGGAGACGCCCGCTTTGCGCTCTTCGAGCGCCTTAAGCTTCCTGTGCTCCAGCGCCGCAAGGTCCCTCGCCGCCTGGGCGGCGGCCACGTCCGCGGCGGCGGTGGAACCGTCCAGCCATAAAAGCGGCTGGCCCGCTTTCACTCTGGCGCCTTTCTCAAAACCCAGGCGCGCCACCCTTCCCCCGGCCTCGAACGCCAACACCACTTCTTTCCACGCCTTGGCCACCCCATTGAGGGTGAGGTCCTGCCTGAACTCGCCCGGCTCGATCTTCGACACTTTGACTTTCACCGTTTTCTTCTCGGCGGCGTTCTGCTGTGGCGGCGCGGCGGAGCCGGAGCAGGAAACGGCCATGGCCGCCACAGTGAACAGGACAAGGCTAGTTTTGTTTTTTCGCATCAATCTTCTCCCCGGCGGCGGAAAGGCCCATGGCGCGGATCAGCCGCGCCCTGGCCACGGCGTGTCCATATAACGTCCGGCCATGGCTTACCTGCGCCATTGTCAAAGCCCCGTGCGCGTCCAACAGCTCCAGATGCGTCGCCATGCCCACGCGGCGCCTCTCGCTGACTATCCTGTAAGTCTCCCGGGCGTGCTCCACGTTTAGCGACTGGCTCTCCACAAGCTCTTTGGCCCGCGTAAATTCGTCGAAGGCGGATTTGGCTTCCATAACCGTAAGCCGCTCCGCCCGTTCCATCTCAAGCCTGGCTATCTCCCGCTCGGACAGCCTCTGGTTCACCCGCGAGGCGCGCTCGGCCCCGTCGAACAGGTTGAGTTCCACTTTCGCGCCCACGTTCCATTCGTTTCGCCAGCCGAAACTGCCGTCGCCACGGAAATCGCTATTGGAGCTACGATAGGCCCCGAAAAGCTTGGCGGTGGGATATAGCTCGCTTTTGGCGGCCCGCGCTATATTCTCGGCGGCTTCGTGGCCGGCACGGGCCGCAAGCAACTCCGGGCGGAAGGCTCGGGCGCTTTCCAGAGCCTCTTCAAGGCTAGTCTCCAGCGGTTCGTAAACCAACTCTCCGTCAACTTCCACCGGCTCCAGCGGATCCATGGACACGCTCTCCAAAAGGGCCGACAATGCCCTTGAATAATCGTTCTTCGCGCCTATCAGCGCCGCCCGCGCTTCCGCCAGGCTTGTGGCGAACCGCATGACATCGTAGCTTGTGGCCAGCCCAAGCGCCTCCCTGTCCCTTGCGTCGGCGTGATGCGCCCCGGCCCGCTCCACCGTATCCTCATAGGCGCTTATAACCTGTCTGGCCAGAAGAACGGCGAACGCTTTGCTTTTCACGTCCGCCACGGCGTTGTTGAGCGCGGCTGTAACGCCGTTCTCCGCCATAGCCTCCAGCCGCTTGGCCGCGTCATACCCGGCGCCCACGGCCCCGGAGTAAATCCACTGGTTCAGCGACGCGTCCAGCGAATAGTTTTCGTCCGGCTGGAAACTCAGGCTCTGGCCCGGCGATATCTCATACTTGGGCACATTCCCCTCATGGCGATAGGTGGCCGAAAAATCGACATCCGGCAGTACCAGCCCGAAAGCCTCGCTCCGGCGGCTTGTGGCGTGGGCCAGCCGCGCTTTTGCTATTTGCGTGTCCACGCTCCGCTCCCCGGCCATGGACACAAAATCGTCCACCGTAAGTTTTTTAACGGCCGTCTCCCCGGCGGTGGCCATGGGCGCGCCCGCCATAAAAAATATTGCCGTTACTAAAAAGGTTGCTCTGGTCACCTCGCCTCCGCCTGATTGAAAAACGACCCCACCATGGCCTTTATCTGTTTGAGGTATTCTTTCATGTCCACCCTGGCGCCCATGCTCATAAGCTGGAGAAGCCCTACATATAAATTGATCAGCGCAATAGACAAAGTCTTCGCGTCCACCCCGGGCGAAAGTTCGCCGCTATTCTGCGCCTGCCGGATAATCTTTGCGAAGGCGTTTATATGGCTGTCGGTGTTCGACTTGCACGCCTTGAGGATGGCCGGGTTCCGCAACGCCTCGGCCCAAAGCTCCACCTCCAGCCGCACGTCCTGTTTCGGCATGGAACTAAGCTTTTCAAAAAATATGTCGGCAAGATTGGTAAGCGCCCCGTATGCGCCGCCATCGGAGTTTTCCGACACGTTTTTTATGATGGCGAGGTTTTCGACCCTTTCCCGTTCCGGCATTGCGGCGATTATCGCCTGTTTGCCGGGGAAATAACGGTACACCGCGCCGGGGCTCATGCCAGCCCGGGCGCAGATGTCCTGCATGGTGGTTTTGTGGAATCCGTTACGGGAGAAGCAGGTGCAGGCGGCGTCCACAATCTGCCGTTTTCTGGCTTCCATGTGTTCCACATTCATCCTGGGGGCCATTGGATTCTCCAAACAGGCTATAAAAACGAACGTTCGTTCACTATATTGCGAAAAAGCCGTTTACCTGTCAAATATTTTCATGACCGCACGGCTCCCGGCAGGCGGGGTTTATAGTAAAATCTGGGTTGGAGTTTAAATTTCGAATTGGAGGAGCTATGTCTGAATGGTTTTACGCCCAGGGCTCGGCCAGCCAGGGCCCCGTTTCAGAGGATCAGATAAGGGAGCTTTACAAGCTTGGGACGTTGAACGGTGACACCCTGCTGTACGGGCCCGGCATGATGAGTTGGACGAAGCTTAAACATCTGCCGCAGTTTACGACGGGTACCGCGTCTGGCGCCTCTATGGCTCCACCGCCGCTGGCCGCCTCCACTCAGGTAGCCCACGAGATAGACTACCAGATCGTTGGCGAGGAGATGCAGTTTGTGGAGATCGAACTGGATCCGGAGGAAAGCGCCGTGGCCGAGGCCGGGGCAATGATGTATATGACCCAGGAAATAAAAATGTCCACCGTGTTCGGCGACGGGTCCGGCCAGGAGCAGGGAGGGCTGATGGGCAAACTGCTGGGCGCTGGCAAAAGGCTTATCACCGGCGAGTCTCTCTTCACCACCGTGTTCACCCATGGCGGCCGGGCTGGCAAACAAAGGGTGGCTTTCGCCGCGCCATACCCGGGGAAAATCATCCCGGTGGACTTAAGGGACATGGGCGGTAAGCTCATCTGCCAGAAAGACGCGTTCCTGGCGGCGGCCAAGGGCGTTTCCATCGGCATTCATTTCCAGAAGAAGATCGGCGTGGGCCTTTTTGGCGGCGAAGGTTTCATTATGCAAAAGCTGGAGGGGGACGGATATGTCTTCATCCACGCGGGCGGAACCATCGTGAAAAGAGACCTCATGGCGGGCGAAACCCTGAGGGTGGACACCGGTTGCCTTGTGGCCCTGCAACCCTCGGTGAATTTCGACATCGAGTTCGTGGGCAACATAAAATCCGCCCTGTTCGGCGGGGAAGGCTTCTTCTTCGCAAACCTGCGCGGGCCCGGTACCGTATGGTTGCAATCGCTCCCTTTCTCACGGCTGGCTGGCAGGATACACGCCGCCGCGCTTCCCGGGCGGGGGAAAGATGAAGGCTCCCTGTTAGGCGGGCTTGCGGGTATCGGCGGAATTCTGGAAGGCGACTGATGAGCGATAACGCCGTGGCTGTAAGTGGCGCGCCGGTGGTGATAGGCATCACCGGCGCCTCCGGCGTAATCTACGGAATCCGCCTTATGGAATCCCTCCGCAAGTGCGCGCCGGAGGCTCCCATACATCTGGTAATTACGCCCGCGGGCGAAAAGAACATCGGTATCGAGACAGGCTGGGCCCTAGAAAAAGTCCGGGCCCTGGCCCACGTTGTCCATGACTATCACAATCTGGCGGCGCCTGTCTCAAGCGGCACGTTCAAAACCCGAGGGATGGTTGTGGCGCCTTGCTCGATGCGCACATTGTCCGACATAGCTTTCTCCCGGGCGGACAATCTTCTGTCGCGGGCGGCGGACGTTACGTTAAAAGAGGGACGCAAACTTATCCTGGTACCCAGGGAAACGCCCCTTCACCGGGGCCATTTGGAGCTGTTATTGAAGGCGTCAACTCTAGGCGCCGTGATTTTGCCACCCATGCCCGGATTTTATTCGAACCCTCAAACGGTGGACGACATAGTAAACCACACGGTGGGTAAAATCATGGACCAACTGGGGGTGGAGCATGAGCTGTTCAAACGGTGGGGGCAATAAAGTTAAAACAGCTGTTCTTCATTATGGGAAGGGAAACCGTCACCTCACCAGTACTTCTCCACATGCACCTGGCCTTTGCCCCCCTCTTTAGCCACTTCAAATCCATCCAGTTCCAGTAGCTTCACTGTGCTATCGGTCATGTCCGGTGAGCCGCAGACGAAAATATGGGTATCCTCCGGTTTCGGCTGGAACCCGGTTATTGACTTGATGATCTTCCGCGTCCAAACATTCTGCACATAGCCGCTCATGCCCACCCAGCCGGCGCGCTCATCTTCCGGGCGGCTGACCACGGGGATGTACGTGAGGTTCCGCTGATGGTAAGACAGCGTGGAAAGCTCCGCCCTGTAGCCCAAGTCCCATGAGTGGCGCGCGCCATGGATTATGATGAACCTGCGTCCCGCGTCCATGATCATGTTGGAGCGGATCATGCTCATAAACGGGGCAAGGCCCGTGCCGGTGGCGATCATTATGATGTTGGCTTCGGGCGGGGCCATGTCTATGGTGAACAGGCCCCGGAACTTCGGCGACATGTAAAACCTGTCCCCCTCCAGCAGGTTAAAAAGCCTTGGCGTCAGCTGGCCGGACCGTATCATGGTGATGTAGAACTCCAGGTACTCCTTGTTCTTCGATGAAGTGGTGATGGAGTAGGGGCGTTTTATCATCCTGGAGCCTTCAGCTATATCTTGCCCCTCCGGATCAGACAGCCAGTATCTCTTCGCGGAGGAAGGCAAACCCAAAATGGCGAACTGGCCGGGGGTAAAATCCGGAAGCTCCCATCCGTCCGGCCGCGCCTGCAGGATAATAAGCCCGGGGGCAACCTCCACCCGTTTCGTTACCACCGCGTTAAGCCTGTCGTCTTCCATATCCGTCCAGCGTCACATTATTTACCGGCAAGGATAGTTGTTTAATCCCCGTCTGTAAATGAAAACCCCGGGACTCTGTTGGAATCCCGGGGCTGGTTTGCGGTTTAAGCCGTAGCGGTTACGCCGGTGTCACACTTACCGTAGCCACCGTCGGCTGGCAACCGGAGCCAGATCCGCCAGAGTAGGAGAAAGTGTACGGGAGCGTGCTTCCGTCACCAACCAATGTGATGCTACCCTCGTAGATGCCGGGCCCGCCCCACTGCGTCAGGGTCATGGTGCTTGACGTGGAGCCGCTGACAATCACCTCAACAGTATCGGCGGACTGGTTTGAATCCACCACCACGATGGACACAACCGTGCTTGCGCCTAGCCCTTTGCTGACCGAAGTCGGATTTGCGGTTATAGTGGCCGCCGTGCAGGCAGTAGCGCCGCCCAACGTAACGTTTATCTGGGCGGTTTGCCCCTCTTTGTCAATTGCATCGAGGGTATATACCGTACCTGTAAAGGCCGCGGCGTCCACCACGTACAATTCAATGGTGGTATCATTCACCACGTTGAACGCCAGCACCCTCGGGTCGGAAACAAACCACTCGATAGGCGGCAATCCGCCCCTGGCATAAACGTAAACCCCCGGAGCGCTAACGTCTGTTATGGTTATGGAGGCGGGCAGGATGGTTAGTGTGGCGAAATCGAATGAAAGGGGCACTGTAGCCTCCACGTCCAGCGACCGCGCCACCATGTCTATCCTGCCGGTGGATGTGGTGCCCTGTGCGCCAGCCACAAAGGTGGCCCGGGCCTTGCCGCTCCTGTCGGCCATGTAATAGGTGAACCCGTCGAGGGTGTTCACCGTGCCGCCGGTAAATGTCCCGTACCCGGATGGAACATAGAAGCCCACCAGCGAAGACAGCCCGCTCACCGTGGCCGTCACCTCGATGGAGTCGCGGGCGTTCGCCCGGATGGAGTACCTGCCCTCGGAGTCCTTGGAAGCTCCGGTCACGTCCAGCGTAAGGCTGGGGGCGGAGGATGGTATTGTTTCGGAGTTTGTCTTACCGCAACCGGTCAACGTGGCCGTAGCAAAGGCCATGACAGCCGCGATGACCATTCCCGTTTTGGCCCAACGCCGGTTCCTGTTCATCTTAGCATCCCACCTTCCAAAGGTTTTTGTCGTCATAAACGCCACGGAGCGTCAGCCGCCCCGCCTGCGTTCCCTTAATGCCTCTAACACCTCGCCGCGGGTAACATCTCCGCGAACCGAGCATTTGCCTATTCCGTCCAGAAGGGCGAACCGCACAACGCCGGCTTTCGCCTTCTTGTCCCGCTCCATGGCCGCAAGCAGGGCTCCTGGTTCAATGTCCCGCGGAATTTCCGCCGGAAGCCCCGCCCGCCTGATCAGCGAGATTACCCTTTCAGCCTCGGCGGCGCCAAGCCCGCCTTTCATTCTTGAAAGACTGGCCGCCACCGCCATTCCCATGGCCACCGCGTGGCCGTGGGTGAACCTTTTGTACCGGGTCACCGCCTCCACCGCGTGCCCCGCGGTGTGGCCGAAATTCAGTATGGCCCTAAGGCCCGATTCCCGCTCATCAGCCCCAACTATCTCCGCCTTCATCCGGCAAGAGACCTCAACGCAGTATGCGGTCACGCCCGGCTGAAGGGCCACCAGTTCTTCAACGTGTTTCTCAAGATACCTAAAGAAGCCCGCCGAACCTATGCATCCGTATTTTATAACTTCCGCCACCCCGCCCAAAACTTCCTTTTCGGGCAATGTGGCCAGCGCTCCAACATCCGAGATAACCAGGCTCGGCTGGTGAAACGCCCCGATAAGGTTCTTGCCTTTCGGGTGGTTCACCCCGGTTTTCCCGCCCACCGAGCTGTCCACCTGGGCCAGCAACGTGGTGGGCGCCTGCGCGAACCGCACGCCGCGCATATATGTCGCCGCGGCGAACCCGGTTATGTCGCCTATCACTCCACCGCCCAGCGCCAGCGCCAGGCAGTCCCTGTCGTACTTCCCTTCCACCAGCCGGTCATGTATCCGGCCTGCGGTTTCCATGGTCTTGAACTCCTCACCATCGGGAAGCAGGAGCTTTTCCCACTTCACGCCGGCCTTCGTGAGCCCTTCGCCAAGCCTGCGTCCGTACAGCCCGAATACCTTGCGGTTCGAAACCATAAGGACCCGGCCGCCAAGCCCGGCTACAAGCCGCCCGGCCTTATCGCCCAGCAGGCTTTCGCCAATAATTATATCGTAGGAGCGGGAGCCTAAAGGCACCCGCGCCCTTCGGGTCTTTACCACTAAACCGCCAACCGATCTTTAGGCGCCAGTAGTGCCGCCGGTGCTTCCACCGCCGCTGGTGGACGGTATCACCTGCACCGGTATGGTCAGGGACATATCCTCCACCGTACCGGTAACGTAAATTATGCTACCAGCCGTCCCCTTAACCTCCAAAACACCAAAGAAGAACCCGTTGCTGTCCGTAACCCCCGAGGTGGATGTGTCCGGCCCGGCAAGGATCACCGAAACCCCGCCCGCCACGTTGCCGCGGGAATCGTGGACCTGCACGGTGAAAGTGACGGTGCCGTTGCTCTGTACGATTATAGGGGCTACCGACAAGTCAAAGTAATATCTGCTGGGATAAGTGGGGCCCACCGGGCCCACCTTCTCCTCCGCGGAGTTCTGTTCACCGGCGGAACCGCACTGAGTGAGCGCCAGAGGCGCCAGCAGAAGCGCGCCGATTACCAGTATCTTCTTCCAGTTAATCGCGTTATCCATTGTCTTTGCCACCTTCAGTTTTCAGTCCACGATTTTCGGCGTTATGAAAATCAGCAGTTCCTGGTTGTTCTTTGTCGTGCCGTCGTTCTTGAACAGCCATCCCAACAGCGGTATCCTGCCCAGCCCGGGAACCATGGCCTGGGACGTGTTGGTGCTATCCTCGAAAAGACCGCCCAGGACCGCCGTCTCCCCATCTGCCACCAGCACTTCCGTCTTGGCCATCCTGGTCTCTATCGGGGGCGGACTGCCGGCCAGCGGCCTGTCCTTGTTAACCTGCAGGGTAAGCCTCATGTGCTTGTCCGGAGTCACATGGGGGGTGACTTTCAGCGAAAGCACCGCTTTCTTAAACTCGGTCTTGGTGCCTTCGGCCGAAGTGGTCTGGTAAGGAACTTCCTGGCCCGACTCTATCACCGCCTCTTTGTTGTTCATGGTGGTGATCTTCGGGTTGGAGATTATAACCGCCTCGCTGTTCTGCTCCAGGGCCATAAGCCTGGCGTCCAAAAGCGCCGTGCCGTTTACGGAACCAAGCGTAAGCCCGATGCCTGAAAGCGCCCCGCCGGCCCCGGCCGTTATCGGGAAGTTCACCGCCGAGCCGCCGCCGCCGGACGTAATGTTCGGCGAAGACACGCCAGTGCCGCCGGTTACCCCTATGGTGTTGGGGAACAGCGCTCCGGTGGTGTTGTTATAATAGCCGCCCCACACTATGCCCAGGTTCTTCACCTTGTCGTGGGTGGCGGAAACAATCTTGGCCTCTATGAGAACCTGGGTTTCCTTCTTGTCCAGCTTCTCTATAAGGCTGGCCATCTCGGCCAGTTTCTCCTTGGTGTCCTTTACGATGATGCTGTTGGTGCGCTCGTTTATCTCCACCGAGCCCCGCTCGCTCTTCATCGAGTCCAGGTTCTTCTTGAGCTTGTCAGCGGCCTCGTAGTTCACCTCGAAAACCCGGGTGTACAGGGGCACAATCTTGGCCTCCGACTCCTTGGTCTTCACGGCGGTCTCCTTCTCCTTGGAGATCTCCTCGGTGGTGGCCACCCGGATTATGTTGCCCTCCTGGATCTTGTCCAGCCCGTTATTCTTGAGTATCACGTCCAGCGCCTGGTCCCACGGAACGTTCTTCAGCTTCATGGTCACCTGGCCCTTCACCTTCTCGGAGGTGATTATGTTGAGCCCCGCCACGTCGGCAATGATCCGCAGGATGTTATGGATGTCGGCCTTCTGGAAATCCAGCGAGATGCGCGCCCCGGCGTAAATGGCATCCTGCGCGCCTATCATTTCTTTCTCGGCCTCGGCGGCGGCTTTAGCCTTGGTGTCGGATACCTCCGTAGCCATGGCCAGCACCGTTTCCTCACCCATGTCCAAAAGGATCCTGTTGCCCTGGGTGGCTATGTTGTAAAGGGTCATCTCCTCCAGGTTAACCACAACCTTGGCTATGGGCGACTTGCCAGAGCGGAACTGGAACGCCGCGACGTTCTTGATTATGGAGCCTTCCGCGCTCACGCTTATCAACCGCTCGTCTTTTGCGTCTATTATCGTGTTGGGCAGGTCCACCGTAAGCCTGTTCATGTTGGCCCTGCTCAAAAGCTCATAGGCTGGCTCCGGCCTGGCCATGGTGATCTCCACCCGGCCCAGCTTTTTGTCCAGCTGGATGAACTTTACGTCCACGACCCGGTTTTGCCCTTCTTTAAGGGGAGTTTCAGCGACCAGCATGGTAGCGGGCGCCGCCTGTTCAGCGGCCATTACAGGCGCGGGCTCCACCACGGCGGGCTTAGCCTCTGGCTCGGCGGCAGGCGCTACCGCCGGCTCCGGGGCCGCCACTGGCTCTGCCTGCGCGGCCATCACCGGCGCAGGGGACTCCGGGGCTGGCACAGGGGCCTGTTCGGCCTCCATGGCTCCGGCCTTGGTTATAAGTATCCTCAAAGCGCCGGGATCGGAGCTGTCCACCGAGAAACTCACGTCATTGTTAAGCTCTATCTCCAGCCGCGAGTCGTTGGACTTGGCGAAGTAATAGGGCTTCACGTTCTTTACAAGCTCATGATTCACCGGCACGGTCGCCTGGAACATGGACATATCCACGTTGGACATGTCCACGATCAGCCTGGGCGGATCCGCAAGCTTGAACGCGGTGTGGGTTATGGGTCCGTCGGCCTCGAGCCTCACCTCCACCCGGTCCTCAGCCCCGGTTGTGGACAGGTCCTTAACAGAGGTTGACCCGGCCACGGCCGTTTGGCTTTCCGTGGACTTGGTTAACGCCTTCTCACTGGCGCATGCCGCGACAGCCAGTGGCAAGGCTAGGAAGATATACACCAACCTCCTGGGGAACGTAATCACGGATCAACCCTCCTCTCGTCTGAGTTGCAATGGGGTGTCTATGGTCGTGAATTTGCCGGGAGCCGCCCCCGGCTTGCGGATCTTCTCCTTCAACAGGATGAAATCGGGTTGCATCTCAACAACCTTTCCGCATCTCTTGCCCACGTACATGTTCTTGTACACTGTGTAACCCTTGCCGTCCGGCGTTTCAATCAGGGCCACCGGGCCTTTATCAGTCTCGATTATGCCAGCCAGTTTCAGGGAATCCAGGTCAAATCCTTCCAAAAGCTCTCTGGGCCTGTCCGGCTCACAAAGATCCTCTGCAATCACTTCAGCCTCCACCCCGCTTATGGCCACCAGCGCCCGGAATGGATCTCTCCGGCCGACTGGATTGTAGCGCTCTTCGGGTTTCATGGAAGTGGGCCTCGCCTCCCCTTTCTCCAATGCGCCCAGGACGCTCTGGCTGGTTTCCGCCTGAGCCAGCTGGGTGGCCTTTTTGGGGATTTCCATGGAGCGGGACCACGTGTCCCCCTCCGCCAGTTTGCCCAGTTTCCAGACACCGGGCTTTTTCTTGTCCCTCAACCAGGTTTCTCCAACCACCTTGGAGTTGATCGGCTCGCCATCCTCACCGCGCACCTCGGTCCTTGTGTAAGAGACCGAGGCCAGATCCCCCTGCATGGTGACGGAGGTGATCCTGGCGTTATAAACCTTGCGCCTGATGGCCAGTACTTTCAGGAAGTCTTCCTTGCTTATCTTCGCGTCGGTAAAATCCGGCGCCAGAAAGCTTTGGGCCATCTGCATGTTCCCGGAGGCTATGCCCAGGCTCAGCGAGTTGAACGAAGCCCGGACGTTGGCGGACTCATCCTCCGCGGCGCCCCTGAAGAAATAGGTGTACGCGACGTAACCGGCTATGGCCGCCACGCAAACCGCTATCGTTATCTTGCCCTTCATAATCTATAAGCCCGCGTTTGAAATAAACTGGCTTTGCGCCTGGGTTATAACCATCATTTCTTGCCCCCCTCAGCGCTTGCCGGAGCGGCCGGTGGCGCTGGCGGAGCGCCAGGCGCGGGAACCGCGCCGGGAGCTGTTCCTGGAGCCGCCTTGCCCTTATCCCCATCCTTGGCGCCGACGGCGCCCTCGAGGAACCGGTAAGTGGTGGCCATACACGAAAGCTGGATCTTGGTGCCCTGTTGCTGGGCCTGTTGTTTGGCCGCCGGGGCCGCCTGCTTGGCGCCCGTGGCCACCGTCTGCATCTTCATGTCCCCGATGGTGACTATCCTGGGCAGATGCGCTATCTCGTCGAAGAACATGAGGATGTTATGGAACTTGCCGGTAACCTCTATGCTCACCGGCACCTCGGCGTAAAACTCCCTCATCTGCTCAGGCTGGGGTTTGAAAGTAAGGAACTCCAGCTGGCTCTGGGTGCCGAGGTTTGAAACCTGCTCCAGAAGCTCGGGGATTTCTTTTTCAGAGGGAAGCTGTTTTGCGGCCTCCGCCCGGTCGGCCTCCAGCTTGGTGATCTTTTCTTTGAGTTTGTTGAGCTTGCTGGCGTGGGCGCGGTTGTCCTCCACTTCCTTCTGGACCTTCGCCAGGTCCTGCTCCAGCTGGACTATGGTTTCGTCCTGACCGCGGATAACGAGGAAATAGAAGATGACCAGCAGAAGGACGGCCACGCCGCCCACCGCCGCGAACCTTTGCCAGTTGGGCAAAGGATATAGCTTCTCGTAGGGGATTTTCTCAAAAACCTTGTCGAGATCCACCGTCTTCCTCCAGGTTACGCCTATATGGCAAGGAACCGCCCGTCCGGGCTATTCCTTCTTCTCCTTCTTGGCCCCGTTCTTGGCCGAGGGCTTAGAGGCCGCCTTGGCCGCTTCCTCAGCCTCCTTCCGCTTTCTCTCCTCCTCCTGAATCTTCAACCCGATGGCGGTCATCGCCTGCACGGTGAATTTCATGAGGGTCTCATTACCGATCTTGGCCTGCGTGATCTCCTTGAGCTCCACGTTGGCGAACTGGTCCGACTCCTCCATGCCCTTCATGAGCCTGGCCACGGCCGTGTTCGCGAACGAATAACCCTGGACGGTCACCTGGCCCCGCAGGTCGTTGAGATTTGTCAGCCATATCTCCGGAGGGAGTATGACGTTGAGGTTGTCCAGGTAAGGCGTGGGGCCGCGCTTGAACTCCACCAGCATGTTGATGGCCCCCAGGATGGACGATAACTGCTTCTCCTGGACCTCCATCTTCCTGACTTCTTCTCTTATCTTCTTCTGGGTCTCCAGCTCCTTCTTGGAGCTTTCGATCTTCTCGGAGGTGTCGGTTATCTGGCTGGCCTTGGCCTGCCACCAGAACCCGCACAGCACGAAAGCGCCCGCGATGATCATCAGCCCCATCACAAGCTGTTGCTGTATTAACAGACGGTCTTTAGCGTGGCGGTCCGCGAGAAGGTTGATCCTGATCATTTGTCGCCCAGCCTTCTGATGGCAAGCCCAACGGCCACAACGGCCATCGGCGCGATTTTCTCGATGTATTCCGGATCGAAGACCTTGGTGTTCACCTTTATGTTCCGGAAGGGGTTTATCAGCTCGCAGGAAAGCCCCAGCTCCTGGCCCATAATGGTCTCCACCCCTTCGATCATGGCGGTGCCGCCGCAAACGCGCACCCGCCTTACACGGCTCTCCGAGGTGCGGTGGTACATGTCGAAAGTTTTCTTCAGCTCGTCGCAGATCGCGGCCAAACCGGCCTTTAAGTGGGGTATCACCTGCTCACGGCGGAGGCCCCCCTCAAACACGCCCAGCTTGTACTTTTCCGCTTCCTTAAAGGGCACGTTCATGTTCTTCTGGATCGTCTCGGATATCTTGTTGCCCCCCATGGGAATGTCCCTGGTGTAGGCGGTTATGCCGTTCTCTATTATGTTCACGTTGGTGATTGAGGCGCCTATGTTCACCAGCGCCACGGTGTCGTCGGCGTCCAGCCCATACGCCGCCTCGTAACCGTTCTCCAGGGCGAACACGTCCAGGTCCGCCACCGACGGCTTGAGCCCAGCGTTCTTTAAAATTTCCGCCTGCTCGCCCAGCACATCCTTTTTCACGGCCACAAGAAGCACGTCCATCTGCCGGTCTTCATTCTCCGGCAGTTTCTGCCCCTTCTTGGGGATGGGACCCTCGTGCTTGACTATCTGGAAATCTACATTGACCTCGTCTATGTCGAAAGGAATGTATTGCTCGGCCTCCTGCTGGATGGATTCGGCCAGGTCGTCTTCGCTCATAAGTGGCACGGTGATCTTCTTTATGATCACCGACTGGCCGGAAACGGAGAAAGCGCAGTTCTTGATGGAAGAAGGCACCTTCTCGGCGGCCATGAGGTTTTTCAGGGTGTCGGATACGGCTCCGGGGTTCTCCACCTCCCGCTCCACGATCGCATCGGGAGGCAAGGGGATCATGCCGAAATTAGCGAGTTCGTAACCGCGCTTGGTCTTTTTGACTAGCGCAAGCTTTATGGAGTAGGAACCTATGTCCACCCCAAGACAGGGCCTGTTGGTCAATGCGAATAACACGGCCTACCTCTTCTTTTTATGGAATCAGTCAGTCGTCGCCAAAAACCCCGACGCGGTCGTCCAGATCCAGCCCCAGGGCGATTAGAATCTTCCGCTTGGTGTCCAACCTGCAAAAGTACCCTTTCTCCACCCGATCGATGGTCTGAACCGAAAGCCCGGTTTTCCGCGCCAGCTCAGCTTTACTCATCATCTTGGACTCACGGATCTCCCTAACCCTGTTCGGCTTCAGCTCTTCTCGCCCACCGCCAGCTTGCGACATCCGTGACCCCTCCAGAAATATAGTCTCTAATTACTATAAAAAACCATTTCCGGAGAACTTATCACGAAAGAAACTTAATTGTCAATAATTATTTAAAATTTGGGGTTAATTAATTGTATATTACATTATATTAATATTCTATTTTAAATTATATGAAATAAAATCAACTAATTTAAACCCATAAATAGATAATTACCAATTAATACACATGCCATTATATGATAATTAGCGTCAATTTTATGACACTACCTCCTATAAGCGCTCTATCCGGGCGGACATACTTGTCAAATCCACCAACGCCACAGTGGAATCCTTTTTTATCCATCCGCAACATTCTCCCGGGTTGACTAGAAGTGATCCGTTTTTCTTTTGAACCACAGCCTCATGGGTATGGCCAAAAACGATGAGGTCCGCATTACCTTCTGAAAGGTCATGCGGAATTCGCGCAGGCTCGTGAAACATGGATACCCGTTTGCCTGAAAGCTCCAGACTATGGGGCCTGTCGTTCAGCGTCCAGCCGTCCGCGCCGAACATTCTGGAGAGCCCGTCTTTCTCACCATCGTTGTTGCCGAATACGGCGTGAAGCGGGGATTTTAGATTTTTGAAGGGGATAAGGGCGAATGGAGCCACAAAATCGCCACAATGGAGGACAGCGCCAACTCCCGCTTCATTGAAAAAGCTCACGGCCTTTTCGATTTGCGGAATCCGGTCATGCGTATCTGAAACCACACCAATAAGCATGCGCTCTCCCTTTGTAACATCCAGGGACGTATGTGTCCAAAAACCACCAACCTTTAACGAATATAACCTTAAATCAGGCGAAATTCAAACCTGTTTCTTCCAAAGGGTTTGAAAATCCGCAAATTTCATTTTTGCGGCGGCGTGATTTTTTTTAGCCCAATAAGCGGCATACGCAATTGCCAGCCGGGGTTTCCCCGGAAAGTTAATATGATTTTGAGTGGGATATTGTCAAACGCGGTGTTCTTCTATAATATGGACAATCTGTCTCGGGGCGTAGCGCAGCCTGGTAGCGTACCTGAATGGGGTTCAGGTGGTCGGAGGTTCAAATCCTCTCGCCCCGACCAGTTCATCCTGGCCGAGCGCAGAAAACCTGTTCATCCCCTCTCAACCAGCCTCTCGCACGGGCCAGCGTGAACAATCTACGCCGGTGGCCGGATCAAACATATATAATCCATTTCATCTTCCATTTTTCCCGATGGGGGTATGTTGTGCGAAGGATACTGGCTCTGGCGGCGCTAACGGTTTTTTCCATAATCGCCATCACGTGCGGTGGCGGCTCATCAACAAGCGGCTCATCCGCGGGAAACGAATTGGCTGAAAGCTGTTCGTCAACCGCAACCTCCCGCGCATATCTCATGGCGTTCCATGTTTGCGACACTTCAACAGCCGTCTGTTCAAACCCGGCAAACCATTCAATAAGGCTAGCCGGTTCCGATGACGGATTGAACTGGACGTTGCTACAGGATTTCGCCCCCCTCGCCGGTTCCGTGCCGGACATTGTTGAATATGACGGGGCCCTTTACATCTACCACACCGGCTTGGAGCATTACGCCAGCGTGAACGCCTGCTTGCAGGTGACTGAAAGCGGCTCGGTGGCCATAAGCGGGGAAAGCGGCGGATTTGTGGATACTTCACTGATTTTGGTGGACGGCGCGTTGACCATGTTCTATCTGCCAGGAATTATCGGGATGGATCCAGCCGGTTGCCAGGACTATCCATGCGTGAAAGAGATACATTCAGCCCGCAGTGTGAACGGTTCGGCATCTTCTTTCGCCCAGATCCCCGGGTCCAGGGCTTCTGCCAATCTGACGGGCGGGGTTTTTTCCGACCCTGATATTGTCAGTAGATCCAATGGCAGTTACCTGCTTTATGTCTCCAGCGGCCAGAGCGTTCTGGGCTATTCATCCACCGATATTGACGGATCGTTCACCGGAGGCGTGACCATCAGCAACGGCGCGGGAGGCGTTCCCTCTGCCATCGAAGCGCCGGACGGCGCAATCTGGCTGTATGTCACCACAACGGTTGGCGGAGTGGAGGTTATCCGGCGCGCTTTACTGGCGGACGACCTTACTCCCGCTTCATGGGTGGATTTTGTAACTGTAATGAATGGCTCCGCCCTTGGCCTCGGCGCCAGCGTGAGCGTGTCCAGCCCTTCAATCATTCCCTGGCCATCAAGCTGGAAATAACGGGGCATTTAATCCCCCGACCAGCCCCAAAATGCGCCATCCGTCCTTTCCAGCCGCTGTTCATCGCCTTTAAGTTGCAACCTCGCGCCCGGCGGTTAATCATGCGCCCATGGCCGGCGATTTGGAGATTGAATGATGATTGAGCGGAATTTGGCCCTCTGGTTCGTGCTGGCGGCCTTGGCGATCCCGTTCCCGGCCCTGGGGCTGGAGGAGGATCCGGAGTTCAAGGAAGCCCGGAAGATTTTCCTTCAGGCCCGGGACCATAAAGAAGGCGCGCTGGAAAAAGCGGACAATCTATGTGCTACAAAACCGGGCATTTCTATTTGTTGCTAACACCACTCAACTGCTTGCCTCTACCTCTCTATCAACACGTCCAGCGCCTGGTCCACGGTCTCCACATGCTCCACGGTTATCCCCGGCGGGATGTTGAATGCCGCGCGGGACTTGGGTATAACCGCCCGGGTAAAGCCGAGTTTGGCGGCCTCCATCACGCGGGACTCAAGCTGGGGCACCATGCGTATCTCGCCGCCCAGCCCCACTTCGCCCACCACCACCGTCCGCGCGTCCACCGCCGCGTCGCGGAAGCTGGAAACTATGGAAACAATAACCCCCAGGTCTATGGCGGGTTCGTCTATGCGCACGCCCCCGGCGGCGTTCACAAACACGTCTTCGCCCATAATGTGGTACCCGGCCCGTTTTTCTATAATTGCGATTAAAATGGCTACCCGGTTCGGGTCCACCCCCACGGTGGTCCTTCTTGGCGACGGGTAATTGGTGGATGTCACCAGCGCCTGTATCTCCACCAGCAATGGTCTTGTGCCGTTCACGCAGGCCACCACAACACTGCCGGACACGGCTCCCGGTTTTTCCGACAGAAATATCTCCGAAGGATTGGCTATCTCCGTCAACCCCTCGCTTTTCATCTCGAATACCCCGATCTCGTTGGTGGAGCCAAACCGGTTCTTCACCCCGCGCAGGATGCGGAACGGGCTTCCCTTCTCCCCCTCGAAATACAGCACCGTGTCCACCATATGCTCCAGCAGACGCGGGCCAGCGATGGCGCCCTCTTTGGTGACGTGGCCGATGAGAAATATGGGGATGCCGGTTTTTTTGCATAACGTAAGCAAGCGCCCAGCCGCCTCCCGCACCTGCCCCACAGTGCCGGGGGCCGACGGCAGTTCGTCGGTATATATGGTCTGGATGGAGTCTATTATCACCATGCACGGACGGACGTGGGAGATGTGACGGCCTATCTCCTCCACGTTTGTTTCGGGCAAGATAAGCAGGTTGCCCGCCATGCAGTCCAGCCGCTCCCCCCGCATCCTTATCTGCGCGGGGGACTCCTCGCCGGACACATAAAGCGTGGGGGCTATACGGGCGAACCGGCCCGCCACCTGTAACAGCAACGTGGATTTACCGATACCAGGGTCGCCGCCTACAAGGGTCATGGATCCAGCCACCACGCCGCCTCCCAGCACCCGGTCCAGCTCGCCGATGCCGGTGGGAACCCTGTCTTCCGTGTCGGAAGTGACTTCGGTGATGGCCACCGGTTCTTCCTTGCCATGTTTTTCCAGCCAGGCTCGCCTGCTACCGGCGGGGGCCGGGGCGGCCTGGCGCTCTTCGGCGAAAGTGTCCCACTGGTTGCAGGAGGGGCATTTGCCCAACCATTTTGGGCTTTGATGCCCGCATGACTGGCAAATATAAAGGGTGGTGGCTTTGGCCATGGAGGGTTATTGGGCCGGTTGGGATTCGGCGGCTTTTTTCGCGGCCTCCTCCATCTTTTTCTTTTCGGCCTGGATCTCCCGCCGGGATCCGCGTTTTCTTTCCACTTTTTCTTCTTCGGCTTTCACCGGTTGGGCTGGAGCGGTTCCAGGAGCTATCGCCTGCCCCGGAGCCCCGGCCTGTTTGCGCGGCCTGGGGACAACCTTGTGGTAAATACCCTCTTCCGGCGTTTCGTCTTCACCAGGGGCTGGAACCCGCTCGTTATACGCCCAAACGATGCGATAGTTATAACCGGCTATTTCTTCCGGATGCAGGTTTATCTCATATTCAACTACGGCGGTTTCACCCGCCTCCAGCCGGTCCGGTTTTTTCTTCCCGCCGTCAAATTCGATGGCCAGGTCCGCCGCCCTTCGGGCTTCCACATGGAAAAGTATAAGGTCCAGCCGCAAACCATCCACGGGATATTTGAAGTTGTTCTTCAGGGTGGCCCGGAGCAGGGCAAGGCCGGTCATGGTGTTTTCTATTTCCAGTTCCCCCACCATCTCCACGCCCTTGTCTTTTTCAGGCGCTTTTTCTTCGGCCTGCCCGTTCTCCCCATTGGCCACCCCCTCGCCGTTTTGAGCGGAGCCATTTGCAGGCGCTTCATTAACCGGGGCTTCCTCCTCCAGCGGAGGGCGCACATATTTCTCTGGAGCTACTACTTCTTTTTTTTCTTTAACCTTGGGTGGGGCGGAGTATTGGCTGTCGCCGTAATGGGCCTGGCCTTTCTCATCCACCCACTTGTAGATACCCTGGGCGAGGGCCGGAGTGGGAAAACTAAGCGCGGCCGCCAACCCGGCGGCGATAACCTTTTGTTTCATGAAGCGAAATTATATCGTATCGGCGCTTTTTAATAAATGGCATTCGGGCTTGCGAACCTCTTAGTGGAAATCGCCTAAGGTAAATGCTCCCACTGAACCACCACGGTAGAAACATTCGGTTTCATTCTTAAAAAATGGGGTGGTGTCTCAGTTTGAATCTCAAATAATAGACAGATCCTTCACTTCGCTTGCGCTTCGCTCAGGATGACAATGTTATCAACGGCTGTTATATTGTCATTCTGGGCGTAAGTGAAGAATCTCCCCTGTACTTTCAAACTGAGACACTACCAAAAACGGCCACACATGTTACTAAAACCGGTTTTAGTGATAGAATGCCCTGATATTCAGAAGGTTGTGGTGGTTAATAGTGGCGCATCCAGCGCCTGCGAGATTTACTTAAATTCCTGGAGGAGCCATGTCCGATTTTAGCACCCTTCTTGCCGTCAAAGACCTTATGAAACCGGAGATAGTGACGGCTTCCCATAACACAAGCGTTGAAGAAGCCGCAAAAACCCTGACGGAGAAGGCCATTTCCAGCATAGTCATCACCGACGATAACGGACACATAGCCGGCATCCTCACCGAAACGGAAATAGTGCGCAACGTGGTAGCGAAAAGTTTAAACCCCGCCGCCACCAAGGTAAGCCAGGCCATGAACCCCGATGTCCAGCGAATCAATGGCGACACTTCCATTTTCGACGCGCGCCACAAAATGGTGGAGCTGAACGTGAAGCATCTGGTGGTGGAGATTGGGGGCAAACCAGTGGGGCTTATTTCCTCTACCGCCCTGCTGGGTTCATAGCCCAGACAAATTTTACCCGGCCTGGCTTATCAGTTCATGCAGGGCCTTGCCGGGGTTTTCCTGTTTCATGAAATGGGATCCTATCAGGAAACCGTCCACCCCGGCTTCCATGGCGCGCCGTATCTGCTCCGGCGAGGAAATGCCGCTCTCGCTCACCACGGCCACGTCGTCCGGCAATAACGGCGCTATCCGCAACGCCGTGCCGGAATCCACCGCCAGCGTTGGCGACATGAAATCGCGGTTATTCACCCCGACCAGCCTGGGTTTCAGATGGGATATGCGTTCCCACTCTTTTTCGGAATGTATCTCCACCAATGGCTCAAGGTTGAGCTCCAGCGCCCGGTGATATAACGACTCGAAAGCCGACACATCCTGGAAATTCGCCACCATAAGCAGAACCGCGTCCGCTCCCAGGGCGGCTGTTTCCGCCAACTGCCACCGGTCCAGGATAAAATCCTTCCGCAATACCGGAAGGCTAACCGCCTCCCGCGCCATGGGCACATAAACAGGAGCGCCGCAGAAAAACCGGGCATCCGTAAGCACCGAAATGGCGCACGCGCCCGCTGTCTCATACGCCTGGGCAATCCGCGCCGGGTCGAAGCCCGTGGGTTTTATCATGGCCGAAGGAGAGCTACGTTTTATCTCGGCTATTATCCTTACCTTACCGCCTGGCGCTGTTAACACGGAGTAAAGCGAACGCGGCTTTTGCCCCTTCCGCTCCGCCGCGAAAAGCAGTTCTTCTTCAGACACCATGGCTTTTCCAAACCGCAATTCCTCCCGTTTGTGGGCAAGGATGGAATTTAAAATGGGATGAACGCCCGTCATTTCTTCCTCTTGTATGGCAGATACACCGGTTTCCATATCCTGCCCTTGATTATTTCCCTGGGGGTTTTACCGGGCGGCGGCGCCGGGGCCACTCCCTGGCTTACCGCCGTATCGAACACCGCCTCGGCCACTTCAACGCTTACCTTGGGCAGGTCCACAACCCTTGGAAACACGCAATGGGTCTGCGCGGCGTCGGGCGGCATAAACTCCGACAGCCTGTGGGATGCGGCGGTGAACATTTCATCTGTTATGGATTTCGCCCCGCAGGCGATGGCGCCAAGCCCCACCCCTGGGAAGATAAACGCGTTGTTCCCCTGCCCCACCCTGTATGTTTGGCCTTCAAATGTTACAGGCGGGAACGGGCTCCCGGTGGCTACTATGGCCCGGCCATGGCTCCACTCGTAAATATTCTTGGGCAAAGCCTCGGTCTGGCTGGTGGGGTTGCTCAATGGGAATATCACCGGCATCGGAGTATTCACGGCCATTGCCTCCACCACCGGTTTTGTGAATGTTCCCGGCTGGCCGGAAAAACCCAGCAGGACGGTGATCCTGGCGTTGGCCACAACCTCTTCCAGCGTTATCTTTTCCGGGTTGGCCACGTTCCACTCCACCACCATGCCGCCATGCTTGGCGAACTCCATTTTGTAGCTTTCAGGGTCGGCCCTGTCTTGCGTTACAAGCCCGCGGCTGTCCACCACGTATATCCTGTTACACGCCTCATGCCTTGAAAGCCCTTTGCCTATCAACTCGTTCCTTATCTGCCGGGCCACGCCCATCCCCCCGGCCCCGGCGCCATACACCAGGAACTTTTGATCCGTAATGTCGGCGTCGGATATCTTCATGGCCCCGGTGATGCCCGCCAGCACCACGGCGCCGGTACCCTGGATGTCGTCGTTGAAGGAAAGCAGGGAACCCCGGTAAGAGTCCAGGTTGGTAAAGGCGTTGCTCTTGGAGAAATCTTCCCACTGCAGAAGCGCCTTGGGGAAATTGGTTTTCACCCCGTCCACGAACTTGCCTATGAACTCATCGTACTCGGCTCCGGTGAGCCGTGGCTTTCTTACCCCAAGGTATAAAGGATCGTTGAGAAGAGCCTTATTGTTGGTGCCCACGTCCAGCGAAATGGGAAGACATACCCATGGGGGAATGCCCGCGCCAAGCGTGTAAAGCGAAAGCTTTCCTATGGGTATGTTCATGCCCCCGGCCCCCTGGTCGCCAATACCCAAAATCCCCTGGTTGTCTGTGACCACGATTATCTCTATCTTCTCCGCCGGGAATGGGATGTTGCGGGCCATCCTGCCCATGTCTTCCACGTTGTCGGGGGTGATATAAAGCCCCCGGGCGTGCCGGAAAATGTGGCTCCCTTTCTGGCAGGCTTCCCCCACGGTAGGGGTGTAGATAATTGGCGCCATCTCTTCCAGATGGGCCGCCACCAGGGCATAAAAAAGGGTTTCGTTCCTGTCTTGTAGGGAACGCAGGTGGATGTATTTTTCAATGTTGGTGGGCTTGGAAAGATAATTTTCGTAAACCCTTATGCTCTGCTCCTCCAGGGTGGCCACGTGGGCCGGAAGAAGGCCCGCCAGCTCGAACTCGCGCCGCTCCTCTTCCGTAAACGCCGTCCCCTTGTTGAGCAGATGGTGGTACAGGATGTCAGACCCTACTTCATCTATCTCCATGTACGGTTCGCCGTTTTTATCGCTGGCTATACGGAAGTGGCTCATTTTTTTAATCTCCCGTTTGAATGAACACCCCTGGATTTATCCATCATCATTGCGCCGGGCGCAAAAACTCTCAAGGGTTTTTTGAGCCACGCCGATAAACAACGTAATAGGGCCGGAAATCCCCCGCGAAGGAATGTGGGGCGGCAAGATTACCAAGGAGGGTAACATCATGGATACTGTGAATATTTTTGGGAGCGACCACAAGGGGGCCATCTTAAGGGCCTATCCGATGAAGAAACGATTGCCACAGCTGGGCGCGGGAATGAATCTTTTTGATAAACCAGCGACAGCCGCCGGAAATTCCCGCCTCCGGGTACAGCCGGGTGGAGGTTTTGTGGCTTTAACAGCCTGATTTAACGTCGCATATCGTTCTTCAGGCCCGCCAGTTCCATTGGGGCGGGCCTGTATTCTTATTTAACGGGGGAACAACTCGCCACTAAATGTATAAATCATGTTATTACAATATGTTATCACCTATTTAGGCTGTCCGCTTATTTTTGGAAGGCAGTTTTAACTTGTTCCAAATGTCTCGTTTCACGCATATCTGGCATTTGACTGGCGCTTGTTTATTAGTTTAAAATATGCATTTTTAAATAGTGGAGGTACGGCGATGAAGAAGAAAATCGGTAAGGCGCCAACCTGTAAACATTGCGGTGGGGCCATGATAGACAGGTTCGATGAGCTAACCTGCGTCATGTGCGGCAGGATTTCTAGCCACTCGTGTGAAAACTGTTTGAAATTAGAGGAGGAAAGGCCGGCATCCGCAAAGCGGGGCGGTAAGAGGGCCAGCGCGGCCTAATTTGTATCTCATTGAATTTTATACGGCGGGGGGTTACACAAAACCTTCCGCCGTATTTTTTTAGCCGCGATAATTCCCCCTTCACATTACAATGAAAAACAAAGTGTTCATGGTTTCCCTGGGTTGCCCGAAAAACCAGGTGGATTCGGAGAAAACCCTTTACGCCCTCCAGCAAGCCGGAATGGAGATAGTGGCGGACGAAACCCAGGCGGACATCATAATCACCAACACCTGCGGTTTTGTGAACGACGCCAAGCAGGAGTCCATAGACACCATTCTGGAGCTTTCCCGGCTGAAAAAAACAAATCCCGATGTGAAACTCGCTGTAATGGGTTGTCTTTCTGAGCGGTACAGGGATGACCTCAAGAAAAGCATCCCGGAGATTGACCATATCTTCGGAACCGCGGAACTTTCGCATATCGTTAGCGATCTGGCGCCAAAGAAAATCGAGGCTCCCCATGACCCGGACGATTCGGCGCGCATCCTTACCACCGCCCCTCACTGGGCTTATCTTAAAATAGCCGAAGGGTGTTCCAACAAATGCGCGTTCTGCATAATCCCGGCAATCCGGGGGCCATATAAAAGCGTTCCCGCAGATATGGCGCTAAAGGAGGCCAAAGCGCTGGCGGCCCGGGGAGTCAAAGAGCTTATCCTGGTGGCGCAGGACACCACGTTGTACGGCGCCGACATCCATATGAAAAACGGTCTGGCGGAGCTTTTGAGGGGGTTGGTTAAAATACCGGGGCTTGAATGGATACGGGTGATGTACATGTACCCTACACTGGTGAATGACGAGCTGTTGTCGGTTATGGCCGGGGAAGAAAAAGTGGCGCCTTATTTCGACATGCCCCTGCAACACGCCGCCGACAGCGTGTTGAAAAACATGTTGCGGCCGGAGACCAACGGCTCCATCCGCGCCCTGCTGGAAAAAATAAAAAGACGGCTTCCCCATGCCGCGCTCCGCACCGCTTTTATCACCGGTTTTCCGGGTGAGACGGAAGCGGATTTCAAGGTTCTCCTAAACCTTGTGAAAGACGAAGAGTTCGACCACATGGGGGCTTTCGTATATTCCCCGGAAGAGGGGACCTCGGCGTATGGAATGCCAGGCTCCGTGCCCCGGAAAAAAGCCGAGGAACGGTACGCGCGGCTGATGGAGACCCAAAAAAGCATTTCCTCAAGAAAACTGGAACGCAAAGTGGGCATGACCGGCAGGGTATTGGTGGACGGAATGGCGGGGGAAGAGATGTTAAATACCGGCAGGCTCATCACCCAGTCCCCGGGAATAGACGGATGCGTTATATTGGATGGGGTGGAGGCGGAGCCCGGCGATTTTATCCAGGTGGCTATAACCGGCCACACCGAATACGACCTGATAGGGTCAGGCGCGGAAAATGTTTAATGTTTTCTTCTTCTACATCGGCCGGGCCTTGCAAATATTAGGAATGATCACGGCGGCCATGGCCCTGCTCACCTATTTCAACCAGCAGGAAAACATGGGCACGATGATGAAAATAGCCGGGGCGGGCCTGGTGGAATTTTATGTGGGTTACGGCATCACAATGCTCACCGGGAGAAAAGGATGAAAGCCGGGGACAATATCGTTGTCCTGATTACAGCCGGGGGTGAGGACGAGGCGGAGCGGATAGCCAAAACCCTGGTGGAGGAGAATCTGGCCGCCTGCGTGAACATAATAAGTGGCCTCCGCTCCATATACCGGTGGGAAGGCAAGACCTGTGACGAGGGGGAGGTTCTGCTGGTGGTAAAATCCAGCGGGGCGCTGTTTGACGCGCTGGAAGAGCGGGCGCGGGCCCTGCATTCATACTCCACGCCGGAGATAGTAGCTTTACCCATCACCCATGGGTCAGCAAAATACATGGACTGGCTGAACGGAAGCCTGAGGAAATGAAACACAGCACTCGAATAAAGATATTCCGGGACGAGCATCATTTCGCCGCCGCTCATTTCCTGGTGGAAATGGGCAAGTGCGAGAGGCTCCACGGCCACAACTACGGCGTTACAGTGGAGATCTGCGCCGACCCGGCCATGAACCACACCGTAACCGATTTCAACCGGATCAATCCATTGATCAAACGGGTTTGCGACACGCTGGACCACAAGATACTCATAGCCGGGGAAGACCCGCGACAGACGCTCACCATCACCGGCGAGGAATTGGAGGCCCGGTTCGGCCCCAAACGGTTCGTGTTCCCCAAGTCCGACTGCGAGGTGTTGCCCGTCAAGGCCACCACGGTGGAGCTTCTTTCGGCCTATCTAAGTGAAAAGTTGTTGGAGGCGCTAAGGCCGCTAGGGCTGGAAGGGCTTCAGTGGCTGGAGGTGGGCGTGAAAGAAGGCGGTTCCCAGATGGCGATACACAGGATGGAGTTTTAAAGCGCCTTATATACTGTTGCCAGATAGTTTTCACATCACCAGCGCAAACTACCGCAAGGAGTTCTCTTGAACAAGGAACGCCAGAGATGGTCTTTTTCTGGTGGGGCGCCAATCTTGACGATCTCGATAAATCCCTTTGCCTGACCTTTTTTTGCGTTTTCAGTTATAGGCCCTGCATAGAAAGTTGAATCCTCAAGCTTGGTTATTGGTTCGGCCTTCCGGCCATCAATATCCCCGTATCCAAATGCAAGAATATTTACTTCATTCGGGCGTTTTGCGATGTAGCGAGACAGTTCAAGGGCTGTGGTGCTCGATATATAATTGGCGAGAACATCTTGGAGCAACCAGAATGTTTTACCGTTCCATGCAATGCCCACCTGAGATTTTACGATAAGTTGGCTTACCATCCGCGCCCATACCTGACGGTAGTTGATGCCTGGTCCATTATGGCTTGAAGGATCAATTATTGCGTCCTCGCAAGCCATCGGGATTTGGGTCCTTTTCTTCTTGTCGCCACCAGAGGTGCTTGAGGTCATAATCTCGACAATGGTTATTGGATCCGTGGGGAAATCTTCAATCCAATGCTCGCCATTTCGAATGGCTATCGTATAACCGTTTGCCTCTGCAAGTGGCAGTGTAGCTCGTTCTCCTTTCCCAATCAGTCCTGCTACCTCGGAAAGCCTCTTCCGGCCTGACCCCGCAATAATATAGTCAAACGAATAATCAAATGACTTTGCTTCATCATCGTCATTTCTCGTCTCAATCTTCATCTTCACTTCTGACCATGCGCGATATGTTCTGCCTGAGTCAAGTTGAGCATACTTTGCGAGTTGTGTCCGCACATGCGTTTGGTAGTCGGTCTGTGTTTGCGCGCGAAGTGATAAAAGCCGACGCGGGCAAACTATCCAAGGCTGTTCTCCATCACGAAGTCTAAGTGAACAAACACCGGATTGCACAATAACCTTACCGGGGAAAAATTTCCGCAAATTACGGCTTTTGCGCAAATCTAATGCTGAAAGGTAACGGTTTCCACCACCATCACACTCAGCATCCATAAAAGGACACCATGCTTTCGCTCGGTTTTCTGCGGCTTCCTCGTTCCAGCAATCAAGCCGGTATCCGTACAATTCAAATATCTTGCTCATCCAAGAACCTCATTATCTGTTGCCCAAGAATGCGAGCCAATGGAGGGGGAACGGAATTTGCCACCTGTCTATGTTGATCGAGATTTCGCACAGAACCCGTTCTGGATCTTATAGGACCTTTAAGAATATAGTCGTCAGGATAACCATGTATCCTCATGTATTCGCGTGGAGTTAGATATCGGTTTTCAGTAGGATGATAGAATATCTCTCCGCATCGAAGAGTGTTTGCGGGTCGCTTGCGATGGAGGCGAAGATATTTCGTTGTGTCCTTAGGGGACAAACCGCACCGAAGTTCTTCACCTAGATGTGTTTGTGCGGAAAGATAAGATCCTTCTGGAACTTGAGCGATTCGTTCTCGATCTCTTGGTGGAGTCACATCAACATGACTATCAAGCCTTTCATAAACAGTTTTCCCCTGTATTTTGGAATCTGGTTTCCCAAGACCTTTGATTGCTTTTCCAGTTCCAACGTACGGTTGATAATGAAAAAGTCCATTGCATTCTTCCGCTGGAGCATGGGTTCTCTCGGGAAAAACAAAACCATTACGTCCCCGCGTTGCAATGACAAAGAGCCGCTCTCGCAGTTGCGGAACCCCGAAATCAGACGCAAGAATGGCACGCCATTTTGGAGTATAATTAATTTTCTCCAGTTCACTTAGAAAATTTTCAAAGACCTCACCTCGGCGATTCGTGTGACCTTTGGATGACAATAGCCCCTTGACTTGCTCAAGTAAAATCACTTTGGGTTGAATGGACTTTGCAAAGCGAATGATCTCAAAAAGTAGAGGACCCCGCTCGTCACTTAAACCAAGTTGCTTCCCAGCCAATGAAAACGACTGACATGGTGGACCACCGAATAGAATATCCAATTCACCTTTCTTAATGTTAAGTTCTTTCAGTAGTGATTGGGGATCGACGTTGCGGATATCCTTTTGAATTATTCGTGAATTGTAATTGTTATTTTCCGCATTGGCCCGCAATGTAGCGCAACAATGTTCATCAATTTCCAGTTCAGCCAATACTTCAAAACCTGCATCTCTGATGCCAATATCCATACCGCCAGCCCCAGAAAAGAGACTTATTGATTTCCTGATGCTAGAATTCATCGTGATAGGTGATAACGGTAGTAGTATTAGGGCGCGTTTTTTAAGCATTTTACACAAGAATTGTTATTATACCACCATCCAATTCAGACAATACGCGATAATTACCGACACGTAATCGGAATCGTTTCATCAGCAACCTTTCGCGCCAAGGTGATTAAACCAAGTTTTTTACTTTGCCGAGTTTACGCCACCTTGCTAATCCATCACTCCCCGTACACCACCATATCGTTGCGGTGGGCCACTTCGTCGTAAGTCTTGTACCCCAATATCGTTTCTATCAGGCTGGAGTGGCGCCCCATGATTTTCTCCACCTCGTGGACAGGGTAGTTTATCAACCCTTTGGCGAACACCTTCCCGTCCGGCCCGGCGATGGATACGGCGTCGCCATCCTCGAACTCCCCTTCCACCGCCGTAATTCCAGACGCCAGAAGACTGCGCCCTTTATTAACGATAGCGTCGCGCGCGCCATCGTCCACCTGTATCTTGCCTGCGGGAACCAGGGTGTATTCTATCCAGTGCCGTTTGCTGTCCAGCCGGTCTTCGTGGGGAAAAAAGAATGTGCCCGCCGTGGAAGGGCCTTCCATCGCGTCAAGCAAAACCCCCTGTTTCATGCCCGGCAGGATTATGGTTGGGGCGCCGAACCTGGCGGCCTCGCCAGCCGCCCGCGCCTTGGAGGCCATGCCGCCAAGGCCGGTGGTGGATGAGGAATCACCGGCCATGGATAGAATGTTTTCGTCCACTTCCTCCACATAATCCAGTTTCCGCGCGGAAGGGTCCAGCCTGGGGTCGGCCGTGTAAAGCCCTTCGACGTCGGAGAGGATAACCAGCAGGTCCGCCTCGATAAGGTTTGTGACCCGGGCGGACAAAGTGTCGTTGTCGCCGAACTTTATCTCGTCCACCGAAACCGTGTCGTTCTCGTTTATGACCGGGATCACGCCAAAATCCAACAGACTGTTGAGCGTGTTGCGGGCGTTCAAAAACCGGCGCCGGTCCCGCAGGTCGTCATGGGTAAGCAGGACCTGCCCCACTTTGTGCTCGTGTTTTAAAAAACTTTGCGCCCAGAGAGAAATCAGGCTTCCCTGCCCCAGCGCCGCCGCCGCCTGTTTTACGGGGATGGACAACCCGTGGCGGGGAATGCCCAGAATCCGCGTTCCCAGCGCTACCGAGCCGGAGCTTACCAGCGCCACATGGCGCCCGCCGGAGGCTATGGCGGAAACCTGCCGGGCTATTTCCGCCATGATCTGCGCGTTCACCTCGGCATGACCGCCGCCGGAAAGCACGCCGCTACCTACTTTGACTACAATGCGCCTGGCCGCGCCGACAAGTTTTTCGCGGCGGGCGGCAAGGGCGCTGGCTGAATCCGCTGTCATGAGTTGGTTATTTTCACCAGCTTTTCAAGCTTTTCAAGGGCCACGCCGGTGTCTATGGATTTTTCGGCCAGGGGCAAGGCGTCGTCTATAAAATCGGCCAGCCCTCCGGCGCATATCACCGCCGCGGCGTTGAGAAGGGTGATGTCCCGGTGGGCGCCTTTCTCCCCCTCCAGCACGTGGCGGGTTATCTTGGCGTTTTGCTCCGCGTCTCCCCCTTTTATGGAGTCAGGCTTATGGATGGGTATGCCGAACTGTTCGGGGGTTATGGTGAGGGTCTTCACCTGGCCGTTTTCCAGCAGGGCCATGTAGGTAGGGGCGGTAACGGTTATTTCGTCCAGCCCGTCCTGGCCATGGACAACGAAAGCTTTAACGGCGCCAAGTTTCCCAAGCGCCACGGCCAAGGGTTCGATAAGCTTCCGGTCGTAAACCCCCATCACCTGCCGCTTGGCCCCGGCGGGGTTGGTGAGCGGGCCAAGCACGTTGAATATGGTGCGGGCGCCTATGTCCCTGCGGGCGGGCATCACAAACCTCATGGCCGAATGGAGCGCCGGGGCGAAAAGAAAACCTATGCCAGCCTCTTTTAGGCATTCCTCCACGCGGCTAACCTCCGCCTCCACGTTCACTCCCAGGGCTTTCAACACGTCCGCCGAGCCGGATTTCGACGATATGGCGCGGTTGCCGTGTTTCGCCACCACCAGGCCCGCCCCCGCCGCCACAAACGCGGCGGTGGTGGATACGTTGAACGTGTGGGCGCCGTCTCCGCCGGTGCCGCAGGTGTCCACCACCGCGCCGGGGCCCGCTTCCACCTTCAACGCCTTGTCGCGCATAACCCGGGCCGCGCCGGTGATCTCCTCCACCGTCTCGCCTTTCATGCGAAGCGCCACGAGAAACGCGGCTATCTGCGCGTCCGACGCGCCGCCGGTCATGATCTGCTCCATAACAAAGGTCATCTGCGTTTCAGTCAGGTCTCCCAGGTCCAGGAGCCGGGAGATCGCTTCCTTGATATTCATGCTCATCGTGGTTTTATTTGCGCTCGCCGTTGGTGGTGTTATTAAAACTTCAGAAAATTCGCCAGAAGCTCTTTGCCATGGTCGGTCATTATGGATTCCGGGTGGAACTGCACCCCCTCGGTGGGGGCGGTCTTGTGCCTGATACCCATTATCTCCCCATCCTCCGAGCGGCTGGTTATCTCGAAAATGTCCGGCAGAGTGGCCTCGTCGGCCACCAGCGAGTGATACCGTGTGGCCCGGAACGGGTTGGGAAGCCCCCGGTAAACCCCTTTTCCGTCATGATGGACCATGCAGGTTTTGCCGTGCATCAGTGTTTTGGCCTTCACCACCAGGCCGCCGTAAGCCGCCGTCATGGACTGGTGCCCCAGGCACACCCCCAGGATGGGGATTTTCCCGGTAAAGGTCTTTATAACATCCACCGAAATGCCCGCCTCTTTAGGGGTTTTGGGCCCGGGGGAGATTACTATCCGCTCCGGCGCGGCCCTTTCTATTTCAGAAATCGACAGGGCGTCGTTCCTGGCCACCTTCACCTCCTGCCCCAGTTCTATCAGATATTGGGCAAGGTTGTAGGTGAATGAATCGTAATTGTCTATAAGCAGTAACATCCGCGCCTCTTATGGCAATATGGTTGGGGATAGTATATGATTATTGAAGGTTATTTTGAAGCCGGACTGATAATTCTTTTGGCTCTCAGCCACTGATTTTTTAAATCCATGAACCATAACGGCAAAGTGTTTGACGCGCGAAACTGGCGCAAGCTGGAATCCCCGGAGCGGCTTGAAAAAATGAATCCCGAAAAACTGGCCGCCGCCATGGGCCTTACCGGCGCCGAAAGCGTTTTGGACCTGGGGTGTGGAACAGGGTTTTTCGCCGCGCCTGTGGCAAGGATCTGCGCCAAACTGTACGGTGTGGACATCTCGCCGGAGATGCTTTCCATATTCGGGGAAAAGCTGAAGAACGGGTCTTCGCCAAACGTGGAGCTATTGCTGGGAAACGGCAAGACCATCCCCCTGGAAGATGGCGCCCTTGACGTGGTTTTCCACGTGAACCTTTTTCACGAGATAGACGACCACAAAGCCTTCCATGCGGAAATAACAAGGGTTTTAAAACCCGGCGGCAGGCTCTTTACCGTGGACTGGCGCGCCATAGAGACCGAAGGCGGCCCGCCGCTCTCCCACAGGATACCCGAGGATAAGGCCGAAGAATCGCTTAAGCGGGACGGATTTTCATCCATCCGCCATATCAACATTTACGACAGCCAATATGTGATAGGGGCCGAGGCTTCAAAATGAGTCCGGAGAAAAGCCAGCCCGTGGCCGGGCAAACAGCCTCACCATCTCACGGGAAAGAGGGCATGAAACCGCTGAGCCACAGCCACAATGCGTTGAGGCTGATGGCCATCACGGCCATCGCCATTTTCATCGCCGAAGGGTTGGTGATGTTCGTCCTGGCCCACTTGCCGCCGTTGCCCCCGCCAGTTACCGGCACGCTGGACGCGGCTTTGTTGACCGCCATAATCCTGCCTGCACTGTACAAGTTCTTCTACCAGCCTCTTATGAGACATGTAACAGAGCGGCTGGCCGCCGAAGACAAACTGCTTGAAAGCCAGCACAGGCTTGAACGGGCCCAGAAAACCGCCAAGCTCGGCCTTTGGGAGTACGACATAGCCAAGGGGGAAATTATCCTCTCCAGCGGCACAAAGCTGATCCTCGGCGTGGCCGGCGAGTCCGACAAAATGACAGTGGACGAGTATTTTTCCATAATCCACCCCGCCGACCGGGGGGTTGCGCGGCTGGCCATCATGGATTCACTGGACTACACAAAACCCATAAACCTGGACTACAGGGTAAAACCAGCCAATGGCGAAGAGCGGGTTGTGCACCACTACGCCGAAAACTTCTACGGGAAAGACGGCTCGCTGGAGCGGATGGTTGGCGCGCTAAAAGACATTACCGACCGGGCCAGGGCCAACGAGGACCTGGCGCGGCTGGCCATGGCCGTGGAGCAGGCCGATGAGGCCATAGTGATAACCGACATAAGCGGGATCATCCAGTACGTAAATCCCGCTTTCGAGCGCATTACGGGTTATGCCAGAGCGGAGGCCATAGGCCAGAATCCGCGCATATTGAAAAGCGGCAAGCACGACCACCAGTATTACGCGAACATGTGGAAGACCATTTCCAGCGGTCACGTGTGGCGCGGGCACATCATAAACAAGAACAAGGCCGGGGAGCTATACGAGGACGAGGCAGTCATTTCCCCCCTGCTGGACAAGGCGGGCCGGATAATTAACTACGTAGCCGTAAAAAGGGATATTACCCGGGAAGTGGAGCTTGAAAAACAGGTGCGCCACTCGCAGAAGATGGAGGCCATGGGGGCGCTGGCGGGCGGCATAGCGCATGACTTCAACAACATCCTCTCGTCCATAATCGGCTACACCGAGATGGCGATGGACTCCATACCGGAGCGGTTCGAGGCGCAGGACGACCTGAGGGAAGTGTTAAGGGCCGGCCGCAGAGCCCGGGACCTTATCAAGCAGATCCTCACTTTCAGCCGTCAAAGCGAAAAGGACATGCGGCCCATACTGCCTCACATGATCATCCGGGAGTCGCTAAAGCTAATCCGGGCCTCCCTGCCCGCAAAGGTTAGTGTGCGCGAGGATATAGACGTCAACTCCGGCGTGGTATTGGCGGATCCGACGCAGTTGAACCAGGTGCTGTTAAACCTGATCTCCAACGCCAGCCATTCCATGAGCGCCCAGGGTGGCGAGATTAAAGTGGTCCTGGCCCATCGCGAAGTTAAAGAAACCATGCCCGCGGTGGCGGGGCTGATACGCCCAGGTCAATACGTCACGCTCTGCGTGAGCGACATGGGACATGGCATAAGCAAAGAGGATATGGAGCGCATTTTCGAGCCGTTCTTCACAACCAAAGCACTGGGCGAGGGCACGGGGCTGGGGCTGGCGATAGTCCATGGCGTTATTACAAGCCACGATGGCGCCATTACGGTGGAAAGCGAACCGGAAAAAGGCTCCACGTTCTGCGTTTACCTCCCCCGGATAGAGGCCACCGCCGAGATAGAAGTGGAAATGGGAGGTGAAACGCCCAGGGGGACGGAGACCATAATGGTTGTGGACGATGAGGAGCCTGTGGTGAAGGTACTCAAACGCTCCCTGGCCAGACTGGGCTACAAGGTGGAGGCTTTCACCGATCCGCTGGCGGCCCTGGACTTCTTCAACAGCGCCCCGGAGAGGTTTGACCTTGTGATAACAGACCACTCGATGCCGAAGCTTTCCGGCCTGATGATGGTGGAGCGGATGGTGGCCACGCGGCCGGACATTCCGGTGGTGATCCTCACCGGGGCAAGCTCGGTGGTGTCGCTGGAACAGGCCAACACCCTGGGCATCCGGGGGGTAATAAACAAACCCGTCACCAACGCGGAACTGGCCTCGGTGGTCCGCCGGGCCATGGACGGCGATTCGAACATAAGCAACTAGCCCGCCACCGTTCTCCGCTCTTTTTTTCTTGCCTTGCGCCTTGGCGCCTTATAATACCGGCAAGGGGACTAATTATAACCAGGTCAGGAGGGTAGTCATGTCCGGCACGCTAACGGTAATTATCGTCCTAGCCATTATCACGGCCTCTTCCATCCGCATTTTGAACGAATATGAACGGGGCGTCATATTCCGCCTGGGCCGTTATTACAAGGTAAAGGGGCCAGGCATGATAATAGTCTGGCCAGTGATAGATAAGATGGTGCGCATTTCCCTTCGCCTTGTGGCGCTCGATGTGCCCCCGCAAGACATCATAACGCGGGACAACGTGTCCATGAAGGTCAATGCGGTGGTCTATTTTAAAGTGGTGGAGCCGGAGAAGGCCGTCATCCAGGTTCAGGATTATTTTTACGCCACGGGCCAGCTTTCGCAAACCTCACTACGGTCCGTGCTGGGGCAGGTGGATCTGGACTCCATCCTGGCCGAGCGGGACAAGATAAACCACGAACTGCAAGCCATTCTGGACAAGCGGACAGACCCGTGGGGCATAAAGGTGAGCAACGTTGAGATAAAACATGTGGACCTGCCCGCCGAGATGCAACGGGCCATGGCCAAACAGGCCGAGGCCGAACGGGAACGGCGCGCCAAGGTGATCAACTCCCTCGGCGAATTTGAGGCGGCCGCAAAGCTGGCCGAAGCGGCGGAGATCATTTCCGGCCGCCCTGCCGCGCTCACATTGCGTTATCTGCAAACATTACGCGAGATGTCCTCGGAACACACCACGAACACCATCATTCCGCTTCCCATCGAGATCGTGGAGCCGTTCCTGCACTCCATGCGGCAGGCCGCTAATAAAGCTGGCGGCACAAGGGCCGGTCAGCAATCCTCGGAAGCGTAAAAGCTCACAAGGGTATCGCCGTATTTGCGGGATCGGGTAAGGCGAAGAGGCAAACCCCCTTCCGTTCCCGGCGGCGCGTGCCTTGCGCTGGATTCCATGACCAACGCGCCCCCTTTCGAAAGGACGGGGGCGGCTTCTTCCACGATCCGGGTTTCGTATCCCGCGTCCCACGGGGGATCGGCGTAGATTATGTCGAAATTGTAACCGCCTCTGGCCAAGCCGGCCAGCGCCTGAAAAACGTCGGCTTTCATAAGGGTGATGGCCGGTGAGCCTTCAAGCCTCAGCTTTTTGAGGTTCCGCTCCACCAGGTCCATCCGCCGGTTTTCCACCAGCGTCACCCGGGCCGCCCCTCTGGACATGGCCTCCAGCCCCATGGCGCCGGATCCGGCGAAGAGGTCCAGAAACGATGCGCCCGCCACTTTTTCGCCAAGAATGTTGAAGATGGCCTGTTTGACCTTGTCGGGAGTGGGGCGCACGTCCAGCCCTTTGGATGTGAACAACGTGGCGCCGCGATAAGCGCCTCCGGTGACTCGCATGGCGGGCCTTTTTTAGCCCCTCCTTTTGGCCGTAGCGTTTTTCCGGCCCACCAGCACCGCGTCAACCATGGCCACAAGCCACACCGCCAGCGCGCCGGAAAGTATCCACAAAAGCTTTTTTAGCCCGTCTATGAACTGGTCGTCCACGGTGGGGGCCCTGCCGCTCATTATGGCCTGATGCACAGGCGACGCGATGACAGCCAGCTGGAAGAAAAAGGCTATGGCGATGAGGACAGACACCCCCACGATTATCCAGCCTTTCACCTTCTGGTTGTTAGCCAGCTGGCCCGCGCCGGGAAACACGATTGACAGGATAATCAACACCCCTATGGGCGGCAGATCCGTTTTTCCGGCAGGACCGGGCTGTTTCATCGCCACGTTACGCTATCTCGCCGCTGACGTCTTCGAAATGGGTGAGCCGCCGGAACCGCTGGAACCGCTGGGCTATCTCCTTGCGCTCCAGCTCCTTCAGCCTGTCCACCGAGAATTTCTCGACGGTGAACGACGCCATGACCGAGCCCATGATGATGGCCTGCCTCAAACGGGTCTCGTTAAACTGCCCGTCACCCATGCGGGCCACATGCCCCATGAATCCGCCCGCGAAGGTGTCCCCGGCGCCGGTGGGGTCGAACACCTCCTCCAGCGGATAAGCGGGGGCGGCGAAAATCTCCCCATCGTGAAACAGCAGGGCGCCATATTCGCCCCGTTTTACGATAAGGGTTTTCGGGCCCATACCCATGATCCCCCGGGCGGCTTTCACCAGGTTGGCCTCACCGGCCAGCTGGCGCGCCTCGCCCTCGTTTATCACCAATATGTGGACCCGTTTAAGGGTTTTCAACAGTTCATCGCGGGCTCCCTGTATCCAGAAATTCATGGTGTCGCAGGCGATGAGCCTGGGATTTTTCACCTGGTCCAGAACTTTTTGCTGGAGCTTGGGGTCTATATTGGCCAGGAACACATACTCAGAATTTTTATAGTCCTCGGGTAAAGTGGGGTCGAAATCCAGGAGGACGTTAAGATGTGTCTCCAGGGTCTTGGCCTCGTTGAGGTCGAACCCGTACTCCCCCTTCCAGTGGAAAGACTTCCCGCTGGAGCGTTGCACCCCTTTCAAGTCGATGCCGTTTTTTTCCAGCATGCCGATGTCACCATCGCCAAAATCGCTCCCGATCACCGCCACCAGGTTCACCTTTGTAAAATAACTTGCGGACAGCGAAAAATAAGTGGCGGACCCGCCCAGCGCCCAGTCCCGCTGGCCGAAGGGGGTTTTCACCGAATCGTAGGCCATGGTGCCGACGACGAGAAGGCTCATTACGATAGTCTCCTGAAATAGTGTTAGCGGTTAGTTCTTGCCTTCTTCGGGCAATGGCCAATGGTCAAAATACATCATGGATGTTTTTTTGAACTCCCTGGTGGAGAAGAGGACGTCGTAGTCTTTTATCCCCGTCTCTTCGGCCATGCGTTTGGCTATCTGTTTCACCTCGTCTTCCGACTCCCCGTGGATCATGGTGAACAGGTGGAACGGCCAGTCCTCAAACGACGGGCGCTCGTAGGCGTGGCTCACCTCGGGCCGGTTGGAAAGAAGCTCCCCAAGCCGCTGGCGGTCCGCCGCGTCGGGAACGCTCCACACCCCCATGCCATTGGCGGTGAAACCGGCTTTCTGGTGACGGAGGGTTGCGCCAAACCTTCTATAATATTTCTTCCCGGCGTACTCCCTGGTCTTGGCGATAACATCTTCTTCGGCGATTCCCAGTTTATCGGCGATGGACTTGAAGGGGTTCTTCGTCATGGGCAGGCTCCGCTGAAGCTCGGCCATTATCCTCACGTCGTAAGCGGTGATCTCTTTTTTCATCTTACGCCACCTCCTCCAACTCTCCGGCCTTCTCCTTGAACTTGAAGTCCACCTTTATCTTGAACTTCTTTATCATGGGCATGTTCCTCACGGGCCCATAGCCGGAGTCCCGCTCTATCTCGCTCAGTGTCTTGTCCACCGTCCCGGTGTCCGGCGCGATAAGGGTGAACCACAAGTTGTATTCGTGGTTGCGCTGATAGTTGTGGGTGACGCCCGGATAACGGCTCACAACCTTGGCCACGTCGCCAATTTTATCCTGCGGCACACGCATGGCGCACAGGGTGGAGGTCCAGCCCAGCCCGCGGCTGTCGAAGCTGGCGCCTATACGGCGAATGATGCCGGTGTCGTAAAGTTTCTTGACCCTCCCAAACGCCTCGTCCTCGCTTACGCCGATCTCCGCGCCTATGATGGCGTAGGGGGCGTGATCCACGGGGAACCGGGTTTGGATAATGTTCAGGATTTTCCTGTCTATCTCGTCCATCGGTAAAATACTCCGCAAACAGCCGTTAATGTATCCGAAAGGATTTTATTTTAATACACTGGAGCCAAAAGGTAAAAGCAAGGAAGCTGGCGGTGGTGTCTCAGTTTGAATCTCAAATAATAGGCAGATCCATCACTTCACTTGCGTTTCGCTCAGGATGACAATGTTATCAACGGCTTTTATATTGTAATTCTGGGCGTATGTGAAGAATCTCCCCTGCACTTTCAAACTGGGACACTACCAAGCCGGCGCTTCATTCCAGCCCGATGCCGCTTTGGGCCACAAGCTCGGCTTTCAACTCTTCCACCATGGCCGGATTGGCGGCGGCCAGGTTGGAGGTCTCGCCGGGGTCGCGCGACAGGTCGTAAAGCTCCGCCTTCCCCTCCGTGTCCGCGATCAGCTTGTAACCGCTTTTTATTATGGATAGCTCCTTGGTGGCTCCGCCCACCTGCTTGTAATAAGACAAGACCGGGCGATCTTCATAATTCACTTCGCCGGTATTCTCCATGATGGGCATCAGGCTTTTTCCGTCCACCCCCTCGACTGCCATCCCGAGGTAATCCAAAACCGTCGGCATTATATCGACAGACCGCACATATTCCGTTATTTCGCGGCCCCGGTCCTGGTTGGGCAGTTTGATAATCAGGGGGACATGCACCAGGGAGTTGTATAACCCGTTTGACTGGCCGCCATGGGCGAAATACTTTTCATGGTCGGCGTTGTTCTCGCCATGGTCGGCGGTGATTATAAGCATCGCCTTGTCATAAAGCTTTTTCTCTTTGAGGAACTCTATGAAGCGGCCTATCTGGCAGTCGGCGTTATTTATCTCCGCGTCGTAGGCGGCGGTGTAAACGCGGGCGTCCGTATAATAACCGCCGCTGGCGGGACTGCCGAGAATCTCCCTGATGCCATAAGGTATCCTGTTGTAGTAAAGCAGGCCCATGCCGCCGTCGCCAGACTCGCCGAAATCCGACATCAACCGCTCCGGAGCCGAGATGAAAATCTCGTCGCCCACATAATCCGGGAAGAAATCGTTATTCGCGTCATATGGCCAGTGGGGCGCTAAAAGGCCGATGAACATGAAGGTCTTTTGGTTCGACAGGTCGTGGCTGTCCAGCCATTCTATGGCTTGGTCCATGGCGGTGGCGTCACGGGTGTCTATCCCGTTCTCCGCCGAAGCGTACATATACTTATCCGAGAAACCGTTATGTAACGGCTCCACAAAAGCGTTGGTCTGCACCGAAACCGTGAGATAACCTTTTTCCGCAAGATACTCGGGCAGTATCTTTCCGGTAAACGCTGATCCGTTGCGGTCGTTCATTTCATGATTGAAGGCATGTTTGGATAGCAGGATGGAGGCAAAAGATGGAAGCGTCCATGGGGCCGGGCTGATTGCGTTGAGGAAAACCATGGACTTTGGCGCAATGGATTCCAGGTTTGGGGAGGTGGCTCTGGCGTAACCGTGGATGGAAAGGTGGTCGGAACGCAACGTATCCACCACTATGAAGAAAATATGCGGTTGTTCCTCTTTGTTGAACACATAGGGCCCTTGGCTGTTGGATGACCCCCGTTCACACGCCGGGGCCGCGGCGATTATCAGGGCGACAATAAGGTTGACGGCGATCCGCATCAATACGACCCCTTTACGCCATTTGCCAATAACATAGTTATTGATTCCATTTTAATACGCCTTCGTTCAACACAATAGCGTTAGCGTAATGATGGAGCGCAGTAAATAACAGACTCGGCCACGTTGACTTGAACGTTGGCGCAAAGCTAGCATAGCCAATATGGGCGTTTTCCAATTAAGCAAGATAATCCACGGTTCGCTCCGTCGCGCCCCCAATTCGTCAATTCGTCTTGGAACGGGATACGCCTGCGCTGGTTCATCAGATGATTGCCGGTAAAGCGCCAACTCACGGCGAGGGTAAGTTGTACACAACGGTTTTTGGGGCCGCATTTCTTTTTCGGCTTGCCCATCTGGCCCTCAGCGCGGGCAACCCCCTCTTGCGGATGCCCACGCTGGATGAAAGCTATTATATCGGCCTTGCCCGTTCCATCGCCAGCGGCTACATCGTCGGGGAAAACCGTCTTTTCTTCATGGATCCACTCTATGGATATTTCCTTGGCGCCTTGTATTTTCTTTTCGGCGACGGGCTCATGCTCCCCAGGCTCATCCAGATGGTCATGGATTCCGCCTCCGCCGCCATCACGGCGCATATCGGGCTAAAAACCGGGGGGCGGTCCGTGGGCGTCATCAGCGGCATGTTGTACGCCCTATACGGCCCGGCGGCGTTCTTTTCGCTCTTGACGTTAAAGACCACGCTTTCGGTGTTCCTGTCACTTCTATTCATATTGACGCTCCTGCGCGCCATGGAGCGGGAGAGCGCAAGCCCTTGGGCTGGGGCCGGAATTTTGGGTGCTTTGGCCACATTATGCCGGGCGAACCTGATACTCATGCTACCGCTGGCGTGGCTGGCATCCCTCGCCGGCGTAAAAAAAAGGTGGCGCGCGAATTTGACCCACGGAATTGTTCTGACCCTGGCTTTTATGGCGGGCATCTCGCCAATCATAATCCGCAGTCTCTACGTTTCCGGCGAAATCCAATTTCTACCCACACAAGGGGGCAGGCTCCTTTACGCATCCCAGAATCCTGACAATCTGACGGGACGCCATAGAACACCGGCTTTCGCGCGGTCCGGCCCGGAAACCGCCGAGACGGATTTTCACCGGGAAGCGGAACGCAGGCTGGGGAAAAAGCTTTCACCCCCGGAGGTCTCAAAATACTGGCGTGGGGCGACAATCCGTTTCCTGGCGGAAAATCCCGCGATGGCTCCGGGCATCCTTTGGCGAAAGCTGAATATGATGGTTGCCGACTTCGAAATTCCCGACAACCATTCCTATCCCCAGGCGGCGCGGTTCTCGTGGGCGTTGCGTTTGCCGTTCCCAACTTTTGCGGCCCTGTTAGCCCTGGGGCTTCCCGGCCTGGCGATTGGGGCGTGGCGGGACCGCAGGTTCCTGGCGCTGACTATCCCGGTGATTGTGGCTTTCGCCACAATGCTGATTTTTTACCCTTCCGGGCGGTTCCGGATGGAGGCGACGCCTTTTCTGGCCATAGGCTCGGGCTTTTTAACGGTTTGGATCTGGAAACGTTATACGGAGCGCAGGTTTATAGCCATTGTAATGGCGGCGGTATTGTCCATCGGGCTTTTCGCATGGTCCAAGTCCGTTCCGCCTGTGGAGCCCTTAGCCGACGAGGCGTATTATCTGGCGAAGGCGTATGTCCACACTGGAGATTACAGGAAAGGCTATAAAACGGCGCTGGCCGGGGCGCGGGCTTTCCCGGACCAGTCGCGGTTCCGGGAGATCATGGGGCTTGCGGCCCTCACCGCCGGGGACGCAATGGAAGCCATCCGCCAGAACACCGAAGCGTTAAGGATGGACCCCAACTCCGCCGAAGCCCACCACAACCTGGGGCTGGCCTTTATAATGAAGGGGGATGCCGCCTCAGCGGTGGAATCTATTAAGCGCGCTTTGCTCATAGAGAACCGGGCCATAAGCCATTTGGCTTTGGCTAGAGCTTACAAAGCCCTGGGTCAAAAGGCTTCAGCCTTGGTGGAATACAAAACTTTCCTGGAAATGGCCAAACCAGGAGACCCGTTGCGGAAATCGGCGGAACAGGGCATGGTGAGCTTGGAACGCCAGTAGCGAAACGTATAGTATTATTTTATTTTCATCGAACGCGCCATAAATTTGAGCGTTCGCAAAGGAGCTTCACGTTATGGAAGAAATCATTGTCATCGCATTATGCCTCATGTGCAACGGCATGATGGCGGCATACGAGATGGCTTTCGTTTCGGTCCCGAAACCTTACCTGAGAAGCCTGGCGAAAAAAGGGGACAAACACGCCCAATCGCTACTTTACCTGAGGGACAACCCTGAACGGACCTTGTCCGTGATTCAAATCGGCATCACCCTGGTCGGAGCCATCGCCGCCGCAATTGGCGGCGCTGGAGCCGCTGAAACCATAGAACCTTTTTTCATCGAGACATTCGGAATGCGGGCGCCGGTAGCCGAATTCATGGCTGTGGCGCTGGTGGTCATTCCGATAACCTATCTCGGCGTTGTGGCGGGCGAGCTGGTCCCTAAAACACTGGCGATGCGGAATCCCGCCAAAATAGCTCTTGCGGGAACAAAATGGCTGTTCATGGCCGACCGGCTCCTGGCTCCTGTGATAAACATACTGGAATGGTCCACGAAAATGATCGTATGGTCCTTTTCCAGGGAAACAAGGGCGGCGGAAGCGCCCTCAGGGCCGGTATCCATTGAGATTGACGACTTATCCCCCGCTCATCAGAGATTCATCCTGAATATGGCAGACATAGAAAACAAGCGAATAAACGACATGATGCTTCAATGGAGCCAAGTAATCCACATACGGAAAACCGATTCTCTGGCGGATGTAATGCAACTGGCGCTGAGCTCCGGCCACACTCGATTACCAGTCGTTGATGATGGCAATATTGTGGGCATACTGCACACGAAGGAATTCATCGCTTTCAGAGAGTCCGGGGAAACGGCCTGGCAATCAATAATCCGCCCTGTTTTAAAAATCCGCACCACAGATTCCGCTCTTGGCGCATTGCGGCTTATGCAGGATAAGAGGAGCCACATGGCTGTCATTTATTCCCAAACCGGTGAGAGACAGGGCATCGTCACGCTTGAAGATATTATTGAGGTGGTTATAGGCGATATATACGATGAGGATGATGATGAGGGAGCCAGAAAAATCTTCGCCGCCAGAGCCAGATCACGAATACGGTCCAGATTATGATTGGCGCCGCCTAACTTCATGTTTGAGCTACCTGCATAGCGTATCGCAACTTAACTGTTACCTGGAAGTGGCTGTTACGCATATAATTGAAAAACCCGGTTATCCGGTGATATTCCAATAAAAGGATCGGCGATGGATCATATTATGGTAGCCCTGCCCAAAGGGCGGAACCTTAAACCCTCCGTTATATTATTGAGGGAGGTTGGGCTTGATTTTTCAGATGTTTTAGAAGACAGCCGCAGGCTGATATTCCAAGCCAAAACAGGCAACGCCACCGCCATTGTGGTGCGGGACACCGATATTCCTACCTATGTGGAGAACGGCGCGGCGGATTTGGGAGTATCCGGCGCCGACGTGCTGGCCGAGCAGGGGAAGGACCTTTACGAGCCGCTGGACTTAAAATTCGGATATTGCCGGATGGTGGTGGCCGAGCCCAAAGAGCTTTCGGTGAACGACAATCCCCGGAACTGGACCCATGTCCGCATCGCCACCAAGTTCCCCAACATTACCGAGTCCCATTTCGCCGGGCGCGGCGTGCAAATAGAAATTATCAAACTATACGGCTCCATCGAGCTTGCCCCGCTGGTGGGCCTTTCGGAGCGGATAGTGGATCTGGTTTCCACCGGGGAAACCCTGCGGCAAAACGGCCTTTCAGAGGTTGAGCAGATAATGGAAATTACCGCCCGGCTCATAGTGAACCGCGCTTCGCTGAAAACAAAACATGACAGGATAAACCGCCTTATAAAGGACATGGACACGGCCTTACCCCGTCTTTCTTTATCTTAACACCCTAAATATCAGACAATTATCCCTTGCAAGGCATATTCTGTGCCTTGCGTTCACTTTTCAACAACACCTTCGTAAAAAAGTACTCAAGTAAAAATTTCGCGCGGACGATACATAATCATGTTCGAGGAAAGGCTCGAACAACAAGAGGTTAAACGTAATAAAGCTTTGGCAAGGACGCTGGGGCTTAAAAATTTAGATCAGGGAGGACATCATGGGTCTGCGAGTTTACAACAACCTTTACTCAGTGACCGCCCAGCGGCACTTGTCCAACAACAATGCGCAGTTGGGCACTTCTCTTGAACGGCTCTCTTCCGGTTTGAGAATCAACCGCGGCGCGGACGATGCGGCCGGCCTGGCCATATCTGAAGCTCTGCGGGGTGACATCCGCTCCCTCCAGCAGGCCTCCAGAAACGCCTCCGACGGCGTGAGCCTCATAAACACCGCGGAAGGCGCCCTCTCCGAGCAGTCTTCAATCCTTGTCCGTATGCGGGAACTGGCCTCCCAGGCCGCCACAGGCACCGTAGGCTCCACCGAGCGGCAGACCATTAACCGTGAGTTCAACGCGCTCCGGGCCGAGATAGACAGGATCTCGCTGGTCACCGAATTCAACGGGCAGAAACTTCTGGACGGCTCTTTGGCCGCAGGTATCCCCGCTGGCGGATCTGTGGTGATCCATGTGGGCATGCAGGCCACGGTAAACGACCGCATCAACCTAAACAGCGCGGTGGACCTTACCGCCATAGACTCCACAGGTTTGAACATCACCAACATATCGGTGACCCATGTCCAGTCGGCCCTGGATTCCATGTCCCGGTTGGATTCGGCCCTGTCAACCGTGACGGAAGGCCGCGGTAAACTGGGCGCGGTGCAGAACCGGCTGGTGCACACCATCAACAACCTGGCGGTGAGCTCCGAGAACCTGCAGGCCGCCGAATCGCAGATCCGCGACGCCGACTACTCTCTGGAAATATCGAAATTCACCCGGAACCAGATACTGGTGCAGGCCGCCACGGCGATCCTGGCCCAGGCCAACCTGGTACCGCAGACGGTGTTACAGCTCTTGGGTTAAAAGGGAAAAGGATTTTCCCAAACCTTTGAAGGCGGAGCCCTACGGAAGGGCTCCGCCATTTTTTAGCTGGAACAAAGGCCAACTGGTTCCAATCCGGCAAAATGCTTGGAGTTTCAATGAATTATGTGCTATATTGAGGCCGTAATAAAAAGCTAAAGCTCACGGGCCGGCGTACCGATAAATAAGCAAGATTTAAATTATCCGGCGTCATAACAGGGTAGCGGTATGGCTATTACAGTAGATGGGCTTATCTCGGGGATGAACACCACATCCATAATCAGCCAGATTATGGAGATAGAGCGGCGCCCCATTCAGCTCATAGAAGACAAACGCACGGTGCTTTCCAACGAGAAAGCCGCCTGGCAGGAAGCGAGCACCCGCATGCTCGCCCTGGAGTCCGCCGCCGCAAAGCTCAGCTCCACCAGCAAGTTCGCCAGCCGGAGCGCCACTTTCGCCAACAACAATTCCGCCGCCGGGACTGTTATGTCCGTCTCTTCCGAGTCAACGGCGGTGGATGGCTCTTACAACATCAAAGTGTCCCAGCTGGCGCAGGCGCAAAAATCCGCTTCAAACCAGACGTTCTCAAGTTTTACCGCCGCGGCGGGGCTTTCGGGAACCATCACTATTGGTAGCACAAACGTATCGGTCACCTCCGGCCAGTCGCTGGAGGAGATCAAGAACAACATAACCAACTCCGGGGCCGGGGTGTCTGCCACCATAATAAACGCTGGCACCTCCGCCAGCCAGCAGTACATGCTCATGGTGACGGGGGACGACACCGGCGCCGCCAACGCCTTCTCCATGTCCACATCCATGAACCTGGGCACGCTCTCTTTCTCCACCACACAGGCGGCGCAGAACGCAAACCTTACGGTGGACGGGGTGGCAATCACAAAAAGCTCCAACACGGTGGATGATGTCATCGCCGACACCACGCTGAATTTGCAGACCTTGGGCTCCGGAACCGTAACGGTCTCCACCGATTACGACATCATCCTTGAAAATGTGCAGGCCTTCGTCAGCGCGTACAACGACGCGATGGACTATTTCAGGGAACAGCTCTCCTACGACTCGACAAACCAGACCAAGGGGACGCTTTTCGGAAACGGCACCCTGATGACCATGCAGAACCAGCTGAGGGCCATCATGAGCGGCTCCATTCCAGGGATAGACCCCACAGACCCAACGAAGTTATCGTCGCTTTCCCAGGTGGGGATAAAAACCGACATAAACAACCAACTCACTGTGGATACCACCACTTTCTCCGACACGCTCAAAAGCCGGTTCACCGAGGTGGCCAGGCTTTTCGCCCCCAGCGGTAGCGGAACCTACACTTTCATATCAGCCACGGGGCTTACCCAGGGTGGTGTATATGACACCAAGGTTGAAGGTGGCGTTCTGAAACTTAAAAAACAGGGTACGAGCGACTGGATTTCGTTGACCCAGGACGGCAACTACGCCTACGGAGCCACAGACTCGGTTTTGGATGGGCTTCTCCTGCGCACCGGCTCCCTCACCGAGGGCGCCACAGGAACGATGACCATAACCAACGGCGTGGCGTCCAGGGTGGAGGCCAACACCGGCTCGTACACCGAGTTCTCCACCGAAGGGTTGATTTTCAACCAGAACCGTAGCATCGAGTCGAGGGACGCGGAGTTCCAGGACCAGGTATCGGATCTGGAAGTAAGACTTACGAAGAAAGAGGAAGATCTAAAAGCCAAGTTCGCCAACCTGGAGGTTTTGCTGGCGAAGCTTACATCCCAACAACAGTATCTTAGCCAGCAGTTGTCCAGCCTTAATACGAACTGGGGACGCTGATAATAAAGGGAGACGCGGAAATGAACGTTTATGGAAAACCATCGGCCTATCAGGTTACACAGGTGTCCACCTCCAGCAAAGCCAAGCTGATCCTGTTGATGTACGACGGGGCCATACGGTTCATAAACGAGGCCAGGATGAAGATAGAGACCCGCGACATCGCCGGGCGGGGCGTGGCCATCAGCAAGGCGCAAAAGATAATCCACGAGCTTACAGTGGCGCTGGATATGAACAGCGGCGGCGAGGTGGCGGCGAACCTTTCCAGGGTGTACGCCCAAGTGACCCGGCATCTGATCAACGCCAACATCCATGGAGATATGAAGGAGCTTGCGGTGTGCCTTGAAATTCTCGCTCCCATGCGGGAGGCATGGGACCAGGCCATTAACAAGGCTCCCGCCGAACAGCAGGCCGCGTCGCAATTCTCCGATACCCAAGGGCGGAAGGTAGCCATAAGCCTGTAAAACGGCCCGCCATAACTGAAAGACGAGGCGCGAATGTTTACTAACGTTCGCGCCTTTTTTTGCCTGTTACTTTTAAATCCTCCCATGGCCCGGCCAGCGCCCAAGTTTCATTTATAATGGGTGGATGAGCGCAAAATTCAAGATAATTTCAGAGTTTGCCCCCAAAGGGGACCAGCCCGAAGCCATCCGCCAGCTGGTGGATGGGGTGGAGCGGGGAGACATGTTTCAGACCCTGCTGGGGGTAACAGGCTCCGGCAAAACTTTCACCATCGCCCAGGTCATCGAAAAAACCCAGCGGCCCGCGCTGGTGATAGCGCACAACAAGACCCTGGCCGCCCAGCTTTACTCCGAATTCAAAAGTTTTTTCCCGGAAAACGCTGTGGGCTACTTTGTGTCTTACTACGACTATTACCAGCCCGAAGCCTACCTTCCTAAAACCGGGACATATATTGAAAAAGACTCGGCCATCAACGACGAGATAGACAAAATGCGCCACGCCGCCACCATGAGCCTGCTGGAGCGGCGGGATGTGGTGATAGTGGCATCGGTCTCCTGCATATACGGCCTTGGCTCTCCGGAGGCGTACAACGCCATGCGCATAACCATTGAGCGCGGGGCGGCCATGGAGCGTGACGGGCTTTTGGAAAAACTGGTGGACATCCAGTATGAGCGCAACAACGTGGATTTCCAGCGTGGCACGTTCAGGGTGAACGGCGACGTGGTGGAAATTCTTCCCATATACGAAACCGACACGGCGGTGCGGGTGGAGTTTTTCGGCGACGAGATAGACAGCATAAGCATAGTGGATTCCCTTACGGGCAAGGTTTTAAACCGTATCGATTCCATCAACATCTATCCCGGCTCCCACTACGTCACCCCGGCGGACATGATGGGCCAGGCGCTCAAACAAATCCGCGCCGAGCTATTGGAGACGGAAGCGGATTTCACCGCCCGGGGGAAGCTTCTGGAGGCCCAGCGGATCGAGGAGCGCACCATGGCCGACATTGAGATGATAAAGGCCATCGGCTATTGCAACGGGATAGAAAACTATTCCCGCTATCTTACCGGTAGGAACCCGGGTGAGCCGCCACCCACCTTGCTGGATTTCCTGCCTAAAGACGCCCTGCTTATCATAGATGAAAGCCATCAAACCGTGCCCCAGCTGGGGGCCATGTTAAAAGGGGACCGGTCGCGCAAAAAATCACTGGTGGATTTTGGGTTCCGCCTGCCGTCGGCCTATGACAACCGCCCTCTTTCCTTCAACGAATTCGAGGAAAGGACTCCGCAAATAATTTTCGTCTCCGCCACCCCGGCTGGCTACGAGCTGGAAAAAAGCGGCGGAGTGGTGGTGGAGCAAGTGGCCAGGCCCACCGGATTGTGCGACCCGCAGATTTTCATAAGACCGGTAAAAAACCAGGTGGACGACCTTCTGGAAGAGATAAGGATCCGGGCCGGCCGGAACGAGCGCGCTCTGGTGGCCGCCATGACCAAAAAGCAGGCCGAAGACCTGACCGATTATTACCAGGGGCTTGAAGTTCGGGCCAGGTATCTGCACTCTGATATTAAAACTCTAGAGCGGATGTCCATAATCCAGGATTTGCGAATGGGGGAATTCGATGTCCTTATAGGCATAAACCTCCTGCGCGAGGGACTGGACATACCCGAGGTGAGCCTTGTGGCCATATTGAACGCCGACATGGAGGGGTTTTTGCGCTCCGAGACCTCGCTGATCCAGACCGCGGGCCGGGCGGCGCGGAATGTGGAGGGGGCCGTTATCATGTACGCCGACAGGATCACAGGCTCCATGAAAAAAGCCATAGACGAGACCAACCGCCGGAGAGCCATCCAGCATGAGTACAATACAAAGCACGGCATAACCCCCCAAAGCGTGAAGAAGAAAATAGCGGACGCCCTCACTTCAGTGTACGAGCGTGATTACCTCACCGTTCCCAAGGCGGGCGAAGAGCCGTTGGAGTACATGCCGGACGAGGAGCTGGAGCGGCTGATTCGCGATTATGACACGCGGATGAAAAAAGCCGCCAAGGAGCTTGACTTTGAGACCGCCGCGATGTATCGAGATAAAATACGAAAACTCAAAAAGCTGGAAATGGCCTAGCCCATGGGCGTAAAAGACCGTAGCAACGAGAAGATGATATGGATCGCCGGGTGGTATGTGGCTTTTGTCTGGTTTTTCGCCATATCCGCCAACTGGTTACTTCAGGAAAACATAAGCCCCGGCAAATTCGGGATGGTGATTTTCCTCTTCGCCATTGCATTTATCCTGATATGCGCCCCCTGGTGGCAACCGCAAACCCCATACTGGCAATTGATGTGGCCGCTTTACGTCCTGTTCATCGTTTGCGTGGCCGCCTGGTATCAATACGGTCCCATCGGGGAGGGGACGGATTTCGTGTGGGGCGATTCACTCTATTACATCCCGGTTTTCATTCCCCTGTTCATGGTGGGCGGCAGACGATGGGCCGATGGGGACGCTGAAGATGATACCCCCGCGCCGCCGCCGCTCCGTAAACTGCCTTACTATATTTCCGAGTAAAACTCGTTGACCAGCGCCTCTATCTCCCCCCGCGGCCTTTCCCGCTTAACCAGAGGCTTCTCGCCCGGTTTAATGAAATGGTCCAGATATGACTCCGCCCTAGGGTTCTTGTATAGGACACCGGTGGGGATCCTCTCTCCCCATTCTAGTGCTTTTTCGAAGGCTTTCAGCTTGTCTGCCGGGTCATAGCCGTCCTCATCCAGCCTGTAAACCCTCTGCTGGTACCACTGGTATGTGTTCACCTTGTTGAACGAGACGCAAGGCTGTAAGACGTCTATCAACGCGAATCCCGGCGTTTTCACCCCTTCAACTATGAGGCTTGCCACATGGTCGGTATCTTTGGAAAAAGCCCTCGCCACGAAGGCCGCCTCCAGCGATATGGCCACCGCCAGAGGGTTGAACGGCGTGAGCACCACGCCGCCCGGCTGGGTTTTGGTTACAAACCCTATATCCGACGTGGGCGAGGCCTGCCCCTTGGTCAATCCATAAATCTGGTTGTTGTGGACTATCACCGTGATGTCTATGTTGCGGCGGATGGCGTGGATGAAATGGTTTCCACCCTCGCCGTAACAGTCCCCGTCACCGGTGGTCACCAACACCGTGAGCTCGTGATTGGCGCATTTGGCCCCGAAGGCCGGAGGCAACGCCCGCCCGTGCAGTCCGTTAAAGCCATTGGCATTGAGGTAATGGGGAAGTTTCGCCGCCTGCCCTATGCCGGACACCACCAGCACCTCCCCCGGTTTTTTGCCCAACGCAACAAGCGCCTGCTCCACGGATTTTAGAATCTGGAAATCCCCGCAACCCGGGCACCATGATGTCTCGCGTTCATAATGGAATTCACTTGTAGCGCTCATGCCAGCCTCGTCAAAATCTCCTGGGTAATGAATTGCACGCTGAAGGGTCGGCCATCATACCGGAGGATGGGCTCTTCCGTCCTGATCCCGGTTTCCCTCCTCAGCAGGCGGTTGAACTGGCCTTGTATGTTGTTCTCCACAACGAATATCTTTTTACAGCCCCTTAAAATCTCCAGTGTGTCTTCACCTGGGAATGGCCATATCCTGTTGAAATGGACCATCCCCAGTCCGCCACCCTCTTGCCCGAAATTATCCACGGTCTCTTTTACCGCGCCATAGGTAGAGCCCCAGCAGACCAGCGCGACCTGCGCTTTTTCAGGGCCATAATACTTTGGCCCGTATGGCTCGTTTTTCATCCCGATGAGTTTGCGGAACCGTTTCTCAGCCATTTTGCTGGATATCTCCGCGTCCTCGGATATGTGCCCGTCCTCTTCGTGCACGTGACAGTCGGAAATGAAATGGGTTCCCGCCTGGCCAAAATATGCGCGGGGGGATACGCCGGTTTCAGTGAAGCGATAGCGCAGGTATGGTTCTTTTCCCAAATGCTCGTTGGATATCAAATAGTTTTCGTTACGGATTTTGGGGATGTCCAGTTTGTCCAGCGTGCTGTAACTATCCACCAACAGCTGATCCCCCAGGATAAAAACCGGAACCTGGTATTTGTCCGCCAGATTCATGGCGGCGGCTGAAGTGTAGAAAGTCTCTTCCACCGTCCCGGGGGCGAAGATGAATCGGGGGAACTCGCCATGCCCAAGCGACAATACGAAATCCAGGTCTTCCTGCCCCGTCCTGGTGGGAAGCCCTGTGGCCGGACCGGGCCGCTGGAGATCGGCGATTACCAGCGGCGTTTCCATGATTCCAGCAAGGCTCACCCCTTCCACCATCAGCGCCAGCCCCCCGCCGGAAGTCATGGTGGCCGAGCGCGCCCCGGCGGCGGATGCGCCTATGGCCATGTTGATGGCGGCTATCTCGTCTTCCGCCTGCTCTGCGATTATGCCCACCCTGGCGGCCTTCTCGGCGATATATGTGAACACCCCGGTGGAGGGGGACATGGGGTAAGCCGCCACAAACCTTAAGCCACCGGCTATCATTCCAAGCCCCATAGCCTCGGCGCCATTCATAAGAAGCCTTTTTTCCCTCTGTGGGAGGGTAGGCATGAAATTGAAATGGCCGTTTATGGATGTCATGTAATCAAAACCAGCCTTGGCGGCCCGCACATTGTCTTCCAGGACTTTCCGGTTTTTCGAGAACCTCTTGGAGAAAACGCCGGAAAGGTCTGTAAGCCCCACCCCCAGTAGGGCCATGATGCCGCCCAACGCCACGGAATTTTGGTAAATGACGCCGCCATTCTCCTTGGCAAGCTTTAATAGCGGAGCCCCGGCCCATATGGTTCCATTGGCCCCTTGGGCTGGTTTGACGGATTCCATGTCATACACCACCACCGCAGGGTCTTCCAGCCTTCGCAGATGTTCATCCACACTGCGCTGATCCAGCGCCACCAGCATGTTCGCCCCGGCGGGAGTGGAGAATACAGGGGATTGGCTTATCCTGATGTTCATGAAATTGTGGCCACCCCTCACCCGGGACATGTAATTCTGGGAGGCGTACACGTGCCACCCGCCCTTGGTAAGTGTCTTCAACAGAAGACCGGAGATGGTGTTAAGCCCTTGCCCTGCCTGCCCAGCGATTATTATATTAAAATCCGTGGCTTTCATAACTTCATCAGCCCCCGGCCAGCAATCGTTTAAAATCCCTTTTACTGAGAATATATACCCTATTAGACTTAATATAAAGCTGATTCTAATAATCATTTTCAACGCCTAAATGCTGGTCATTTATCCTTTCGGGGGGGGGTACCGGGGTTTATTCATCACCTCTTATTGGGGGAATGATGGGTATCCTGATTGATCTCAGCGCCAAACCGCATGTCCTCTGGTTGGCTGTTTACAGGTAAAACAATGTAATATGGGATGACTGGTCACATACCCTGAATGAGGGGGCGTCCATGAGCATTGGGGAAGCAGAGATGGAAGTACGGCGGTCCGGGGGCCGCCGGTTATTCGCCGGTGTGTTCCAGCTCCGCTACCTGGCGCTTTTTATCCTGCCCATCACCCTTCCCTCATGCGCATGGACGGCGGAAGAGAGGGGCCTATTTTCATCCTATCTGGCCTTCTCGGCTATAGACGCCTGGCAAACGGACAAAGGGGCCAAAGCCGGGCTTGAAGAGTTGAACCCAATCTATAAAAACCAGGATGGGGTGGCGGATATCAGAAAAGTATTAGCCATGAAAATCGGCGGTGCGGCGCTTATAGCCCTTCTTCTGGACCAGGCCCGGGAAGACCGCCGGGAATTGCTGTATGCGGCCAATGGAATTCAAGGGGGCGTGGTGGTATGGAACAGCTATGCGCTGGAAGAGGTGGAGAAACTCCATAATCACCAGGCTGGTTTTGATGATTTTGGAGCCTCTTTGTCCTGCTACAAGGCGCGGGAAAACGCCCCAGTCCTTCCAGAAAGTTTGGGAATCCATATCCTATCCCGGCCAATTGCAAGGCCATATTTGCAAACCAATTTCCATTAACAGCATTAAGCGGTATATTATATATATGTTTAAGGGCTGGCATATATTAGTGGTTCTTTTTATTGGAGTGACTGCCACCATGGCGGAGCCTTGGGAGGTGAAAAAAATGTCCCCCGGACAGATACGCAAGATCCTCACTGCGGAACAGTACCATGTTACCCAGGAAAACGGCACTGAGCGGCCTTTTAACAACCTCTACTGGCAAAACCATGAGGCGGGCATTTACGTGGACATAGTTTCCGGCGAGCCTTTATTCAGCAGTCTGGACAAATATGATTCCGGAACAGGCTGGCCCAGCTTTACCAAGCCGCTGGAGAAGGCCAACATCGTGGAGAAAAGCGACTGGTCTTTCGTGATGTTCCGCACTGAAGTACGGAGCAAACATGGCGACAGCCATCTGGGCCATGTGTTCAACGACGGCCCGGCGCCAACCGGTTTGAGGTATTGCATGAATTCCGCCTCGTTGCGGTTTATCCCGGTAAAGGACTTGGAAAAGGAGGGGTATGGGGAATACCTCCACTTGTTTAAAACCAAGTAGGGTTGTTCTTCAATACCCGGTTATATTATGAAAACATTGGCGCTCATGGCCATTTTGGCCGTTACCATCGCCACTAACGCCATGGCCGCAGGCAAAGGGGATACGAAATTGGAAAAAGCCACATTCGCCGGTGGGTGTTTCTGGTGCATGGAGCCACCTTTCGAGAAAACGGAAGGGGTTATAAAAGTAATTTCCGGATATACCGGGGGCCATAAGGCGAACCCCACTTATAAAGAGGTATCATCGGGAACCACGGGGCACCTGGAGGCTATCGAGGTGCATTACGACGCCCAAAAGGTTTCCTATGGGAAACTGCTGGATGTCTTCTGGCGCAACATAGACCCCACGGACATGCATGGACAGTTCGTTGACCAGGGCTCCTCATACCGCCCGGCGATTTTCTACCATAGCCCGGAGCAAAAACAGCTGGCGGAAGAGTCCAAAAAGCTTTTACAGTTGTCCGGAAGGTTCAAAAAACCCATCGTGGTGGAGATAAGGCAAGCGGTGGAGTTCTACCCGGCGGAGGATTACCACCAGGATTACTACAAGAAAAGCGCCTTGCAATACAAGTTCTACCGCTACAATTCCGGACGAGACCAGTTTCTGCAAAAGTTCTGGGGAGAAGACATTCCTGACGTTCCCAAGAAGTAGCTTTCACGGCCCGCCAAGATAACAGGCAACCAGCAAGTCAACCAAAGGGGACTTGCGCCCCCGGCAAACACCCTTCACCGTGGTTTTTCCTTTGACCATCCACCGGACCGTGACAGCGCCCAAACCCCGGTTTCGCTTGCAAAACAGGCGGGTTTTGATTAGAGTTAACGTTTCATTTGACTCGGATAAAATATGATTTACCACATTTTGACAAGAACCGCGCTATCCATGGCCCCCGCTCCTGAAGGGGCTCCCAACCAGGAGGGGCACGCAGTGGTTATGGTGCTTTTCTACGTGGCGCTGTTCGCCATTTTCTATTTTTTGCTTATCCGGCCCCAGACAAAAAGGAACCGGGAGGTAAAATCCCTCCAGGAGTCGCTGAAAAAGGGGGACAGCGTCCTTACCAGCGGTGGCATGTTTGGGGTTATCTACAAGATAAAGGACGACGTGGTGACGGTGGAGATCGCCGAAAACGTCCGCGTTAAAATGCAAAAAAGCGCCATTTTAGAGCGCCTGAAAGACAACGAGGGGGCTGGAAAGCCGGACAATGAATAAAACCATTCTTTGGCGGTTCGGCCTTATCGCCGTTGTTGCGGCCATATGCCTATGGTCGGCCCTGCCTCTGGACAAGAAAATAAACCTGGGGCTGGACCTGCAGGGCGGCATGCACCTGGTTTACGAGGTGGATGCGGACAAGGCTGTGGTTTCTTCCCTGGATTCAGAGATGGACAGCCTGCGGCGGCACATGGAATCTAAAGGCGTGGTGGTGTCCTCCATCGGCAGGGACGGTGAGAATGTACGGGTTTCGCTTCCCGGCTCCGCCCAATCCGCCGACGCCGAGAAGAACATTGGCGATTTCGGCGCGTTCGAGGTAACCGGCAAAGAAGACGGCGGCTCCACGATCTCCATCGCCTACACCGCCGATTACAGAAAAACCGTCGCCGACAACGCCATAGACCAGGCGCTGGAAACCCTGCGCAACCGGGTGGACCAGTTCGGCGTGGCCGAGCCCACCATCCAGCGCGAGGGGGACAACCGCATCCTCATCCAGTTGCCCGGCGTGCAGGACCGGGACCGGGCCATGAACCTCATCGGCAAGACCGCCAGGCTGGAGTTCCGCATGGTGAACGACCAGTTCGCCCCGCAGGAGGCCCTGGAAAGGGGCGTCCCCTCGGATTCGGAGCTTCTATACGAACGCAAGCTGGATCCGATAACCAAACGGGTTTTGGAGAAGATACCCTACCTGGTGAAGAAAAAAGCCGATATGACCGGGGTGTTGGTGTCCAACGCCCGTGTGCAGGTGAACGAGATGAACATGCCCTATGTCTCGGTGGATTTCAACCGTGATGGGGCCCGGATATTCGGGGACCTTACCACCGCCAGCGTTGGCAAACGTATGGCCATAGTGCTGGACGGCAACGTGCATTCGGCCCCGGTTATCCGGGAGCCTATCACCGGCGGCACAGCCATGATAGAGGGCAACTTCAGCTATGAGGAGGCAAAGGACCTGGCCATTGTGCTCAGGGCCGGCGCCCTGCCCGCCCCGCTGATAAAACTCGAAGAGCGTTCCGTGGGCCCTTCTTTGGGGGCGGACTCCATACGCCACGGCGTTATGTCGGCCATGATAGGCGGCGCGCTGGTGGTGCTGTTCATGCTGGTTTACTATAAGTTCGGCGGGCTGATAGCTAACGTGGCTCTGGTGTTCAACATAATAATCCTGCTGGGGGCCATGGCCTATTTCGGGGCCACGCTGACCCTGCCGGGCATCGCCGGGGTGATACTCACCATAGGCATAGCCGTGGACGCAAACGTGCTGGTTTTCGAGCGGATACGGGAAGAGCTTTCCTTGGGCAAGACGGTGCGCACGGCGGTGGAGTTGGGTTTTTCCCGGGCGTTTTTAACCATATTGGACACCCACGTCACCACCATAGTGGCCGCCGTGGTGCTTTTCCAGTTCGGCACGGGACCGATTAAGGGGTTCGCCATAACCCTTTGCATAGGTATTGTGGCCAGCATATTTACCGCGGTGTTCGTGTCGCGGACATTTTTCCTGTGGTACCTTGCCTCCCGCAGGGTGGCCAAACTCTCCATATGAACGGTGTAGCCTGATGCGATTTTTAAAGTCCGATACGCATGTTGATTTTTTAGGCAAACGTAAAACGGCCATGTTGGTGTCGGCCGTTCTCGTGGCCGTGTCCATAATTTCCCTTGCGGTTAAAGGCCCTAATTACGGCATAGATTTCAAGGGGGGCACCCTTATCCAGCTCCGGTTCACGGAGCAGGCCCCCATTGGCGAAGTGCGCGAGGTTATAGGTTCGCTGAAGTTCGGCGATTATTCCATACAGGAATACGGAACAGCCAGCGACCTTCTGGTGCGCGTTCCCATAGAGGAAGAAAGCAAAGGGGGACAGACCCGCGCCCAGGTGGTGGAACAGGCCTTGCGGGGCAAGTTCGCCGGCAAGTTCACCGTGGAACGGGTGGAGATGGTGGGCCCTAAGGTTGGTAGCGACCTTCGCTGGAAAGCCGTGATGGCGGTGCTGTATTCGCTGGTGGGCATCCTTATTTACCTGGCGCTCAGGTTCGAGTTCCGGTTCGCCGCGGGAGCGGTGCTGGCCACCATCCACGACCCGCTGGTGATAATGGGCGCCCTTTCCCTTCTGGGCAAGGAATTCACGCTTACGGTACTGGCGGCGGTGCTTACCATAATCGGTTATTCGCTCAACGACACCATCGTGGTGTTCGACAGGATCCGCGAGAACATGCGGATAAAGAGGGGCATGCCCACCATAGACCTTTTAAACCTCTCGGTGAACCAGACTTTAAGCAGGACCATCCTCACCTCCGGCACCACCATGATCGTGGTAATAGCGCTTTTCCTGTTCGGCGGCGACGTGATACACGATTTCGCCTTCGCCTTGCTTGTGGGCATAGTGGTAGGCACATATTCATCCATTTATGTGGCCAGCCCAATCATATATTACTGGGACGAATGGGCGAAAAAGAAGGCTTACGCCCCATCCGTTGAAAAAGCAAAAAAAGAAAAAACCGGGAAGAAGGCTTGAAGATGGAATACGCCGAAGAGAAACGCCACAGCGCGAAGCCTTTGCTTATAGGGCTGGGCGTTTGCGCCGTGCTGGCATCCATCGCCATGTTTTACCTGGGCATGCGGGGCCTGGACATGGAATCGGACGAGCGCATTTTGAACCAGCTCATGCACGAGCGCACCCTGGCCTGCGCCGAGCCCGTGGATGAGGCTAAATGCTCCTCGGCCACAAAAGCCGTGAACGATTTTACCGCCCGCATGAAAACCAAAACCGCGGGAGCGAAGGGGAAATAACCATCCCCTTCCGCTACTCCTCTCCTTTGCCCCATCCCCCGTTCCGCCCCAAAATGGTAAACTGCCTTCATGAAACCACCGTATTGCGCCGCCGCGCGGAAAACCATGGCCATCATGGCGTTGGCCATAGCGATAGCCCTGCCGGGAGCTTATCAGGCGCAGGCTGAAACGCCCTCCTCGGCCCGGGCCGAGGCCATCTTGCGCAAGATAGATGACATGTGGCGAGGGATTTCCTCCCACGCAAAGCTTGCCATGAGCGTGAAAACCGCCAACTACACCCGTTCCATCAAACTGGAGGCATGGTCTTTGGGAAAAGAAAAAACCCTGGTGCGCATAATTTCCCCCCTTAAGGAGAAAGGGACGGCAACTCTAAAGTCCGGCGATACCATATACACCTATCTTCCCAAGACCGACCGCACCATCCGCCTCACCGCGGGCATGATGATGGGTTCATGGATGGGGAGCCATTTCACCAACGACGATCTGGTAAAAGAGTCGCGCCTTACGGATGACTACTTCGTGGAGATAACTTTCGATGGCGAGCGGGACGGAAAGAAGATGATGGATTTCGACCTGACCCCCAAACCGGAGGCGGCGGTGGTGTGGGGGAAAATCCAAATGGAGGTATGGGTGTCCGGCGAGGATTACATACCCGTACATGAGGTCTATTTTGACGAAGACCTCAAGCCGGCCCGGGTTATGACATTCCACAACGTAAGACTTTTTGGAGGGAGGCGGATCCCCGCCGTGCTGAAGGCGGTCCCCTCGAACCTACCCGGTGAATTTACGGAGCTTACATACGAAGCCATGGAGTTTGACATACCTCTGGCAGACTCCCTTTTCTCCCTCTCAGAGCTTCGCCGGGCCGCGGGCGCGCCATGAACCCCTTCGTGCTGGCCGCGCGCAACGTTACCCGCAACCGTCTGCGGGCGCTGGTCACCGTGGGCGCCATGGGCCTCGCCGGCGCGGTGATGGTTTTCTACACTTCACTGGTGGAGGGGATGGTGACAGTGATGATAGGGAACATTGTGGACATGGACACTGGCGATGTCCAGATCCATCGCGAAGGATACAGGCAAGACCCGGATTTTTACAAAACCATACCCGATGGGGGGGCGTTGAGGGCAAAGCTTGAGTCCAGGGGTTTTTATGTGGCGGAACGGCTGTACGGTTTCGGCCTGCTGGCGGCGGGCTCCAGAAGCGCGGGTGTGTCCATCCGTGGGGTGGATCCGGCCCATGAATTTAACGTCACCTACCTGCACCGGCACTTGCTGGCTGGTGAATGGATCGCCGATGACGACCCAAAAGGGGTGGTAATCGGTAAAAAACTGGCGCGTGCGCTGGGTGTTTGGGTAGGGTCTGAAGTGGTGGCGGTGGGACAGGCGGCGGACGGCTCCATGGCCAACGACATTTACCGGGTGCGGGGGGTTTTAAAATCGGTCAGCGAAGGGCTGGACCGGGGCGGGCTTGTTATGACCGGGAACGCTTTCAGGGAGTTCATGGCCCTGCCGGAAGGCGCCCACGAAATAGCCGTAAAAAGGAAGAACCCATCAGCGAATCTGGACGAGGCTTTAGCGGCGGTGACTGTGGCCGCGCCGGGGATGGAGGTGAAAGACTGGCGCCAGCTGAGGCCGGTGGTAGCCCGGGTGTTCGAGCTATTGGACGTGGTAATGGCGTTCATGATACTGCTTACATACACGGCCATCGGGCTGGTAACTTTCAACGCGATGCTCATGAGCGTATTCGAGAGGATTCCCGAATTCGGTGTGATGAAGGCTATCGGCGTGTCACCCGGGCAGGTTATGGGGCTTGTGCTGGCCGAGGCGCTGGCGCTGGCCACGGCGGCTTGCGCGCTGGCGCTGGCGGCGGGCTTGCCCGTGGCGCTCCATTACCAGGCCCATGGGCTGGACCTGTCGTGGGCATGGAAAGGGGGCTCTTTCGGCGGCGTGGCTTTCGATCCCATTTGGAAAGCCAAGGTGACGCTTAAAACGGTGCTCGAGCCGCTGGTGTTCCTGTTCATTGTCGCCATGGGGGCGGTGGTTTACCCTGGCATAAAGGCGGCCATTCTCCATCCGGCCCAGGCCATCCGCCACAGGTGATTCCATGTTGTTAAAGCTTTCGTGGAGAAACATCCAGCGGCGCAAACGCCGGACGTTCGTCACGGCCCTCACGGTGGCTTTCGGCGTGTTCCTTTCAGTAACCTTCACCGCCATGGGCGATTACTCTTACACCAATATGATAAACACCAGCGCCAGGATGGGGTTCGGCCATGTGACGGTGGAACCGCAAGGGTATAACGCAAGCCCCGCGCTGGACAAAAGAATAGCCGGGACGGAAGAAATTTCGAAAACCATCGCGCGCCTGCCGGATGTGGAGCGGACAGCGTCCCGCATCACCGGCCAGGCCATGTTCTCGTCGGCGGCGAAAAGCGTGGGTGGGATTTTCATGGCCATAGATCCGGCGGTGGAAGGGCCGGATATAAACGTTTATGTGGGCTCCCTGGTGGAGGGGAAGGCGCCATCAAAACCCGATGGCCGGGAAGCTCTGGTGGGGGTGAAGCTCAAGGAGAAGCTTAACCTGGGGCTTGGGAAAAAGTTCGTGTTTACAACCACCGACGCGCATGGGGAGCTCATAAGTGAAGTGGCGCGGGTGGCCGGTGTGTTCAAAACGGGGGTGGACGAGGTGGACGGGGCCACGGTGATCTTGCCCATCGGCCTCGCCCGCACAGCGTTGGGATATGCCGCTGATGAGGCCACCTTGATATCCGTTTTCATCAGCGACCATCGCGACGCCGGCAAGGCCAGGGCGAGCATCGCCAATGCCATCAAAGGAAAACCGGCGGAAGTCCTCACATGGAGCGAAACCCAGGCGGACCTGGCGGGGCATATCGCCGTGGACCAGGCGTCCAACTACATCTACCAGTTTCTGGTGGGGATAATGATAGCCGCAGGCATCCTGAACACCATCATGATGGGAGTGCTGGAGCGGTGGCGGGAATTCGGCGTGATGATAGCCGTGGGCTTGAGCCCCATAAAACTTTTCGCCATGGTCCTGCTGGAGTCATTATGGCTGGGGATTGCCGGGCTGATCCTGGGCGTGATCATCACCACGCCATGGTATCTCTACATGAAGAACACCGGACTGGATTTAAGCTTCTATCTTGTGGAAGGCTCAGACATAAGCGGCGTGCTTTTGGATCCGGTAATGAAGTTCCGGCTGTACCGGGAAAGCGTGATGGGCATCCTCACTGGTGTGTTTTTCCTTACGCTGGTGGCGGGGCTGTACCCCGCCTGGAAAGCCGGGCGTGTGAACCCGGTGGATACGCTGAAGGATTTATAGATAAACTCCGGGGTGGCCTTTTTGGAGGCGATTCTTTACAGCTTAAAAGCCGCCCCCGGAGCGCTACACCTATCTGGGCGCGGGCGTGCCCGCCTTGGCCCGCTGAAGTAGCGGGTTTGATATGCCCTTCTCGATGAAATTGCCGTAATACAAGTTTTGCGCGTGGTTGCCGTCCGTGAAAAACAGCCACCGCTCCAGGAAGGCTCCAGTCACCGCCAATAGCGCCGCCACAACCGCCATGGAGCCCTGGGAACCGCTTAACAGAGGCATGTAATCCATGGTAAGGACAACAAAGGGAACCACGAACAGTATTAGCAGAGCCACGGCCCTCAACACGCTCCGGTTTAATCCCGTCCGGTACGCGTACTCCTTGGTGTTGTAATGGTCGTAGCTTACTCCCATGTCCATAAGTTTTATAAGCGAATGGCTAAACCCTGTAGCCGTCTGGGCGTTGGTGGAACTGTAAATGTGGGCGTTGTGATGGTACGACATGGCTTTTGTTAATAGCCCCAGCGACATCACGGCGAATGCGCCGCGCAACGCCGCCAGAGTTCCCTCCGCGGGCGCTCCCAACAGCTCCAGAACCGCCACGCCAGCCACAGAGCCAGTTGCCAGCCCCACCAGCGCGTAGTTGATGGGCGTATAAACGTTGCTCCATTCTTTTATGAAGCGGATCTTGGCGTATAGCATGCCTGACGCCAGGTAAAGCCACAGCGCCGCCACAATGCCGAGGGAACCCACGGCGTAGCGAATCCAAATATCCACCCCCGCATAGGCGCAAAGACCGTAAAGGGCCGCAAGGCCCTGGAACGCGGGCAACAGGACCACCTCACGGGAGAGCCACGATTTTTTCCACTGCAGTATGGCCTTCCAGCCCCGTTCCGGATGGGTGAGGTGGAAGAAGGAAGCCGCCGTTCCCGCCAGGGTGAAAGCCAAAGCGGCGCCTGCGCCCGCCACAGCCGCGTCCGCGGGCAGGCCGCCCGTTCCCGATAACCTTATATCAGCGCCCACCAGAAAAGCGAAAAGCCCCTGGCCCACACCGGCCAGGACAGTGAGCAGTATCAGCGATAATTCAGGATGCATCTTTTTAGTCCCTTTCCTATCCGCCCAACCCGTGGTCTTCCAGCGTCGTCTCCGCGTCGGCCAGGATTTTCCTTTCGGCCTTGATAGCCTCGTGTTTGACCACCGTTATCTGCGCCTGATCCAGAGGAATATGCGCCCTGCGCCGGGGAAGGTAATGGTTGCTCGGGTTTGTTCCCGCCTCGGGCATCAGCTTGTAGCCCATCTTTTCCCGGATGGCCACCGAGGCTTCGGATGCCGGGTCGTGAATGTCGCCGAATATCCTGGCGCCCGCCGGGCAGGCCAGCACGCAGGCCGGTTTCCGCTCATCCTCGGGTAGCGACTGGTCGTAGATCCTGTCAACGCAGAGGGTGCATTTTTTCATGACCCCTTCGGTGTCGTCGAACTCCCGGCACCCGTAGGGGCAGGCCCACGAGCAGTATTTGCACCCGATGCAGTCATCATAGTTGACCAGAACGATGCCGTCCTCCAGCCTCTTGTGCGAGGCGTTGGTGGGGCAAACCTCCACGCATGGCGCGTCCACGCAATGCAGGCACGATTTGGGGAAATACATCACCTCCACGTCCGGGAACTCCCCCACCTCGTATGTCTGCACCCGGTTGAACCATACCCCGTCGGGTTTTTCGCCGTAAGGCTGTTTGTCGGTCAACGGGCCGAACTGGCCGGAGGTGTTCCACGACTTGCAGTTCACCGCGCAGGCGTGGCATCCCACACACTTGTTCAAATCTATTACCAGCGCAAGCTGTGTCATGGCTGTTATTTACCCCCCTTCCTGGTGGTGTACTGAAGGATCTCCGCCCTCTTCTCCATGTGGGGCAATGGCTTTAACGGCGGGAACTGGGGCCAATGCCCCTCCTCATCGGCCTTGTATATCCTCACCCGCAGGTCGTACCACGCCGCCTGGCCGGTAATGGGGTCGGAGTTGGATATTTTCCCGCCGTTCCCGTCTGGCAGTTCCTCGGTAATACAATGGTTCAGCAGGAACCCTTTGGTGGCCTCCTCCGCTTTTGGATGGAGGTTCCAAGCTCCGGCCATCTTGCCGATGCCGTTCCACGTCCACACCGTGTCAGGCTGGACGGCGTGGGAGAACTTCGCCTGGACGCGGATCTTCCCGTGGGCCGATTCCACCCATATCCAGTCCATGTCATTGACGCCTATCTCCCTGGCCTTCAACGGGTTTATGTACATGAAGTTCTGCCCGATGATCTGGCGGAGCCACGCGTTCTGCGAGTCCCACGAATGGTACATGGGCATGGGCCGCTGGGTGATGGCGTGGATGGTGTATTTGCCGGTGTCCACCTTCTCGTCCTCTATGGGAGGGTACCAGAAGGGAACCGGGTCGAAATACTTCAGCAGGCGCGCCTTCTGGGCGGCGGTGGCCGGTTTTCTGCCGGGCCGCGTGCCCTTGGCCGCCAGCCGGAACCTCTGCAAGACCTCGGAGTATATCTTCATGATGATAGGGTCGTTCCGCCTTATCAGCTTGTGGTCCAGCGCCCAGTTGAGATACCCCTGGTTTATGTTGCGGTGGTACTGGATAGACTCCTCCAGCTCGAACTGGAAGAAACATCCGTTCTTAATGTACATATCCCACTGGTTTGGGTTCGGCTCGCCTATCAGATGCTCGTCGCCATCTTTGCCGCGCCAGCCTGCCAGGAAACCTATGGGAGTGTCCGGCGCCACGGTCCAGTTGGTGATGAAGTCGTTGTAGCCTTTGAATTTCGGTTTGCCGGACTCGTCGCAGAAACCCTGAAGGCCCAACATGCCCGCAAGCTTTATTAAAGTCTCCTGGAACGGCTCGCACCCTTCCGGAGCCGGGAGTATCGGCTGGCGGATGGAGTCCACCACGCTGGTAAAATCGCTGATGGGCCTGTCCAACAGCGATATGACGTCGTACCGTTCAAGATAAGTGGTGTCTGGCAGGACCAGGTCGGCGAAGGCCACCATCTCCGAATAGAACGCGTCGGACACCACCAGAAAAGGTATTTTGTGCGTCCCGTCCGGCTCTTTGTCTTTCAGCATCTCTATCATGGCCGAGGTGTTCATGGAGGAGTTCCACGCCATGTTGGCCATGAAGAATATCAGGGTGTCTATCTTGTAGGGGTCTCCCCTCCAGGCGTTGGTTATGACGTTCTGGATCATCCCGTGGGCCGTAATGGGGAATTCCCACGAATACGCCTTGTCTATGCGCACCGGCGTGCCGTCGGGATTTATCATAAGGTTCTCGGGCTTGGTGGGGAACCCCAGCTCCGGGTTGGGGAGCGGCGTATTGGGTTTCACCAGCGCCGGATCGTCAATGGGTTTCGGGCACGGGGGGATGGGCCGCGGATACGGCGGTTTGTGCCGGAATGCGCCGGGCCGGTCTATAAGGCCAAGGGTCATCATCAGCGCCGATAACGCCCGGCCCGTCTGGAACCCGTTGGAGTGGGCGGCGATGCCCCTCATGGCGTGGATGGACACCGGGTTGCCCGTAACGGAGGTGTGATGGTTGCCCCAGGCGTCGGTCCACTCTATTGGTAGCGTTATTTTCTCGTCCCGCGCCACCACTCCCATTTCCAAAGCTATGCGCTCTATCTGCGAGGCGGGAACGCCGGCGATTTTAGACATCTTAGAAGGCTCGTAATCGGCTAACACCCGCTCCGCCAAAAGCTGGAACGAGGTTTTTACGGTCTTGCCGTCCGGCGTCTTGAACTGGCCCAACAGCGCGGGCTCCACCCCCTTGGCCATGAACGGCCTGGGGGAGTTTGTCACCGTGTCCCAAACGTAATTCTGGTTGGTGTCGCTGTCCTCGAATTTGCCTTCCTGCCAGAACAGCCCTTCGTCCTCTCCGCCCTCGTCCATCACCACAAGCTGGGGCGCGTTTGTGTGGGTCAGCAGGAATTCCCGGTCGTAAAGCCCGTTCTTTATTATCACGTGGAGCATGGAGAGGAGCAGGGCCCCGTCGGTTCCGGGCCTCACGGGAACCCACTCGTCGGCCACAGCCCCGTAACCGGAGCGGACGGGGTTTACCACCACCAGTTTACCGCCACGGTCTTTTAACCGGCCTATGCCTATCTTAAAGGGGTTGCTGTCATGGTCCTCCGCCACGCCGATAAGAAGGAGGTATTTTGTGCGGTCCCAGTCCGGCCCGCCAAACTCCCATCCTGTGCCGCCGATGGAGTAGATCATGGAGGTGGCCATGTTCACCGAGCAGAAACCGCCGTGGGCGGCGAAATTGGGGGTTCCGAACTGTTTGGCGAAATAGCTGGTGAGCGCCTGCATCTGGTCGCGCCCGGTGAAGAAGGCCAGCTTCTTGGGGTCGGTGGCGCGGATTTTGGCCAGCCGTTCGGCTAGGATCGAGTAAGCGCGGTCCCACGAAATCTCCTCGAAATCGGCGGCTCCCCGTTCGGCCCCCTCTTTGCGGAGTAGCGGCTTTTTGATACGCGCAGGGCTCACCTGTTTCATGATGCCCGCCGAGCCCTTGGCGCAAATAACCCCCTTGTTAGTGGGATGAGCCGGATTACCCTGGATGAAACGCGGCATGCCGTTCTCTATGGTCACTTTTATCCCGCACCGGCACGAGCACATATAGCACGTGGTGTACTTTACCTGGGCTCCGCTTGTATCCGCCGCTTCCGGCATGACCGCTCCTTCCATTGGGTTTCGAACATGATAGAACTGGTACTGATACTTAATGGTAGAGGGAAGGGAGCGGCCCGGGCCAATTAATATTTTTAATGGGGGTATATGGGAACTGGCAAGCTACGCCCCCGCGGGAATCCCGGGGGCGGCTTGATTTGCGCCAGTCAGTTCCGGCCCGCGCCGTCCATATTGGAGGAGCCTATGAGGATGGAAAGCGCCGTAACGGTGTCCTGCATGCTACCGGCCTGGGCGGACAGCTCCTCGGAGGCCGCCGCCGTCTCCTCGGCGTTGGCGGCGGAGCGGTGGGTAACCGCGTCCATCTGAGACACGGCTTCGTTCACCTGCTCCACCCCCTGCGCCTGGCTTTGCGAAGCGGAGGTTATCTCCTGGACGATCCCCGCCACGTTTTTAATTTTCCCCACAAGTTTCACAAGGATATCGTTGGCCTGCCGGGCGGTAAGGTTCCCCTCCGTGACCCTGGCATGGGATTCCCCGATAAGCGCGGAAGTCTCCTTCACGGCGTTGCCGGACCTTAACGCCAGGTTGCGAACCTCTTCGGCCACCACCGCGAAACCTTTCCCGTGCTCTCCCGCCCGGGCCGCTTCCACCGCCGCATTTAGGGCCAGCAGGTTCGTCTGGAAGGCTATTTCCTCGATGACCTTGAGGATATCGCCTATTTTTCTGGAGGAGGTGTCTATGGAGTCCATGGCCTTTATCATGGCGCCCATGGCCTCGGCCCCACGCTGGGCTTCGGCGCTGGCCTCCAGCGCGATGGTTTGGGCCTGGCCGGAGTTGTCCGCGTTGCGCCGGGCCTCCTCTGCCACGCCGCCCAAGGTGGCCGTGGTCTGGGCCAGCGATGAAGCCTGCTGTGTGGCCCCCTCCGCCAAGGACTGGCTGGCGGCTGAAAGCTGTTTAGACGCCGCGGCCACCTGCTCCGCCCCCCCAGACAATTCCCCGGCCATGGCGGTAAGGTGTTTGCGCATGGAAGAGCATATCCTCCAGGCGATTGCTGAACCCAAAATCAACCCGGCGGCCATGAGGACAATTCCCGCGGTTTTGCTGGCGCTAGATTGGGAGTTGAGGTTCGCCACGGAGTCATCCAGCTCCTTACGGGATCCTTCCACCACTTTGTCCACGGCCACATGCAACTTCTCGGCGTATGGGTCAAACTGCTCCATCATCACGTTACCGGCTTCCGGTCCGCCGTCTATATACGCCTGGGCCATTTTGCGGCCCATTTGGTAATACCCTTCGAAATCCTCCCCGGTCTGGCGCAGTTGGGCCTCCCATGGGGTGCCAGCGTACAGTTTTTCCAGTTCACCGGCTTTTTGCCTGAACAGCTGGGCGTATTTTTCAGCTTCATCGAACCCGTCGTTGAAACCTTCGGCGCCCCGGGTGGCGGATATGTCCGTCAACCATTGTTGCACCTGGATAACCGCCATGCTCATCTCGCTGGCGGCCTTGCTTCGCATGCTAACATGGCTTATGGTTTCGGCCTCATGGAGGCATTCACCAGCCACATAAACTGAATAACCGCCAAGCGCCAGCAACAGGGCAAGCGCCACCCCAAAACCGCCATATACTTTTTGGATAATGTTCATAGCCTCCCCCTCATGGCTAGATCCGGCCCCGGACGAAGATACCGCGATTTCCCATACGGCGTAATGTGGAAGATAACGTTTGCGAACGCGGCCAGCAAGACAAAGATATTCAGGCAGGTATTATACATATTTTGAAAAATCCGGTGAATCGTTAAATTCAATCCGTTGGTGGACAATGTTTCAATAAGCAGTTTTTTGGATACCTCTTCACTGCAAGTGATAAACGCGGTATTATTTTTTGAGCGAACACAATCTTAACGTTTCCTCCAAAGAAAACCCGGGGTATCAATGAGATGGTTTGAAGGCAGGTCTTTAAGTTTTAAAATAATCTTCCCGCTCGGTGTCATTTTCGCTCTCACCTCGGTAGCCAATATCATCTGGGCTGGCCGGAGCCAACAGGACCAGGCCATAGAACAGGCCAGAATCCGCGCCCTGGAGATCGCCGACGTAACCTTGAGCTCCCTGAACAACCTTATGGTGGCCGGGGCCATGGACAGGCGGCAGACCCTTCTGAACATGATCGGGCAGATGGAAGGGATAAAAGACGTCCGGGTGGTCCGGGGCAAGGCCATCAATGAACAGCTAGGCGATGGAACCCCGGATGAAGCCCCGAAAACCGATAGCGACAATCGGGTTTTGGCCTCCGGCAAGCCGGAGTTCGATTACCAAAAGGGGGAGCTTAAAGCGACCCTCCCGTTCCTCCTGTCGGCCAACTGGCGGGGGGTGAACTGTTTCGACTGCCATCAGGGCAAGGAGGGGGAAGCCGTGGGCGCCCTGGCCCTCACAATCTCCATGAAAGAGGTGGAGGATTCCATCACCAAAGGCAAAATACTCTTCGGCGCGTTTTTCGCCGTGGAGGGGCTTATCATGCTGGGCATCCTGTTTTACGTCATCCATTACAAGGCGGGCGTAATGCTGGAAAACCTTGCAGGGGGGCTCTCTACTGAAACCATGGGGGTTACGGAGGCGTCCGGCCAGATAATCGCCACCGGGGAGGAATTAAAAGATGGAGCGGCGGAGCAGGAACGGGCATTGGCAAACGTTTCCGGCTCGCTGTCGCGGATGACGGAGCTTATCAAGTCTGCCGAGGATGAGTCGGCCAAGGTCAAGAAGCTGATGACCCAAGTGGAGGGAATTGTGGACAGGGGCGCTACGTCCATGGACAGGACGATGGAAGCCATGGATTCCATCCGGCAATCTTCCGGGAAAATAGGCTCCATCATAAAACTCATAGAAGACATAGCCGCCCAAACCAACCTATTGGCCCTAAACGCGGCTGTGGAGGCGGCCAGGGCCGGCGAAAGCGGTAAAGGGTTCGCCGTGGTGGCCGAGGAGGTGCGCTCTTTGGCGATGAGGGTGGGGTCTGCGGCGAAGGAGACATCCGGTTTCCTGCAGGAATCCATCGAAAACACCGAAAACGGCGGCAAGCTGGCCAGCGAGACCCACGGCGTGCTGACGAAAATCCGCAAGTCCGTCGAGGATGTTGTGGAGCATGTGAACAAAATGGCGGATATGGCTGGCGAACAGGCTTCCAGCGTATCGGTGGTGGACGCCACCATGGCGGAACTTGGCCGGGTCACTAAAACCGCCGCCAAAGGCGCCGGGGAAGCCGCCGAGGCCGCCACCCATCTTCGCGAACAGGCCGAGGAGTTAAACGAGATAGTCCGGCAGTTGCGGCAGATGGTTAAAGGGGAGGAAAAGGATTAACCGGCCTTTTCAAGGCTTTAGTACTTGGCGCCGAATTTCTGGGTATAGCGGATTATTTCGTCCAGCGCGGCGCGGAAGATGGTGAACTGTTTCTCCGAGATGGCCTTGTTCTTCTCCACAAGCTCCGCCACGTAGAACACGCCGAACACCATGTTGTTCCACTGGTTGAAAAACCGCTCGATTATCCTGGAGCGGCCATCCACCGTGTCGTATCCCACCATGAGGCGTTTATGGATGTCCAGCAAAGCCTTGGCGTAATCCTGTATCCGGGACATGTCCGCGTCTTTATATGAACTGCTCCCCATCGCCGACTGCACATCTTTAGTGACGGCGGTAAGCTCTTTCACATAATCCTGAATGGCGCCCTAGCCAGCCTGACTGCTCATCTAAAATATAATTTTGCTTTGATGGACATGACTACCCGAAGAACATGATTATAAGCTAACCGGCGGTTAAAGTGTATTATTGTAAAAAATCAAAAGGCCACTTTTTTTTCGTACCTCTCCACCGAGTCACTGTCCACACGGTACACCCCGCGGATTTTAAGCCCCCGCAATTGCCCCTCGTCTATCAGCCTTATGATGGTGGCAACGCTCACCCCCCACCGCGCCATAAGCTGGGACGTGGTGTAGAACCTGCGCCTGCCGGAGGCCGGGGGATTGCCCGGCGCGGGTATCCTGCCGCAGGACCCCAGCCCCAAACCGCCCGACTTGCTTTTTTTCCCCACCTCAGGAACCTCCCAAGAAAAGAAGATTTTTTTGACTTGTAAATGCCCGGCCACCGAATTAAAATCCTAATTAACTGAAGCGTTAATTGTCAATAAAATTTTGAACTTTTGCGTAAAAACATGATAGACCGCAAGGCTTTGGCCAAAAGGATAAAGGATGTCCGGGGGGAGCGGACGCTGAAGGAATTCGCCGAGCTGGTCGGCGTCTCCCATACCTCCATAAGGAGGTACGAGGAGGGCGCCATGCCAGACATAGACATATTGCTGAAGATAGCCGAGGTGGCCGGGATGGACCTGGGGAGGCTCATCACCGGCAAGCCACTCCCGGCGGACGTGAGGGACACCAAGCCGGTCATCTTCCATCTTCATCCATCCCGGGGCGCGGCGAGGGGTTTCGCCGAGCCCGCGTTCCCTTCGGGCCGGGAGGGGGAGCATTACATCAGCGTCCCCCTTACCGAGGGGCGAATAGCCGCCGGGATGCCCATCATCACGGAAGAAAACGTGATAGACCACATCCTTTTGCATATGAGGGTTTTAAAACAGTCCGGCGCATCCAAAAACCTTATAGCCTGCCGCGTGCAGGGGGAATCCATGCTACCTCACCTAAACCCGGGCGACATTGTGATAATAGACCGGGACGTGGACAAGGAAAGGATACTGGAGCGGAAGATATACGCCGTTTACGAGGGGGGGGGCATCACCGCCAAGATGCTCCAGAAAGACGGTAGCCATTTATATCTAATACCATTAAACCTGGCGGAAAAAATCCAGCATATAGACCTGCGGGAAAACGAGAACCCCATTGTGGGGCTTGTCATAGGCGCATGGCGCAACTTCGAGGGGAGGGTTATCTAACGGCCCGCCGCCTATTGGGGTTCCGGCTAGTCTTTGCCCAGGCAGAGGCGGTCGAGCATATGCACAAGGTCGCCTATCTCCAGCTTGTTCAGCCAGGCGTCGGCCCCGACCGTCTTGCACTTGTGGATCATGGCGTCGTTAATCAGCGATGAAAATATGACCACCGGCAATTCCTTCAAGCCAAGTTCTTCCTTCACCCGTCTGCATACCGTAAGCCCGTCCATCTGCGGCATTTCCACGTCTGTCACCAGCGTACACACATAATCGGTCACCGGTTTGCCCTCACGTTTGGCCCGGGCCGCAAGCTGGGCCACATGGTCGAAAGCGTCCAGGCCGTTATCGAAACTTGTGATGTTGGAGTAGCCCACTTCCTGGGCCACGGAAATGGTTTTGGCCCGCACGATGGGAGAATCCTCCGCCAGAACGATATGCTTCATCTGGCGCTCGTGGTGCCGCTGGTCTATGTTGGCGGCGTGCTTCGGATCTTCATCCTCGTGGTACACAAGCCTCGTTTTGGGGTATATGTCCGCCAGGATATGCTCCAGGTCTATAAGCAAAATGTTGCGCTTGTTTATGGTGACGGAGGATGTGACGGCCGGGCGGTGCTGGGCGATGATGGGGGGCAACGGCGTTATCTCCGACCATGAGCACCGGTGGATCTGGTTGATGCCGTCCACCAGGAAACCGTTTGTAAGGTTGTTGAACGAGCAGACCATCACCACACGAAACCTGTCCTCCTGGTCCTTGAGCGGGACATCCAGGTGTTTTGCAAGGTTGATCAGGGTAATGGTGGAATCCCGAAGGATAAAAACACCCATAACGGAAGGGTAAGCCTCCGGCACGGAAGATACGGACTTGGGATTGTACGTGAGGATCTCCCGTATCTTGGAGACGTTTACGCCGAAGCTCTGGGAGCCCAGCATAAACTCCAGAATCTCAACTTCGTTTGTGCCGCTTTCCAGCAGGATGTCTGTTTTGCTCATTTGCCCTATTAATTGTGAAAGGCTCCTTTACATCCCCATTCCGGCCAAGAATACATCTTTTTCGCCTGATTAACCAGACCTAAGGCCGCTTAGCCACGGGTAACGATGATATAAGGAACCGGCATGGAGCGGTATGATGGCCGTTCCATGCCGCTTGCCGGGATCAGGCTTTGGAACACGCAAGATCCCAAAGCTTCACAACCGCTATCCCGGCATTTTACCTCCCCATGGAAAACGGAAGCTAGTGGTGCACCAGTTCTCCAAGGAACACATCCGAGTAATCGTGGAGGAACTCCTCCAGCCGTCTGGGTTTAACGCCGGTGATATCCGCCACTGCGGTGGACAGCCTGGCTCCACGCCCTGTCCTGAACATCTCGAACAGCTTGCGTATGTCATCGGCGAACCATTCTGGCATGCCGCCGTGGATCAAGGCCTTCCTGGCGTCGGCCAGAGTGATATCGACGTAGGACACATGCCTTCCGGTGATCTCGGAGATGAGCCCGGCGATCTTTTCATAACTCAGGGCCTCCGGGCCTGTAAGCTCGTAGGTCTTCCCTTCGTGCCCTTTGCCAACAAGAATCGTCACGGCCACCGCGGCTATGTCCCTGGCGTCGATGAGCGCCAGCCTGGCGTCTTTCATCGGAACGCGCAAGACCCCTTCCGTCCGGATTTCAGGCGCGTACATCAGCAGGTTTTGCATGAACATCACAGGACGGAGGATGCTGTAAGGTATGCCTGACTTTTTGATCTCCTCCTCGGTTTTCCAGTGCCAGCGGGCCAGCGACACAGTCGAATCGGCGCCTGCGCCAAACGCCGATTGTTTTACAATCAGCGAAACCTTGGCCTTTTTGGCGGCCTTCACCACGTTCCCCTGCAGTTTTACCTGGTCGGGATCCGGCGAGGAAAGCAGGAACACCCGTGTAATGCCCAGCATTGCCTTATCCAGCGCAACGGTATCGCTAAGGTCGCCCTTGAATATCTCCATCCTGGGAATGTTCAAGGCCGTGGCCTTCTTTGTGTTTCTCACGTACGCCCGGAACGTCTCGCCCCTGGCGGAAAGCAGTTTCACCAACTCGCTTCCAATAGTTCCGGTAGCTCCTGTTACTAAAATCATGATGAGCCTCCCTATGAGAGGTTTATCGGCAGGCCGTCCGGCGGGCGCTTTTGACAACGCCCGGGAGGGCGGTCTTAATCACGGCTTTTCTAAACAATGAAAAGCTTAACTACATTATAGGCCGAACGGCTGAAAAGGGATTGGTCAACAAGGCAGGCAAAAAAGGGGCGGAAAGCCAATTTTGCGCATAACCATCTGAATATCAATAATATGCCACTGGAACATCTTGTGTTTCAGCGAAACCGCGCCAGGCTTCCCCCTCGGCCAATCCCTGTTCACCGCAGGTTTCAGCCGAAAGGGAGGTCTGACGCGAAAAATGTCAGTGCTTGCCAGGCGCGAGCGATAAGCCGTTACGTTCGGAGGTGATATACGCCTCCAGCGCCAGCATTCGCGGGTCGTTGGCGTCAAAGGCCGTGCCTTTTGCGGGATTTATGATGCACCAGTTGATCATATCCCGCAGGGCGGCCACTTTGCCCAACTGTATCTGAAACTTGGGGTATGTCTCCGGATGGGTATCCGCGGCGTTGGGGTGGCACATATCACAAGCCACGCCGTTTGCGCCTTGGGGGGTGTGGAATATCCTGTATCCCTCGTCCACCACCTTTTTATACGCGGCCTTGTAATCCACCAGGTCCTGCGCCGTGAGCTCCGCCGCATGCGAGGTTCCGGCCATGGTTACCATCACCCCAAGCAGAGCGTAAATCGCTTTTATATGCATGGTCCCCTCCTTAATATCTTTGCCTGGCCAGGTCGGTCCTGCTGGCTTCACGCGGTTTCATGTCCGGCCCGATATTCACCGGTTTGTTCTCCCAAAGCTCGTAATGTTTACTGGGGAGCCCCCCGGCCACATTCACCCAGCCCCAGCCGCACCCGTCGGTGCTTTTGAAGGGGTTGGCCCGGTTCATGGGTATTGTAAGTTTGGGGACGCGCCTGCTATCCGGATACGGCCAGGGCCACGCCGTTGACATCACGCCGAAGAAGCGGATGGGGCCTATCTGGTTGACCAATACCTGGTGCGTATGGCCGTGGATAACCGTGACGTTCTTGAACCGGGACAATATCTTCTGCGCCTCCTCGGCGTCGTCCGTCCAGAAGTTCCACGGCTTGTAATACTTGTACAGCGGCGAATGGGAGAACACCACCACCGGAGTAGATGGCGAAACCTTTTCCAGCTCCACCTTCATCCATTTAAGCTGTTCTGAGCCCACCATGAAGGGCGACCCGTTGGGATTGTCCAGCTGGGCCATGTTTTTCATCCGCTCCTGGGGCGTCTTCCACTGGTTAATCCACTTTTCGTAGGTGAGGATGCTGTTTATGGCTATAAACTTCACCCCTTTGTGTTCGAAGGAGTAATGATCCGGGCCAAAGAGGGAACGCCAGTACTCCCCCATGTCCAGGTAAAAGTCGTGCTCCCCCATGATGGCCCTGATCTTGTGCCTGGTTTTGGAGAGCATCCCCATTCCATGGTCCAGCTCTTCCTTCTTGCCAAACTGGGCCAGGTCGCCGCCGTAAAACACGAAATCCGGCTCGATGTCGGCGAAATCAAGATCCGCCACGGCTTTTTTCAACCCGTTGTCGAAAGTTTCTGTAAATGTGGAGCCGCTGACCTGGTTGATATGCGAGTCGGAGATGTAGGCGAAGGTGAACGGTTTCCCGTCGCCTCCAGTCATGGAAATGAAGCTCAATGGATTAGCAAAAGCCATCGCGCACGCGGAAACACCCGTCTTTTTCAAAAAGTCCCTTCTATCCATACCCATTGCCTGGCTCCTCCAAAAAGCCGTTAAAGTTGAGGGCTGGTAAGCGACCGCAGGAATTCCACCAACTGCCGCTTTTCTTCACTGGTAAGGCCCAGCGGCCGCATCCCTCCGTCCAGAAAACGGTTAGGCTCACCGCCGCGGTCGTAAAACTCCACGACCTCCTCCAGCGTGGCCGTGCCGCCATCGTGCATGTACGGCGCCGTCAGCGCCACGTTGCGTAGCGTTGGGGTCTTAAAGGCTCCGATGTGCCGGTTTTCCAGCGTAACTGCGAACCGGCCCAGCTCCGAAACCTCTTCGTTGGTTATCGCTTCCACATCCAGCGAGCCCCCTTTGCCCTTCCATTCCTTGAACGCCTGGGTCTTCTCCTTGAGCTTCGGAGAGATTTTCGAGAACCCTACGCCGATGTTATGAAAATCGTTATCGGTGAACAGGGCGAATTTTTCCGAGATGGCGTGGCAGGTTTGGCACCTGCCTTTTCCGTTGAAAATTTCGAACCCCTTCTTCACATCATCAGGCACGGCCGTTTTCTCGCCGCCGAAATAGTAACGGTCAAAGGGGCTGTTACCGAAAACCAGCGTCCGCTCGAAGGAAGCTATGGCCATGGCCACATGGTCTATCGTGATTTTTTCCCCGGCGACGCCGAAGGACTCTTTGAACGCTTTTACATACGCCGGATCTTTCCTCACTATCTTGAGCAATTCGCCATGGTTTGCAAGCCCATGCTCCACCGGGTTTATGAGCGGCCCCTTGCTCTGCTCCTCAAGCGAGCCGGCCCTGCCGTCCCAAAACTGCAGTTTGTTATAGGCGGCGTTGGCCGATGTGGGGGCGTTCCGGGCGCCGGTCTGTTTCCCTACCCCTTCCGACACCCTCTTGCCGTCTGCGAAACCTTTCTTCGGCGAATGGCAGGTAACGCACCCCACCGTGCCGTCCTTGGAGAGTCTGGTGTCGTTATAAAGTTTTTCACCAAGAGCGACCTTTTCTTTGGTGATGGGGTTGTTTTCCGGCACGGGAACCGGCGGCAGTCCCAGGGGAGCTGAAACCTTGAATTCACCTTTGGCTGTTTGGGGGGTAAAGATGAGAAGAACTGTCAGCAAAAGAGCGGGGCTAAGAAGCTTCATGCTGTCCTCCCATAATCAAGGGACACCCTTTAACACAGGTCTAAAATTTATACCCAATCTAATTATTGTCAAGAATTTATTGGCCGTGTTTTTTGGGGAGTTGGTTGACTGTGGCAAAAAAGAGGGAATAACGCCTGAATATTCAGCCTATTATCAATCCGAGCTATTTTAGACTTTTTCTAGTATGGAATTTAATAGCCTCCACCCGCCCGGTGTGGTTTTCAAGCGGTTCTGGGAAAATTCCAGCATGCCCTGGTCTATCAGCTTTAGCAGGCGTGGCGTTATTTCATTGTCGTAATACTGGATGCCTTCTTTCATCCGCAATCCCAACATGAGCCGTTCGGTGTATTTTTGGTTCGGCGTTAGCATCTCCTGGCTGACGGTGGGCAGGGCTCCGGAACCGGCAAGCCGCAGATATTCCTCCAGGCCCCGGGCGTTCTCGTATCGTACCCCGCCAATCAGGCCATGGGCGCCGGAGCCAATCCCAAGATAATCCCGGTATTCCCAATAGCCTATGTTGTGCAGGCATTCAAACCCGGGCCGGGCATAGTTGGATATTTCGTAATGCTCATAGCCCTCACCGCCCAAAAAGCGTTCGCTCGCGTCGAAGAACTCGTCTCCGTTATCCGGTAGCGCCACTTCGCCCAGCTCCACCGCCTTGCCCAATGCCGTGCCGGGCTCCGGCGTGAGTTCGTAACACGAAAGATGTTTTATGCCCCAGCGGCAAACCTCGGCAAGTTGGGCGATAAACCCACCCACCCTCTGGCCGGGCAGGGCGAACATCATGTCCACCGAAACATTTTCTATGCCGGTTGAGATCGCCATCTCCACCGCCTCTTGAGCCTGGCGCGGGGTGTGTATCCGCTCCAGCGCTTGAAGTTCCGCCGGATTTAATGATTGCGCGCCGATTGACACCCGGTTCACACCGCAAGCCTTATAGCCAGCCAGTTTATCCAAGGTGACGCTTTCGGGGTTCATCTCCAGCGTTATCTCGGCGCCGGGAAGGATGTTATGGGCCGCCGCCACCGCCAAGACTATCCGCTCCACCTGCCCCGGCGCAAGCAACGACGGGGTGCCGCCGCCGAAGAAAATGGAGGCCACATCCAGCCTGCCCGTATCCTGTGAGCGAAGGACGGTTTCTTTTACCACTGCGCCGATGTATGGTTCTACAAACTCTTCCCGCCCCGGAAGTGAATAAAAATCACAGTAAAAGCATTTGTGGCGGCAGAAAGGAATATGGATATAAATCCCGATGGCATGGGAAGGAACAGGGGGCATTACGGGGGCGTTCATGCCTCCTTGTCCAACTGGGCGGCCCATTGCCCCAGCGTTCCGTTTAGAATGGCTTTTTTAATCTCTTCAATCCTGTTCCTGTAAAACGTCAGGTTGTGGATGGTGTTCAGCCGGAGGGCCAGAATTTCCCCCGCCATGAAAAGATGCCTCAGATACGCTTTGGAAAACCGGGCGCAGGTGGAGCAGGAGCATTCCGGATCCAGCGGCGTGTTGTCCCGGGCGTACTGGGCGTTTTTTATGGCTATCTTGCCCTCTGACGTGAACAGGCTCCCATTCCGGGCGTTACGGGTGGGCATGACGCAGTCGAACATATCCACCCCCCGGGCCACGCACCGCACCAGGTCGTCGGGCGTGCCAACCCCCATTAAATATCTGGGTTTGTCTTTTGGAAGGTATGGTTCGGCGTGGTCTATCATATCCGCCATGATCTCCTTGGATTCACCCACCGAAAGCCCGCCGATGGCGAACCCGTCGAAAGGAAGCCGGGTTATCTCTTTTGCGCTCTGCTCCCTGAGGGCTGTGTCGAACCCGCCCTGGGTGATGCCGAATAGCGCCTGATCCTGCCGTTTATGCGCACTCAAGCACCGCTCCGCCCAGCGGGATGTGCGCGACAGGGCAGTTTGCGCCTCGTGAGGGGAGGCTGTGGGCGCCACCGGCTGGTCGAAAGCCATGATGATGTCCGCCCCCAGCGATTCCTGTATCTCCATGGAAAGCTCCGGGCTTAACATGTGTTTGGACCCGTCCAGATGGGAGGCGAACAACGCCCCCTCGTCGGTGATCTTTACCAGTTCGTTGAGGGAGAACACCTGGAACCCGCCGGAGTCTGTAAGGATGGCGCCATCCCAGGCCATGAACCTGTGGAGTCCGCCCAGTTCTTTTACCGTGTTGTGCCCCGGTCTCAGGTAAAGATGATACGTATTGGCCAGGATTATTCTGCTCCCCATCCCGTATATCTCTTCCGGGTCCATGGTTTTTACGGAGCCCTGGGTGCCCACAGGCATGAAAACCGGGGTTTCGACAATGCCGTGGGAAGTGGTGAAAAACCCTAGCCTGCCTTTGCTGGAAGGGTCTTTTGCCGTAACGGTGAAATTAAGATCCATCGGAAGATTTTATAACAGCGTGGGGTTTGGAAGCGCGGTGAAAAGCTCAACCGGCCACGATTTTAAAAAACACCGTCCTGTTCCTGGGCCCATCGAACTCGGCGAAATATACCCCCTGCCAGGAGCCAAGGACAATATCACCGCCGCTTATGATTACCGTCGCCGAACAGCCAAGCATGGAAGATTTGACGTGGGCGGCGGAATTCCCCTCCCCGTGCAGGTACGCCTTGTCGCTCCAGGGAACGATTTTCTCCAGCGCGTGGGCCATGTCCGCCATAACGTCCGGGTCGGCGTTCTCGTTGATGGTGACGGCGGCGGTGGTGTGCGGTACGTAGATGAAAAGAAGCCCCTCGGATACGCCGCTTTTCCTGACGTGCCTTCGGGCTTCCCCGGTGATGTCTATGAATTGCGTCCGGCTCCTGGTGGAAACAGTGAGACGCTCCACGCCAGAGCCGCCCATGGTGTTTACCCGAACCTAAGCGGGATTACTGGTCCCGTTTTTTCACGCGGATAACCACGTCCATCCCAAGCACTTCCATGTTGTCCGGCAACTGGGGCATGGCGGCTATCATCAGAGAGCCGGGCTCGATGTCTGAAAGCTCGCCGGTGTCCACATCGAAGATGTGGTGATGATCGGTGGTCTTCGGCTCGTAGAACACCCGGGCCGGGTCTGCTATTACTTCGCGGGCAAGCCCCTTCTCCACAAAAAGCTTTAGGGTGTTGTAAATGGTGGCCTTGGAAGCCAGGCTTCTGCCCCTGTTCACTTTCTCCAGCGTTTGTTCGGCGGAAAGGTGCTGTGGCCGCGATAGAAGTATTTGCGCGATTTCCACCCGCTGAAGAGTGGAAGTGATTCCGTGGCCTTTAAGAAGATCAGTTATGTCGGTGGTGGTAGTCCGCCCCATGGGGTTTGCGCTTGCGATTTCCATAAGTGTTAACTGGATACCTCTCAAAACGGTTCGGGCGCGATGTTTAGCCGGGAAAACAGGGAAAAACGCCTTCCTTTAGAATTCCGGGAATCGGGCCGGTATGATTATAGAGGCATATTATACCTAACGTTTCCCTAAAATCAACCAGCGCATAAACTGTATTTTTTATACAGTTTATGCGCCTCGTGCCTGCGCCAGCCCATCATAACGATGTTACTGGCAACGCTGGAGGCTGATAGATCAGGCTTGCGGCTTGCTGAAAATCACGGAACCGTTCACGCCGCCAAACCCGAAAGAGTTGGATAACGCGTATTCGATATTCCTATGGACCGCCTTGTTCGGCGCATAGAACAGGTCGCACGCCGGATCGGGGTTGTCCAGGTTTATGGTTGGAGGGATTATCCCGGTTTCCAGCGCCTTGATGGCGAATATGGCCTCTATTCCGCCAGCGGCGCCCAGCAGATGCCCGGTCATGGACTTGGTGGAAGACACCACCAGGTTGAAGGCGTGCTGGCCGAAAGCCCTCTTTATGGCCGCAGTCTCAATGGCGTCGGCCATGGTGGATGTGGCGTGGGCGTTAATGTAGCCTATCTTTTCAGGCATTATCCCGGCGTCCCGGATAGCGTGGTTCATGCAGGTAACCGCGCCCTCCCCGCCTTCCGGCGGGGCGGTCATGTGGTAAGCGTCTGCGCTCATGCCGTAACCTATAATCTCCGCGTATATTTTGGCGCCCCGGGCTATGGCGTGGTCTTTTCTTTCCAGCACCACCACGCCGGAGCCTTCACCCATCACGAACCCGTCCCGGTCTTTATCGAACGGGCGGCTGGCTTTTTCCGGCTCATCGTTTCGCTTGGACAACGCCCTGGCGGCGGCGAACCCCGCCACGCCAAGGCCGGTGATGGCCGCTTCGGCGCCCCCGGCAACTATCATGTCCGCGTCGCCCCGCTCTATTATCCTGGCCGCGTCGCCAATGGCCGAAGAGCCTGTGGTGCAGGCCGTTACCGGGCAACCTAGAGGCCCCTTGAGCCCGAAGTGGATGGAGACCTGGCCGGCGGCCATGTTGGCCAGAACCGAGGGGATGAAGAACGGGGACACCCGGCGCGGGCCTTTTTCCGCCAGTATCTTGGCCGTGGCCTCTATCTCCGGAAGGCCCCCTATGCCCGCCCCTATTACCACACCAAACCGTTCCCGCTGGGAAGGGGTGAGTTTTTCAAGGTCTATCCCGCAGTCCGCCAAAGCGTATTTCACGCTGGCGATGGCGAAATGGATGAAGGTGTCCATCTTTTTGGCTTCTTTGCCATCAAGATAGTTCAATGGGTCGAACCCTTTCACCTCCCCGGCGAAACGCACGGGGTAATCGGTGGCGTCGAACCTGGTGATGGGGCCTATGCCGGAGCGCCCCTCCACTATGCCTTTCCAGGTCTCATCCACACCTATACCCAGGGGGGTGACCATGCCAAGGCCCGTGATTACTACGTTTTTCATCCTATTGCCAAAAAAGCGGTTACGTCAGGCTTTTCAATAAAACCCGCCGCGGGCCAAAACGGCCCGCCGGATAGGGCATGGTGAAGGCCGTTAGGCCTTGCCCGCTGTGGCGTTGGTAATGTAATCAACGGCCTGCTGGACAGTCTGGATCTTCTCGGCGTCCTCGTCGGGGATCTCGATGTCGAAGGCTTCCTCGAAAGCCATCACCAGCTCCACCACGTCCAGAGAGTCCGCGTTAAGGTCCGTGTCGAACTTGGCGTTGGCCACAACTTTCTCGGCGTCAACCTCCAGTTGCTCGACAATGATCGACTTGACCTTCTCCGCAATAGACGACATAAGTCATTATCTCCCAAAAAACAGTTGTCTAATTTTAATTGAAAAGTCCCAAAATAAAAGCCCAAAATTCAAACGCCCATGGCCATGCCGCCGTTCACCGATATGGTCTGCCCTGTAACATACCCGGCGTCGCCGGAGGCTAGGTAAAGGCAGGCGGCCGCTATATCGGCCACTTCGCCGAACCGGCCCATGGGTATGGATTCCAACAATTTCTCCCGGACCTTGTCCGGAAGGGAGCCTGTCATGTCGGTCACAATAAACCCTGGCGCCACGGAGTTCACAGTCACCCCTCGCGATGCCAGTTCCTTGGCCGCCGACATGGTCATGCCGAAAAGGCCCGCCTTGGAAGCGGCGTAATTCACCTGCCCGGCGTTGCCTGTCTGCCCCACTATGGAGGATATGTTCACTATCCTGCCGTAACGTTTCTTTATCATCACCTGGGAGGCGGCCTGCATGAAGTTGTAGGCCCCTTTGAGGTTTACGCGGATCACCTCGTCGAAATCCTCTTCTTTCATCCTTAAAAGAAGCCCGTCTTTCGTGATGCCCGCGTTATTCACCAGTATGTCCAGCCCGCCAAGGCTCTCTACGCATTTGGCCACGGTCTCCTTGGCGAAAGCGGCGCTGGCCACATCCCCCGCCACGCCGATGGCTTTAACCCCCAGCGTCTGGCAGGCCTCCACCGTATCCGTGGGAACTCCGCCCCGGGCCACAAGAAAGAGGCTGGCCCCCTCTTTTGCGAATGCCTCGGCTATGCCCCGCCCTATGCCTCTGGAGGCGCCGGTAACCAGCGCCACCTTGCCGTTTAACCTGCCCATGGCTTAAAGCGCCTCCATCGCGCGGTTGAGATCCTCTACGGAGCCTATGGATATGGCCTCTATATTCTTGTCTATCCGCTTCATAAGGCCAGCCAACACTTTGCCAGCCCCCAATTCCAGCGCTTTGGTCACTCCCAGCCCCGGCAGGGTTTTCATGGAATCCACCCAACGCACACAGCCTGTCACCTGTTTAATCAGCCCGTCGCGCACATCCTGAGCGGTGACTGACAGCCCGGCGTCAACGTTGCGGATTATGGGGATTTTGGGATCGCGGACCTCCACGGTCTTCATATATTCGGCCAAGCCTTCCCGGGCAGGCGCCATGAATGACGTATGGAACGGCGCGCTCACCTGCAATGGAACCAGCTTTTTGGCCCCGGCGGATTTCAGCGCGTCCATTGTCTTTTGCATATCGCCAGCGGCCCCGGCGATAACAGTTTGCTCCGGGCTGTTGAAATTCGCCGGAGCCACGGAGCCGCCCGCTTCAGCGCAAACCCTGGCCACATCTTCGGGAGTAAGGCCTATTATGGCGGCCATGCCGCCTTCACCGGCGGGGACGGAGGATTGCATCAACTCCCCCCTTTTCCGTACAAGTTTTATGGCGTCGGTGAAAGATAAGGCCCCTGCGGCAAAACAGGCCGAAAACTCACCAAGGCTATGCCCAGCCACCGCTTTAGGCGCAATCCCTTTGGCCTCTTGAAGGGCCTCGTAAACCACAGCGGAAACCAACAGCAAGGCAGGCTGGGTGTTGGCCGTAAGGCGAAGCTCTTCCTCTGGCCCTTCGGCGATGAGTTTTAGCATATCGAATCCCAGAGCGTCGCAAGCCTCTTCGGCGCGGCGCCTGGCCAGAGGGCTGGACTGGAAAAAAGACATTCCCATCCCCACCGACTGGGATCCCTGCCCCGGAAAAAGAAAAACCAGCCCGCCACTCATGTTTCGTTATTTTTTCGTGAAATTAAACTGGGAAAAAAGCAAAGACGAAAAATAACCGGAAGCGCCACCTGTGTCAAGCAATGATTGGCCATGCATGTGACGCGGCTTTACAAAACAAATCCTTTAATACCCGCGGGGCTTTCGGTCTGTTCTGATAAAATCTAGCGATGTTTATATCAATGAACCGGCGTAGCTAGAGGCCGGCAAATGAGCGAAACTCCCTTGATCCGGGTGGAGCGGTTATGCCGCCAGTTCGCCGTTACCGAGGGCAGAAGCGGTTTTTTCGGCGCTTGGGCGAACCTCGTCACCCGCAAACATTCTGTTAAAAAGGCGGTGGACGACCTGTCGTTCAATATAAACGAGGGGGAGTTTGTGGGGTATGTCGGAGAGAACGGCGCGGGCAAATCCACCACCATAAAAATACTAACCGGCATCCTTACGCCCACATCGGGCCGGGCGGAGGTGGCGGGGGTTGTCCCCTATCAGCGGCGCAAGGATAATTCCAGGAACATCGGCGTGGTGTTCGGCCAGCGCACCCAGCTTTGGTGGGATTTGGCCGTTCGGGAGTCTTTCGACCTGCTCCGCTCCATCTACGCCGTGCCGGACGGGATTTTCCAGCGGAACTTTTCGGAGCTTTCAGAGGCGCTGGAGTTGGAACCTTTATTGAAGGTGCCTGTCCGGAAACTTTCCCTGGGCCAGCGGATGCGGTGCGACCTGGCCGCGTCGCTTCTTCATGGGCCCAAGGTCCTTTTTCTGGACGAACCCACCATAGGGCTGGACCTTATCGCCAAAGACCAGGTGCGGAAATTCCTGAAGAGGATAAATAAAGAACGGGGCTCCACTATAATCCTTACCACCCACGACATGGACGACATTGAGGCCCTTTGCGACAGGATAATGATTCTCGACGAGGGAAAGCTGGTGTACGACGGAGCCACAGAGCTTCTCAAGGGGGAATACGCCCGGGAAAAACTTCTGGAGGTGGAGTTTTACGAGCCGGTGGACGATTTCTCCAAACTGCCGATGGTGGAGCTTACCGTAAGCGAGGGGAACCGCCGGTGGTTGCGTTTCTCTCAAGACGACGCCTCGGCGCAGGAGGTGATAACCCGCCTGTTCGCAAACTACATGGTTAAGGACATTTCGATCCACGAGCCCAAGGTGGAAGACGTGGTGAAGAACATCTACGCCCACGGCGTCACCAGGCCGATGGGGAGGGTTTGATGCGGGCGGGCTCCGGGGAAACGGCGGCGTTTGGGGGGGCGGCCCTGCCGGTTTACCTGAACTTCGCCATTAAAACTTTTCAAAGCCAGCTGGCCTACAAGTTTGAATATTTCGTTGGGGTGTTCAACGGCCTGCTTTACATATTCATATTCACCGCTTTGTGGGGGGCCATCTACTCGGCCATGCCCGCGGGGGCGCAAAACTCTTTCACCCAGCCGCAGATAATCACTTACGCGGTGTTCGCCCTGGTTTGCCGCGTCTCCATGTCCATGGACGACACGGACATCGCCGGCCGGGTGCGTACCGGCGACATCGCCATGGACATGATAAAACCGGTGAACTTCACCCTGATGGTGCTGGCCAACGCCATGGGTGAGACCATGTTCCACTGGTTCACCCGGGTGGCGCCCATCATTCTTGTGTGCCTGCTGTCGTTCGACATAATCGTCCCCACGGCCCCGGAACGCTACCTTTTGGGGGCGGTGGCCTGGATTTTGGGATATTCCATCTCGTTCCTTTTAAACTTCTCGTTCGCCCTGCTGGCCTTCTGGTTCGTGGAGACCTTCTCGTTCCAGCTTATGAAATACGGCCTGCTCAACATTTTCTCGGGAAGCGTGGTGCCCATTGATTTCTTCCCGGAATGGGCCAAACCAGCCATCGCGGCCATGCCGTTCCAGTACATCCTGTACACCCCCACGGCGGTGTTCATGGGGCATATCACCGGCGCCGGGGCTTATAAGCTTATCGCCCTGCAGGGCGTGTGGGTGGTTATCCTCGGCGGCGTAAGTTATGTCATGTGGAACGCCGCCAAGCGCAAGCTGGTGGTGCAGGGAGGGTGACAGTGCGGAGCGAAGCGGCAATTTACCTGCGGCTAATCCTGGCCTCCATCCAGGCGAAAATGGAATACAGGGCCACTTTCGTGTTCCTGTTTTTCGCCCTTTTCCTATTCTACGCTGGGCAGATAGGCGCGGTGCTGGTGGTGATGGACAAGTTTTCCGCCATCAACGGCTGGAACCTGGGGGACATGGCGTTCCTGTACGGCCTGCTCAGTTTTTCCCAGGGCGCCTCCATGCTCTTTTTTTCGCCCTTGAACTATTTTGAGGGGATGATCCAGCAGGGGCATTTCGACAGGTATCTTATCCGCCCCTTAAGCCCGCTTTTGCAAACACTGTCCTCCGGATTCGAGATAAGCTCGCTGGCCCATTTCCTTATCGGGTTTATAGCCCTCTATTTCGGTTCCACCCGGGGAGGGGTGGATTGGGACGCGACAAAACTGTTTTTCCTGCTCATGGTCATAGCCGGGGCGGCGCTTATCCATGGGGCGGTGCGGCTGGCGGTGTCGGCGGTGGCGTTCTGGACCATCCGCAACCGCTCGCTGGTGCATACCATCGTTTACAGCTCCAAGGAGTTCATCGTGTACCCCATATCAATCTACCGGGTGTGGATACAGGTGTTCCTCACGGTGGTCTTCCCCATCGCGTTCATCAATTTCTATCCCAGCCATTATTTCCTGGCGCGGGAGACTTCCGACATGCTGTTCCACCCGGCGCTCCAGTACCTAACGCCGGTCATCGGCGCCGTGGCGTTCTGGCTTTCGCACATGCTGTGGAAGGTGGGAATAGACCATTACCAGAGCGTGGGAAGTTAATCCGCCCGGGATTGGCTTAAAAGCCATCCCCCGGTGGTAGAATAGCGTCAAACAATATCAGCGCCAGAATGATGGAAAAACTGCTGAAAAGCCTGCTGGATGGGAATAGCGCCGCGGACCTGGCGCTGGCCGCCGCTATCATGCTGGGCGGCGCGCTGGCCATACGGGTCGGCGTCTCCATATACGAGCGCAGGCTTAAAAAACTCGTGCCCGTATGGGGGGATGAGCCAGCGAGGTTTATCGTGGGCGCCATCGAAAAAAACGTCACGCCATTCTTATACCTGACGGCCATATACATAGGCGTCAAAACCCTCGCCTTGCCCTCGCCGGCCGGAAGGTTTGTGGACGCCGCAGGTTTTGTGGCGCTCACCTTTTTCGGCGCCAGGCTGATTTCCGAGCTGGCGGTTTATTCGATAGAAAAACGGCGGATGGAACAAGGCGGCGAGATAACCGCAAAAGCCCCGTTTACCCCTTTGATCACAGCTGTCATATGGGCGCTGGCCCTTATCTTCCTGCTGGACAACCTCGGCTTCAACGTCTCCACCGTCATAGCCGGGCTTGGTGTTGGCGGCGTGGCGCTGGCGCTGGCTTCACAGGCGGTGCTGGGGGATTTGTTCAGCTATTTCGTTATCCTCATGGACAAGCCTTTCCTTGTGGGAGACGTGATCTCATTCGACGGGATGACAGGCGCGGTGGAGCGGGTAGGGATAAAAACCACCCGTGTGCGAAGCCTGGACGGGGAGGAGATAATTGTTTCCAACACGGCGCTAACTTCAGCGCGGGTGAAAAATTACAAGCGGCTGGAGCGGCGCAGGGTTTTAACCCGGCTTGGGCTTGTTTACACCACGCCTCCGGAACTGATGCGGCAAATACCGGAAATGCTCAAGGCTATCGTTGGGGAGCATGAAAAAACAAAATTCGAGCGCGCCCATTTTGTTTATTTCGGCGAGTCCGCCCTGATATTCGAGATGGTGTATTTCGTGGAAGACCAGGACTACCAGCTGTTCATGGACATTCAAAGCTCGGTGGGTATCCGCATAGCCGAGGAGTTCTCAAAGCGGGGCATATCTTTCGCCTATCCCACTCAAACGGTATATCTGGAGAAACGGGAGGGTTGATTGCGGCCTATGGCTGGGGCTCCTCCCCCACCTTTTTCCCCGTCATTTTTATAAACACATCCTCCAGGTTCACCCGGCGCACGGTGAACGCCCCCGGCTCCGAGGAGGCCGCTGAATTGGCGTCCCCCTTGGCCTTGAAATATTTCGTGCGTATCTCCCCTTCCACCAGTTCGTCCAGCGCCCAATCCCCAAGCCCAGCCATGAGGGCCTGGGGGGCGTCCACTGCCATTATTTCCCCCTCGTTCAAAAAAGCCACCCGTTCCGCCAGAAACTCCGCCTCCTCGATGTAATGGGTGGTCAGGAAAATGGTGGTTCCGCCCTGCTGGATTTTTCTTATGAGCGACCATATCTTCCGCCGGATGGAAGGATCCAGCCCCACGGTGGGTTCGTCCAGAAACAATATGCGCGGCTTGTGCATCAGCGCCCGCATTATCATGAGGCGGCGTTTGAATCCGCCGGACAGGTCCTTCACAGGGTCATCGGCCCTGTCCGCCATTTCGGCGTAATCCAGCAACTCCTCCGTCCGGGCGCTTATCTGCTTGCGGGGCATGCCGAAAAGCATCCCGTGGATAAGCAGGTTTTCCCGCACGGTCAGCTCCCCGTCCAGGTTAATGGCCTGGTTCACCACGCCGTTCTGCCGTTTGGCGTTGAGGGTGTCGGACGCGATGTCATGCCCGTTCAGCCATACCCGCCCGGAGCTGGGGGCGCAAAGGCCGGTGAGGATGTTTATGGTGGTGGTCTTTCCGGAGCCGTTAGGGCCCAGAAAGGCGAAAAGCTCCCCTTCGCGCACTTCCAGCGAGATGCCCTTTAAAGCCTGAAAGGAGCCATATTTTTTTGTGAGGTTTTCTATCCTTATCATGGCGCAAGGTCACGCAAGCCGGTTGAAAGAGCGGATGCGGTACAAAAGCCGTTTCGGCGCTTCCTGCCCGGTGGCGAAAGCGGACCGGGTGTGCAGGACGTTATTGCACAACAATCCCCATCCGGGCGCAAGCCTGGCGCGGAACATATAAGGATTCGGCCCAGCCAATATTTTCCGGATCGCTTCCACGGCCCCGCTGGTCATCACGTCATTTTTCCAGACAATGCTTTTCACCCTGTGGGTGTAACGCATGTACAGCCTGCCGTCCACCTGGTCCACGGTGAAAACCGGACCGGACTGTTCCGGCCGTACCGTAACGCCGTTTTCCACCCGGGCTGGAATGGTGAAAGCGTCTGGCCGCATGAGGGCCCGCACATGCTCCGGGTTCTCCTCGCGCAGGAGGATGTACATGACCTCATGGTCCAAAAGCTCGTTTTCTCCCCCTTCATCCGCCTGTTGGGCGCAGTGGAGAATCAGCGACCGCACCAGCCGCTCCACCGGGTTGTAATAACCGTCGGTGTGCCACTGGATGGCTTTTGAGCTGTACGGAATGTACTCGAAGGCTTTGCCCTCCCATTCCTCCTCGCTCCGGGGCGTAAGGGATGTAACCCCCTCATCGTCGGACTCCGGGTTGTGGTCGTACTCCGTGGCCCCGAACGACCGCATCATGGAGACGGGTATCCGTTTGTCGGCGCAGGTTCCTAATTGGCTTTGGTAGATGGCCATGTTGGCCCGGGAGAGCCGTTCCAGTATTGCGCCTTTTTCGGCGGGAGTGATACATCGCGGATCGGTTACGGAGACGATTAAATCCTCCACCCGGGCGGGATGGCGGGCCAGTTTTTCGTCCCGCCATTTTTCGTAGGCGGCCCGGTTCTCCGGATGGAAAGGGGAATTTTGCATATCACACAGCGTTCACCGGCCCTGTTTGGCGCCGGGACTCCCTCGAAAACTACTTGCGGGCCACCACCGCGTAATCGGTATGGCTGTAAAGGATACCGTTGAGTTTGTCCAGGTTGGCGTTGTATTCCACAATGAACGACGGCTCCACCCCGGATGGGAAATCCTCCGGCGCCACGGTCTTAAGACGCATGTGGGCCGGGTATGGATTCAGGTATTCAATACGGACTTCCGAGAACCCGATGCGCTCCAGCATGAACTGGACCGCCAGCGGATGCACAGGTTTGGTGTGGCTCATGTCCAGATAAAACGCGCCGCAGAAGGTGGTGAGGCACGTGGGGTTCACGGTTTCCGCCGCTATCTGGGCGCCGGGTTTCAGTTTGTCGTAGGCCAGCTTGAAAAACTCCCCCATCACATCCACGGGCATGTGTTCAATCACCTGCACCGCCGTGATTCCACCCAGCGAACCGCCCTGCCGGGATTTCAGGAATGATATGGCGTCCCCGCTTGTGGCGGAAAGCCCAAGGGCCGCGCATTCGGCCACCATCTCCTCGTTAATGTCCAACCCGGTGGCGGAAATGCCATTGGCGGCGAAAACCTCCAGAAGTTCGCCCCGGCCGCAACCGATATCAACCACATTTTGGGCGCCCTTGAACCAATGGGCGTAAACCTCCAGCCGTTTGCGGATTTCCTCACGGGAGCCGCGGTGGAGGTTTTCAAACAGGGTGTAGTCAAAAGATTCCAGTTTGGATTTTTCTTCCGCCACGTTTACCGCCGAGGGGGATTTTTTGGCGATATCCTCCAGCATATCCATCACCCGGTTTTTCAGGAACACACCCTGCCGGTCAAGGTCTTTCAACGCGCGGTCCAGCGAGGTCATTTTCTCCTCCAGCCGTTCCACTTTCAGCATGCGCCTGTCCATCTCGTCCAGCGCCTTCTCCGCCGCCAGCGTCCGCGAGGCCAGTTCCAGGTAACGGCGCCGCTGATAGGAAAGCTCCTGCTCGGCCCGTTGCAGAGTGTCACGCACCGCCAGGTTATAGTCCGACTGGCGCACGAGGGTTATGCGGATAAGGCGGTGGAGTGTTTTCTGATATATTTTCTTGAACAGAGTGACAATGTTCCCCGCCAGGCCGCCCCGGCCGGTCTGTATCTTTATGGGCCCCGCCAGGTCCCAATCCTCATGCAGGGCGCGGCTTCCCTGATGGCCGTCCAGCAGGGATACGCGTACAGGCTGGTCTGAAGGCTCAAACACCCTGCTCTTCAACCGGGTTAGCCGTTCCAGCTCGTCTTCGTTGTACAGCCCCGAGGCCATCTTTTGCCGGACACGCTCCTTGATGCGCTCCTCCAGCCCCGCAAACTCCCCAGCTTCCTGTTTCGTTCCGTTATCCATCACCTATCCCTTACGCTGGCCAATATCACTCGCCGGTTATCAATACCGGCGCAAGGCTTTCCTTAATCTCATGAGGCAAAGGCATGGGCCGCATTTTATCGTTAACACAGGCCATGTCCGTTTCGCCGGTGACGATCAACCTGCCGCCGCTGGCGTGGGCAATAAAATAATCGAAGCTTATCCTGGCGCCCTTAAGCTTTGTAAGCCGCGTCTCCACCGTTATGGCGTCGCCGTAAACGGCGGGGCTTTTATAGCTTACCTCGGCCCGGGTGACGGTGAAAAGCACGCCCTTGCGCATCCATTCGGACGGATCCACCCCGCGGGAGACAAGCAACCTGGTGCGGGCCCGCTCGAAATACTTCAGGTAATTGGCGTAGTATACTACGCCGCCGCAGTCGGTGTCCTCGTAATAGATATCAATGTCTATTTTAAACATACCTTTTCTTGGCCTCGTCCCACAGCTTGTCCAGCGCCTCCATGGGAGTTTCCGAAAGTTCCCCCCCGGCCTGCTCCAGCCGGGTCTCCATGTCCTGAAACCTGATGACAAATTTCAAAATCGTCTTGCGCAGAGCCTCCTCCGGGTCAACGCCGATATGCCTTGCCACGTTGGCCATGGAGAACAGAAGGTCGCCCAGCTCCATCTCCACCTTTTCATTCACATCCTCCTCGATGGCGGCGGAAAGCTCGGCGGCCTCTTCTTTTATCTTCTCGAACGCGCCTCGCCAGTCCTCCCAGTCGAACCCCGCCTCAGCGGCTTTCTTCTGGATCTTCACCGCTCGCATAAGCGCGGGCATACCCGCCGGGGCCGCGCCGTCCATTATGGAGGCGCGCCCCTTCTCCGCCTTCTTTATCTCCTGCCATTGGGTCATCACCTTTTCGGCTGTGTCCGCCAACGACTCCCCGAACACGTGTGGATGGCGGCGGATGAGCTTTTCGGATATACCCTCCAGCACGTCGTCTATATTGAACTCCCCCCGCTCCCCGGCTAACTGGGCGTGGAACACAACCTGCAAGATCAGGTCCCCCAGCTCCTCTTTCAAATGCTCCCGGTCGCCGGTATCTATGGCCTCGATAACCTCGTAGGCTTCCTCCACCATGTACGGTTTTAGCGACTCATGGGTCTGTTCCCGGTCCCATGGGCATCCCCCTTCGCCCCTCAACCGGGCCATGATCTCGCAAAGCTTGTCGAAAGATACTGACATGTTCAATCCGCCATATTACCGGATTATGAGTTTGCCGTGTTCCCGGCTGTTCTCGATAAACACCTTATTGTTGTTCAGCCCGGCCACGATGGAGCCGGCCACATAAATTCCAGGCACGTTCGTCTCCAGCGTTTCCGGATTATGGAGGGGGGCCAGGGTATACTGGTCAACCTCCACCCCGCACGATTTTAATAACGTTACGTCGGGGTGGTAGCCGGTAAGCGCGAACACGAAATCGTTGGGGATACCCTTAACCTCGCCGGTGGAGCGGTTCCTCACCATTATCCCCGCCGGATGTATCTCCGCCACCTCGCTCATGAACATGGCCTTTATCTGGCCCCCCTCCAGCCTTTTTTCGATATCCGGCCGCACCCAGTATTTCACGCTGTCCGAAAGAGACGGCCCCCGATGGATGATAGTCACCCTGGCGCCAGCCCTATACAGGTTTAGCGCCGCCTCCACGGCGGAGTTTTTGCCCCCTATTATGGCCACGTCCATGCCGCTGTAAGGATGGGCCTCGGAGTAATAATGGGAGACTTTCGCCGAAAAACCTTCGCCGTGGATATGGAGCATGTTGGGGTTGTCGTAATACCCGGTGGCGAAAACCACGTTACGCGCCTTATGCGCCCTCCGTTCGCCGTTGTGGCGCAGGGTTTCAACGGTAAAGCCGCCGTTCTCCCCCACCACCGCCGTAACCTTCTCGAAGGCGCTCACCTTCAACCGGTAATGGTCCGCCACGGCGCGGTAATATTTCAAGACCTCGGCGCGGGCTGGCCGGAAATTCTGGCTTATAAACACAAGTTCGCCAATTTGCAGAAGGTCCGGGGTGGAGAAAAAAATAAGGTCGGCCGGTAGGCTGTAAATAGTGTTGGCAAGACAACCTTTATCCAATACCAGGCAGGAGCGCCCAAGCTTTTCCGCCTCTATGGCGCAGGCCAGGCCGGCGGGCCCGGCGCCTATTATCACGTAGTCGTGGGTCATTCACCTAACCGCCTTTCCATCCGGGCCATTTTGCCACGGCGGCGCGGGATTGACGCCATAAAAAAAACGGCGGGGATTTTTAAAAACCCCCGCCGTGATATCGCTCCCGCCGAGAGGCGGGCTATAAAGTTACTTCGCGCCGTAGTTGTAGCTGATGGCCAAAATGAAGCTGGTCTCTTCCAGGGCGATTTTCGCGCCGGAGGTTTGCCCCATCAGGTCCCCACTGCCGGTGATCTCCTTCTTGAACGCCTTCACGTAGGAGAGCCCCAGGCCCCAGCCGTGGGCCAGCTTGAAGTCCACGCCCAACCCCAGATGGTCTTCCACGATGGCCGGGAATACCAGGTTGTTGAACACGTCCTCTTCCTTGATGGGGGAGTTGCCGTGGTTGTAACCGGCGCGCAGGGTGACTCCGTCTGTAGCCTTAAGCTCGGCGCCAACGGCTATCACCGAAACGTCATCCCATCCGAAAGCCAGCGGCAGGGCGCTGGCGGCGCCCACCATCTGCCCGGTGGTCTGGCTCACCACGGCGTAGTCGCCCTTAAGGTCTATGCTCTCGTGGGTCTTCTTGAAGTTGATCCACTTGTAATCCGCGGTGATCTTCAGGTTCTCCATGGGCTTTAAGGCCAGGCCAATGGCAATCTGTTGCGGGAAGTTCATCTTCATCTTGTACGTCCCGTCACCGCTCACGATGGCGGTGCCCTGCCCGGTGGGGAAGGCCACGTCGCCGGCGGAAAGGCGGTACTCCATATCACCGAAGTTCTGTTCGGATATATAGGTGGCGCCGAAGGAGATCATGTCGTTAACCTTGTACACGGCCCCGACGGTTACGCCATAACCCAACGTGCCCACAGCCCTTGAAAGGTCCGCCCCCATGTAGTTGGCGGAGTTGTTGGGGTCGGTGAACCAGTTCTTGAAAGCCATCTGCTGGTAGTCAATGTTCAACGCCACGCCCACCGAAAGGTTGTCGTTCACCTTTTTGGCCAGCGTAGGGGCCAGTTTCCAGAACTGGTATTGGCTGTAAAGGTTGGCTTTCCAGGGGGTGTAATCCCCATAGGCGGCGCTGAAAGGTATGGAGTTGATGGTGTCGTAATCCACGCCCATGCCGGACACCAGGAACATGCCGCCGCCGAAAACCAGGTCGCCAGTGTCATTCACCGGGCCAACCCAGCCTGCAGCCGGAACCAGATACAGGGGCGAGCCGCCCTGGTTGTCCTGTCCGCCGGCGCCTTTAAAATCCGCCGTGCGGGTGGGCATGAATCCCTCGAAGTTAAAATCCGCCTTTTTGTCGATCAACACCATGCCCGCCGGGTTGGATACCGCCGTTGTGGTGTCGTATGGAGCCGCGGTAACCGCGCCGCCCATGGCGTTTGCGTAGGCGCCCACGCCCATAAGTTGATGGCCGTTGGTGGCGTTGGCCTTCGGCGCCATAAAGGCAATGGCCGCCAAAAGAACAATCGCCCCGGATAAGAACTGCCTCATAAATTCTCCCTCCCCAAAAAGTTTACTAATTTCCCCTTAAGGCCTCAAGAAACATGGAAAGATGCTTTGCCAGAAACCGTAACCCCCTAACTAGTTGCAAATTATAGACAAATACTGCGCAACCCACGGAGCGGGGGTAAAATAAGCGACAAGATTGCCCTTTGTGGATTCCAAAATGTAAAAAAAGATTCACAATTAACGTAATTTTAAAGAATCTTTATGGATCAAGATTGAATCTATAAGAATACCTGAGTAAAACAGTATGACTTTGGTCCTGTCCTGTTGTACACTTAGGTGATAAAAAAAGACTGGGCATGTAACCGGTCATTAATAGATATTTTGATAAGGAGATACCCGGATGCTGGACAAAAATTCCATTGAATCTGCTTTGAACGACATCCGCCCGGCCCTGCTGGCCGACGGCGGCAACGTGGAATTCATAGACGTAAACGACGAAGGGGATGTGCTGGTGCGCCTTCAGGGGGCCTGCGCCGGATGCCCTTCGGCAACCATGACTTTGAAAATGGGCATTGAACGCGCCATACGGGAAAAAGTTCCGGGTGTCCGGAGCGTTCAGGCAATAATGTAAAAATGGCTGATAAAAAACAGGTTCTGGAAGCTTTAGCGAAAGTTCCATACCCCGGGTTTTCCAAGGATATCGTATCCCTAGGCGCCGTGCGTGATGTGGATGCCTCGCCGGATTCCATAGTAGTCTCGCTGAAAACCATTTCCGCCGACGATAGCGTTATTGACCGGCTTAAAGAGGCCGTTCGGGCCGCCTTGGCGGACATGGCCGGAAGGGCGGAGGTTTTCGTGCTGGTGGGTGACGAAGCCGCCGCGAGCAAAAAACAGGAAGCCCACACCCATGGGCATGGAGACTCTCCTTTTGTCCGACGCAAACTGCCCGGCGTGAAAAACATAGTGCCCGTGGTCTCCGGTAAGGGTGGCGTGGGCAAATCCACCGTGGCGGTGAACCTTGCGTACACCCTGGCCCAGCTGGGGAACAAGACGGGCCTTTTGGATTTGGACCTGTTCGGCCCCTCGGTGCACAGGATGCTCAACGCCCGGGCAAGCCTGGAGGTGAGCGGCAACCTGATAGTGCCGTTCGAGAGGGACGGGCTGAAAATAATCTCCATAGGAATGGCGCTGGAGGATGAGGAGGCTTTAATCATCCGCGGCCCCATGGTTATGAAGCTTGTGAACCAGCTTTTAAACCAGGTGAACTGGGGCGAGCTGGATTACCTTGTGGTGGACATGCCCCCGGGCACGGGTGACATACCCCTTTCGCTGGTGCAACAGCTGGATGTTACCGGCGCCGTGGTGGTCACCACCCCGCAGGACATAGCCCTGGTGGATGTGCGCCGGGCGGTGTCCATGTTCCAGCAGACCCAGACCAGCATACTTGGGCTGGTGGAGAACATGAGCCACTACGTTTGCGAAAAATGCGGCGACGTGGCCTATATCTTCGGCAAGGAAGGGGGGCAGAACGAAGCCGCCAAACTGGGGCTTCCCCTGCTGGCGCAGATCCCGCTGGTCAAATCCATCTGCGAGGAGGCAGACGCGGGCAACCCCATATTCGACCGCAAGAAAAGCCCGGAACTGGCCAAGGTGTTCGAACAGCTGGCCGGCAAGGTGAAAAGCCAGATAGCGGTGAAAGAAGAGCTTACGGCCGACCAGTGCGGAACGTTTGATTACTTCTCCCACACCGGCGGCGGGTGAGGCTAGTTAATTAACCCGGCCGTGCGCTGGGAATCAATGACCGGATTAAAAGCGGCCTTTGTAAAACGAAGGCCGTTTTTTTGAACCTGCATGAGCAGGGAGTAGGGATTTCACTCCGCCGTGTATAGCCCGCGTTTCTCCAGCCCGGCGCACATGCTGTCCAACAGGCGGGCGAGGGTGTCTTTCATGTCGTGCCGGTGGACCACCATGTCCACAAACCCGTGTTCCAGCAAGAACTCCGACCGTTGGAAACCTTCGGGCAGGGTTTCCCGGATGGTCTGGGCAATAACCCTCGGCCCGGCGAAACATATGAGCGCCTTGGGCTCGGCGATTATCACGTCCCCCAGCATTGCGAAACTGGCGGTGACGCCACCGCTGGTGGGGTCGGCCAATACTGAAATAAATGGAACCCCTTTTTCCGCCAGGGCGGCCAGGGCGGCGGATGTCTTGGCCATTTGGGCCAGCGAAAGCATCCCCTCCTGCATCCTGGCTCCGCCGGAGCAGGACACCACGATAACCGGCGCCTTGTTCGCGGCGCCCCGTTCGATGGCCCGGGTGATAAGCTCCCCCGCCACGGAACCCATGGAGCCGCCCATGAACTCGAAATCCATGGACGCAATCTCCACCGGCCTGCCGTTTATCTTGCCGGAACCGGCTACCACAGAGTCCCGGTTGCCGGTCTTCTTGAAAGACACCGCCAAACGGTCTTTATACTTCTTGCTGTCCTTGAACTTGAGCGGGTCGTTGGAATGCAGATTGGCGTCCTTTTGTACGAACGTCCCCTCGTCTATCAACAGCTCCACCCGCTTCTTGCCTGAAATGCGGTGGTGATGGCCGCACTTGGGACAAATGTTAAAGTTGCGTTCCAGCTCGGAGTTGTAAACAATCTCCTTGCAGGAGTCGCACTTGCGCCACAACCCCGCCGGGATGCTTTTGGTTGGGGCTTCGCCCTTCCCCGCCAGCTTCTCCAGCGGCTTTTTTACTTTGGTAAACCAGCTCATTTCCCGCCCATTTTCTTGTTTACCGCGCCCAGCCAGGCTTTAGCGGAAGCCTCAATAACATCGGTGGAGGCCCCTTTGCCCGCGTAAACCTCGTCGCCGATAGCAAGCCGCAGGGTAACTTCGCCCACCGCGTCCTTGCCCTCGCCCACCGAGCGTATATTATACGACAGCAGTTTGCCGGATACTCCGGTTATGCGCTCCATGGCGCGGTAAGTGGCGTCCACAGGGCCGTCGCCGGTGGAAGAGTCCGTCAGGGTATCTTTTCCCTTAAGAAGTCGCACCGTGGCCGTGGGGATGGCGTTGGTGCCGGAGGTGGACTGCATGGAGACAAGCTCATACACAGGTTTCACTCTGGCGGCCCGTTCCTCCCCCACGATTATCTCCAGATCCTCGTCGAATATCATCTTCTTCTTGTCGGCCAGCTCCTTGAACTTTGCGAAAGCGTGATCCAGCTCCGGGTCTGAAAGCCCGTAGCCGAGCTCCTCCAGCCGTTTCCTCAACGCGTGCCTGCCGGAATGTTTGCCCAGCACCAGCTTGCTTTTCTTCAACCCGATGGACTCCGGCGTCATGATCTCAAAGGTGGTGCGATCTTTAAGCATACCGTCCTGATGTATGCCGGACTCGTGGGCGAAAGCGTTCTCCCCCACTATGGCCTTGTTGGGCTGGACTGGCACGCCGGTGATGCTCACCAGCAGACGCGAGGTTTTATGGATCTCCTTGGTGTTCACTTTGGTGTCGGCCCCGAAAAAGTCCCGCCGGGTCTTGATGGCCATAACCACTTCTTCCAGCGAGGCGTTGCCCGCCCGTTCGCCTATGCCGTTCACGGCGCATTCTATCTGCCGGGCGCCGTTTTGCGCCGCCGCCAGGGAGTTGGCCACGCCCAGCCCCAGGTCGTTATGGCAATGGACGGAAATTATGGCGCGGTCTATGTTGGGGACGTTGGCCTTTATCTCGGCTATCAGCCCGCCGAACTCCTCGGGGATGGCGTAGCCCACGGTATCCGGTATGTTCACGGTGGTGGCGCCAGCGTCTATCACCGCCGCCAGGATGTCGTACAGGAATTGCCTTTCGGTGCGGGCGGCGTCCATTGCGGAAAACTCCACGTCGTCCACATGCCCCTTGGCGCGCCGCACGGCGGCCACGGCCATTTTCAACGCCTCCGCCGCCGACTTCTTCATTTGATATTTCAAATGTTGCTCTGACGTGCCGATGAACGTGTGGATACGCTTGCGTTTGGCAGGTTTCAGCGCTTCGGCGCAGGTGTCTATGTCCGCGTCTATGGCGCGGGCCAGCCCGGCTATCACCGGCCCCTCGATGGACTTGGCGATCTTCTTGACCGACTCAAAATCGCCAGGTGACGACCGGGGGAACCCCGCTTCGATAACGTCCACGTTCAGCCTGGCCAGTTGGGCGGCCAGCGCCATTTTCTCTTCTATGGTCATGGAAAACCCCGGCGCCTGTTCACCATCGCGCAGGGTTGTGTCGAATATGATTATGCTGTCTTTCGCAGGTCTTGCCATTGCGTTCCTATCCTTATATTTATCCTGCCGCCCGGCCCCGGGCATTAGCCCCGAGTGGCTGGCTGAACACGGAATACGACCGTTATATTAAAGTAAAACAGACGGTTTGTTAAATGTGAATGTATTATGCGCCTTGGGGCGCAAGAAGGGTAAGGAGCGACAGGCGGTTAAAGCTAGACTTTGAAAACAGGTTCATGAAGAATAATTTATCACCCATTATCCGGCGCGCGCAACTTTTTTCGCTAAACGGCCCTCATGGGAACGCAAGCTTCATCAAACCCTCCACCTGCTCTTCAATGCGCGTTTTCACGGCGGGATCCAGCTTTTTGAGCCACCTTGATGGTATGGAGTCCAGGCCGTAAAACGCCCCGGCCATCTGCCCCGCCAGGGCGGCGTTGGTATCCGCATCGCCCCCAAGGTTCACAACGCCGATAAGGCAGGATTCAAAATCTGTGGTATTGAAAAAATAGTTTAGCGCCACCCTTACGGTATGGACAATGTAACCGCTGGTGTCGGCTGTCTTGAACTTTTTCAGGTCAAACTCCGGGTAAAGCGTAACCCAGCCCCGCGCCAGCGTGTGGAGCGGAGCCGACTGGCCTTTTAAAATGGCCTGCCGGGTGATGTCCCCCAGCAGAAGGCAACCCACGTCCGACTGGGGATTGTTATGGGTGATGGTGGCCTGTGTGATGGTCCATTCGCGGAAAAGCCCGTCATCGTTCAAAGTGGCGATGGCCACCGGCAGGTTCCGCATGGCGGCCCCGTTCCCGGCGGACTGGTCTGAAGCCTCGGCCACGGTGGAGCCGTTTACTATATATCGCTGGATGCCCCGCCGCACCGTTCCGCCGATGTCCACCGGCTTTGAGCGCATCCATCCCACAAAAGCGTCGGCAACGGATTTGGCGTCCATCCCGCGGCGGGCCAGCAACGCGGCGCCTAGCGCCAGGGCCATCTCGGTGTCATCGGTGACCTTGCCCGGCTTGAGGCGCAACCAGCCGCCGCCAGTTATCTCTTTATGGATTCCGAAGGCCGACTGCACCTCCCTGGGCGTCATAAACTCGGTGGTGGCCCCAAGGGCGTCCCCCACCGCAAGCCCCAAGTAAGACGCCAGCGCCCTGCGGCGGACGTCTTCCCGAGTCATCGCCGTCAGGCCGCCAGGCCCGGCTTGAACGAATGGCAACCTTTCGCGCAGACCCTGGAGCATGCCTGGCAACCGATGCAAAGGCCATCGTTGGCTATGGTCATCACCATGGCGCCCTCGTCCTCGTAATCGTCCTCTTCCAACCCCAAAGACGCCCTGTCCACCAGGGTGAAAACCCCCTGCCCGCACACCTTGTAGCACCGGCCGCAACCTATGCAATCGGCGATGCTCATTTCGGTGAGGTACTGGGGAACGTAGCTTTCCCCGTTCTTTCTGTACGCGACGTTTGCGCTCATGGAAACCTCCAAATACTTATGCTGTCAGTCGCCGTCTTCTTCATCGAACCTGTCGAACCGCGACGGGTCGCTGGTTTGCGTTATCTTCCTTAGCCACGGCGGGGTGGGTCCGGAAAGAGCTGTCTTGACCATGTCCAATATGCCCGTTATAGAACGCTCGTCCCGCGCCACCATGGGCAGTATCTTCCTGTTGGTAAGCCGGGCCGCCGCGGAGCCGCCGATGGCCTCGCTGTAAACGATGTGGCATCCGGCCAGGGCGTCTATCTTGCCGGACAGTTTGTCGTCGTTTCCCCGCTCGTCCAGCTCGCCGCCATCGAAGGTTATCTTGCCGGCCTTTGATGTCCCGTCCGCCGAAACGTCGTATAAAAGGAAATCCCGCGCCCACCCGAAATGGTCGTTCACGCTCACTCCATCTTTGGTGGCGAACGCCACGCGAATAGCCCCCTGCCTGGGGCTTTCAACCGCCAGTTTCGCTATCACCTTCATGGTCACCTCCCCAATTCTTCCGTGGCATGCAGACTGGCCCGCAGAGGCGACATCCATGGCTCCGTATGCCCAGCGCCCGCCACAAACGCGTTGGCCAACTCCATATAAAGCCCGGCGGCGCCCCGGTAACCCATGCGGACGGTTTGCGGCTCACCGAGTTTGTCATATACCGGCATCCCGCTACGGACAGCAGGCAAACCCATCTCCCCGGCCATCTCCGCCACATGGCTGTTACCGATTAGAATATCCACCGGCTCCTCTGTAAGCTTTTCCCTGAACTCCTCCAGATCCGTAGCGTCGCCGAAACCGGACTTGATGGATACGGCCGTGGCCACTTCCACCCCCATGGATTTGAGCGCCTGCGCCCACCGGGTCACGAATTCAGGGTCGCCCGCCACGCCAGCCCGTTTGCCGTGAAAATAGAACTGCGTGTCCAGCAGGGCGTCCATAAAATATTTTCTTTGCTTCCGGTAACGGCTGGGAACGGAAACCCTGAATATTTCAGAGAGCATTTTATGAAACCCGTCCAGCTCGTCTATGGTGGCAAGACTGTCGTAATGGGCGGCGGGCAGGCCGTTTTCTTTGGCGAATGATTCCGCCAGCGGCTTCATGGAGCTTCCAACGGATAGCGTCAGGGCGGAGTCGGCCAATGTTTCGATCTCTTCAACGGTCACCCCGCCTATGGAGCAGGGGGAAAAATCATCATCGGCCAGATAGCCGTTCAGGCTGTCGCCCAGGTCCGGGAATATTACGGGTCGCAAACCGGAATCTTCGATAATGTTCCTTATCTCCTCCACCTCGCCGGGGGTCACATAAGGCCCGGCGAACACGGCCACCTGCTTTTTGCGGGGCGATGTCCGGGGTTTGGCCAGCGTCTTTATCATGGCCTCACAGGCTTTCACGTAGCCGGTCTCCAGCGAGCCTTCGAAATCCGGCGCGCCCACAGCCACCAATGGCAAGCCAGGGTTGGCCTCCGCGAATGTTTTTGCGATGCGGTTTATGTCCGACCCGGAAGCTTCCGTGACCCCGGTGGTCAGCAACCCTATGAACCGCGCCTCTTTCTTTACGTTCTCCATGGCTTCCAGAGCGTTGCCGTCGCCGCCCATCACCACGGTGGTGTGGGTTAGCGCCGTGGTCTGAAACGGCATGGGCTCACGGAAATGCTGGATGAACAGGATTTTCGAGAAGGCCGTACATCCCTGCGCGCCGTGCCACATGGGGATGGAGCCTTTTACCCCCATGAACGCCAACGCCGCCCCGGCGGGCTGGGAGAGTTTTATGGGGTTGCCCGAATAATGTTTCATAGCGGGTCTCCGAAAGGCTCTGGCGTCCGCGCCATACGGAACGCAGGGGATTCTATGGCGCCAGCCACCGCCCCGGCCAACCGCACATGCCCGTCGTACCCGGTGAAAGGGATGTGCCGCTCCTGGTTCACATCCACGAATGGTATCCGGGCTTTCAGCGCCGTGTACTGGTTCCTGCCACCGGCCAGCAGGATGTCCGCCCCGTGACGTTTGAACACCTCCAGAAGCTTTCTTGGCGCCCCTTCGCTGATAAGCTCCGCCTCTTCGCCCATGAGGTTTTTTATCCGCGCTTTGTCTTCCTCTGTGGATTTTTTGGTGCCCGTGGCTACCACCTTCATGCCCAGTTCCTGCAAGGCGCCCACGATGGACCAGCTTTTCACGCCACCGGTATAAAGCAACGCTTTCTTGCCGGAGAGCCGTTCCCTGAGTTTTTCCAACCTGGGCGCTATGCGGGCCGTCTCCTCGACAGCCAGCGCTTCGGCGCGTTTTATCAAGCCCTCATCGCCTATGAGCCGGGCAATGGTAATTAGCGCCTCCGATGTGTTGCCGGAGCCGTAGAACGAACCCTCGAAATACGGGATGCCGTATTTCTCCTTCATCCTGCGGGCCACGTTCAGCAGGGCGCGGGAGCACACCATCATATTCACATTGGCCCTGTGCATCATGGCAACTTCATGGAACCGGGCGTCCCCCGAGAGGGAACAGATAAGGCGTATGTTGAGCCGGTCCAGAAGCGGCAGTATCCCCCAAAGCTCCCCGGCGATATTGAACTCGCCGATGAGGTTTACGTTAAATGGGTGATATGTTACCGGTTCCCTTGTTCCTATCACATTCTTCAGAAGGCTGTCCCCCGCCAGCCTGTTGCCGAAATTTTTTGTCCCCGTGAAACCGGGCGCGTCAACCGGGATTACCGGAACTCCAGCCTTGGCCGACACGGCCTTGCACAGCGCCTCCAGGTCATCGCCGATCATGGAGGTCACGCAGGTCTGGTAAACGAATATGGCGGGTGGGCTGTATTTGGCCGCGATCTCCCGCACGGCCTTATATAACTTCTTCTCGCCGCCGAAGACCACGTCGTTGTTGTTTAGATCCGTGGTGAATGCCATCCGGTTCATCCTGGGGCCGCTGGAGAGCGACCCCCGGTTGTTCCACGTGTTGCCCACGCACCCGATGGGCCCGTGGACCACATGGGCCGCGTCGGTGATGGGCGCCAAGGTTATCTGCGCGCCATCGAAGGAGCATCCGCCCGCCGCCTTTCCAGGGGTTGGGCGGGGGCAGGATGCGTCCTTTTTCCCGGCGTTGTGGGAACACGCGGGCTCTTTATAAAGCTCCCTGATGGTGGAGAGGTTCACCTCTACCTCACGAAGTCCAGGTTGAAATCGCCTGCCTTGTTGTCCACGTCGTCCAACAGCGTGTTCACGGTCCACTGCAGGATGTTGATTATCCCCTGATAGCCGAAGGTGGCGTACCTGTGCAGGTGGTGCCTGTCGAAAATCGGGAACCCAAGGCGTATCAACGGAACTTTCATCTCCCGCGCCAGGATTTTCCCGTGGGTGTTGCCCACCAGGAAATCCACCGGCTCTGCGATCATAAGGGACCTCAGGTGCCACAGGTCCGCTCCGTGATGGACTTTGGCGTTTTTGCCGAAATCGCTTCCTTCCAGCTTTTTCTGCAATGCCCGGCCCCAGCGTTTGGAGCCATTGGTGACCACTATGTGAGCGGGCTCGGCTCCCATTTCCATGTAGAAATCCACCAGCGCTTCCACGTAAGAGGGGTCGCCGTATATGGCGAACCGTTTGCCGTGGAGGTAATAGCCGGAATCGGTCATTGCGTCCAGCGCCCTGCCGCGCTCGGCCTCCAGCGCCTTGGGGACCGGTTTGCCGGTGATCTCGCTGACTTTCATCAGCCAGTTGTCCACGCCCGAAAGCCCCAGCGGCACTATGGATGCCTCGAAAGGCTGGCCCCAGTCATCCTTCATCAGTGTGGTCACGGATTTCTCCACGCTGTCCGGCAGAAGGGCGAAGGTGGCTTTGGCGTTGCGCGCCTGGGCCACTTCCTCTATGGTGGTGCCGCCGTAGTACATGTGGTACTCGCCGTCCTGCGGTGTGTCCAGCGTTTCGCTGTTGTCGCCGAGGATGATGTAGTCCACCCCCATCAGATCCAGGATCCTCCGGATCTCGCGGATGTTGCCCACGGTGAACCCGTCGAACCCGGGGATGATGTTTATCTTCCCGTTGTCTTTCTCGGTGGCCTTCACGTTCTGGGCCAGATGGAACAGCATCCCGCGCATCATGTTGTCGTAACCGGTAACATGGCTACCCACGAAAGACGGCGTGTGCGCGAAGGGGATGGGCAGGCCGTCCGGAACCGCCCCTTCCTTGCGAGAGTTCTTGATGAACGCGTTGAGGTCGTCCCCGATGACTTCCGCCATGCAAGTGGTGGAGACGGCCATTATCTTGGGTTTGTAAAGGGCGTAGGCGTTTTTCAACCCCTCTATCATGTTCTTCTGGCCGCCGAACACCGCCGCGTCTTCCGTCATGGAGTCTGACACGGCCGCGAAGGGCTCCTTGAAATGCCGGATGAAATGAGAGCGGAAATAGGCCGCGCATCCCTGGGAGCCGTGGACGTAAGGCATGCACCCGTCGAACCCCACCGCCGCCAGCAACGCCCCCAAAGGCTGGCACGCCTTGGCAGGGTTTATGGTGAGGGCTTTCCTGTCGAAATTCTTCTTCAGGTAATCTTCGGAGCAGGTGTAGGCCCTCGTCTCCGCCAGTTTCTCCGGCGATGCGCCTTTCTCGAACTCTTTCTTCTTATCACGGGATACCTGGTACTCTTCCAGGTGGAAAAGCTCGTTGTGGTCCCGGACTTTCAGCTGTTCTGTCATGTTACGTCTCCTAGGCCTTGCCCTTCCAGGGCGGCGTTATCATCTTGTAAGCTGGCGCGTTCACCGCCATGTCCATGTCCCTGGCGAACACGCCGAAACCGTCGTATCCGTGATAGGGGCCCGAATAATCCCACGAGTGCATCTGGCGGAAAGGCACGCCCATTTTCTGGAACGTGTACTTCTCCTTGATGCCCGAGCCCACGAGGTCCGGCTTGAGCTTCTCCACGAATTTCTCGAACTCGTAGTTGGTCACGTCGTCGTATATGAGGGTGGCGTTCTTGGCCTCCTTTATGGTGCGGTCATAATCGTCGTTATGGCCGAACTCGTAACCGGCGCCGATAACCTCCATCCCCAAATCCTCGTATGCGCCTATCACGTGGCGCGGGCGAAGGCCGCCAACATAGAGCATCACTTTCTTGCCTTCCAGCCGGGGCCGGTATTGGCCTATCACCGCTTCCATCAGGGGCTTGTGCCTGGCTATCACCTTCTCGGCGTTGGCCTGGATCTTCGCGTCGAACCGGGCGGCGATGGCGCGGATGGACGCCTCTATCTTGGAGGGGCCGAAGAAGTTATATTCCATCCACGGAATGCCGTACTTCTCCTCCATGGTCCGGCAGATGTAGTTCATGGACCGGTAACAATGAAGGAGATTGAGTTTCGACTTGTGGACCGTCTGCATCTCATTAAGCGTGGCGTCTCCACTCCACTGGCCGATGACCCGAAGGCCCATCTCCTCCAGTATCAGCCTGCTGGCCCACGCGTCGCCGCCGATGTTGTAATCCCCCAGCAGGGTCACGTCGTAATCGGTGGTAACGTCCGGCTCGGCCTTGCCCAGGATGTGGTCCCGCACCGAATCGTTGGCTATGTGATGCCCCAGCGACTGGGAGACGCCCCGGAACCCCTCGCACCGGACCGGCACGATGGGCATGTTAAGCTCCACACTCATCCGCTTGGCCACGGCCTCTATGTCGTCGCCGATGAGCCCCACCGGACATTCGCTCATTATCGAGATGCCTTTGGCCAGGGGGAACATCTCCACAATCTCGCGCATCATCTGCTCGAGTTTTTTATCACCGCCGAAAACGATGTCCCTCTCCTGGAAATCGCTGGTTATCTGGAACACCACGAAATTGTCTATCCCGTACTCGCCCGATGAGTAGTTCCTGCGGGTGCCCCAGCTGTACTGGCCGCACCCGATGGGGCCGTGGGATATGTGCACCATGTCCTTGACAGGCCCCCACACCACCCCCTTGGATCCGGCGTAAGCGCACCCTCGGATGGTCATCACGCCCGGCAACGATTTGCGGTTGGCGGACACGCAGGAGCTGGCCGTATCCATGCTCTGGTCGTTAACGTAAAGGTGCTTCTCGCGGTCGGCCCGGGCCGCCTCGGGATACGCCGCCAGCACTTCGGTGATTATCTTCTGGCCGCTCTCAATGGTAAGCGGATTTGACATGTCATACTCCGTAGATGATTGTTGCTTTGTGACGCGGCCCGTTTTACGCCGGCGCGCCCGCCTCTTCCGCCGCGGTTTTGCCGATTATGGAGGTGTCCTCTTCCTCCAGGATGCCGTAGGTCATCAGCAACTCTTCCAGGTCGTCCATGGTGAGCGGGGTTGGCACCACCAGCTTCTTGTTCTCCACAACCTTCCTGGCCAGGGTGCGGTATTCATCGGCCTGTTTGCACTTGGGGTCGTACTCTATAACCGTCATCCTGCGAAGCTCCGCCCTCTGCACAATATTGTCGCGGGGGAGGAAATGGATCATCTGGCTACCAAGCCTTTCAGCCAGGGCGCTTATCAGCTCGTCCTCCCGGTCGGTGTTCCTGCTGTTGCAGATAAGCCCGCCCAGCCGCACCCCGCCGGAGTTTGCGTATTTGAGGATGCCCTTGGCGATGTTGTTGGCCGCGTACATGGCCATCATCTCGCCGGACACCACTATGTATATCTCCTGGGCCTTGTTCTCGCGGATGGGCATGGCGAACCCTCCGCACACCACGTCGCCGAGAACGTCGTAGAACACGAAATCCAGGTCGTCGGTGTAGGCGCCCTCTTCCTCAAGGAAGTTGATGGCGGTGATAACACCCCGGCCCGCGCAACCCACGCCCGGCTCCGGCCCGCCGGCCTCGGCGCAACGCACGCCGCCGAAACCCTCCATCATCACGTCCTCCAGCTCCAGGTCCTCCACGGATCCGGCCTTGGCGGCCAGCTCCATAACTGTGTTTTGCGCTTTGGAGTGAAGGATGAGACGGGTGGAATCCGCTTTGGGGTCGCAACCCACTATCATTACTTTCTTTCCCATTTCGGCAAGGGCGGCCACCATGTTCTGCGTGGTGGTGGATTTGCCTATCCCGCCTTTTCCGTATGTGGCGCACTGTCTCATATGTCTCACTCCTTCACGGTTTGGTTTCGTCGTATTGCCTGCCGGAACCCGATTCAATCGGCTTCGGTCAGGCACAACCGGCCATAAAGCAGACGCCGTGCCATTTGCTACGGTCTTTCGCCGGTGTATAAGCAACAGCCTGAATTAATGCGCCAATAAGCCACTGGCTGGATATTTTGCGCACCGGCGTACGGCAGTGGTTTGTAGGATTCTTGTCGAGTACCCTACAAAAGCGCCCCTCGCCGTCATCACCGCTTTTTTGGGTATGACTAAAAAATAGGCCCCTCCACAGGGGTGGCGCCCGTTTTGTGCGCATGGATTTTACGCAAATCCCTTCTACTGCCGCGTCTATGCCGTTTAGAAGAATGGCGCCCAAGTTGCTTTATGTATTTGTGGACATATATGTAATCAAGCCAACAAGGTTGTATGAGTTTGAAAGAAGCACTGGCTGATATGGAGACGGCGGAGGATTTCTTCTGTTATCTATCCGTCCCTTTCGACCCCGACAGGCTCAACGTCACCCGGACTCTTGTGCTTCGCCGGTTCCGGGAATACCTGGGCCAGATAGATGCATGCCATGGCGACGCCCCCGATGAAAAGAAACGGGAGTGGTACGCCGAAGCCCTGGCCAGGGCTTATGAGGACTTTGATAAATCGGTAACGCCGGAAAGCCGCAAATATCTTTACGCCCAGACCGGCGCGAAAACCTGCGCCTGCCATGGCTCCTGCTCCCAGATTCAGTCCCAGCCTGTGGAGATGGGGGATTTCAACAAATGAGCGTGGCGAAATTCCAGGTGGGCGATTGCGCCCGGCTTTTATACGACATCGTCAGCGACGGCACCGTTTACGGCATGAGACGCGGAGAGCTTATCCAGCGCGCCGGGGCCGTGGGCTATGTGAAACGCCAGGGCTGGTTCCTGGATAGCCTGGTGTACGACATTCATTTCATGGATGGCGACAAAATCATTGGGTGCCGGGAGCATGAGCTTCAGGAGGGGTTGAAGCCGTGGGCTCCCCCATTGTTCGCAAAGGGCGAGTTGGTGAAATCACCCCTAGGGCTTACTAAAAACGGTGTAGAGATGGCTCCGGCGGGCGCCACCGGGACCATTCGCGCGGTGCGGCACATGGAACCGCACGGGTACGTTTACGAAGTCCTGTTCGATAAAGCGGCGCCCGGGCTTTTGGTGGTGTCCGGAAGCCAGTTGGAAAATACCGGAACCAGGGTTTAACGAGGCTGTTTCATGGCTGACCGGGCGTTGGCTTACTTCAGGGGCGCTCCTGTTTGCGCCCGCCATGTCCGATACCAGCTGTATCTGGCTGGCGAATCCGGCATGCCTGCGGCAATCCGCCAGTTCGCCATTCAGAGCGGGATTTTAACGCTGGCGGGGGAATTAGGCATCGAAGTTGACGAAACCGGGGTGATGGCGAGGCTATCGGAGATGAGGGCCGGAGTTGAGATAGACATACTGCTTGCAACCTTGGGCATGAGCCTTGAGGAGCTTAAGGAAGAGATAAGGAGGGACATGGCCGTAGGCGCCTGGCTGGACAGCGTCTCTGACTCCACAAACGAAGAGGTGGAACGGTTTTACGAAAACCATGTGGCCGGAAGGGTGAAGCCCGCAATGGTACGGTTCCGCCACATATACATCACGAAGAACGACTCGTTCCCGGAAAACCGGCGCGAGGCGGCGATTGAACGGATGCTGGATATAGGGAACTCCAGCCTCCCTTTCGAGGAACTGGCGGAGATGTACAGCGAATGCCCTTCGGCGTTAAATGGCGGGGAGATGGGCTGGGTTACGGCCAAACATCTAAAGCCGGAACTGGCGGAACTCTTATTTTCCATGGAACCCATGGAGGAGCCCAGGATGGTGGAAACCGGTGATGGTTTCCATCTGGCCCAGCTTCTGGAAATCAGCCCCGTCAGGCCGTTGACCAGGGAAGAGGGGCTGGAAATGGCGGAAAAAGCGCTTAAGTCGGGGAAAAGGACCGTCAGCCTTGATCATGTGTTGAAGCTTGTCTCCAACGACCTGGTTTTTGTTGATGAGGCTATGGTTTCATCCGCCCGGGCGCTGGAGGCGCGAGAATGAACTCCGATCTTTCCACAATGGCGTTAAACGCCGTGTTCCGGGCTTCACAGTGCCTTGCCAAGCCTGGGGAACCAAATGAAACTCTCGGCGATTTGCTGGCGATCCTCGATGAGACCCTTGGATACACTCGCGGGTTCGTGGCCGTGTTGGAGCGGGATTCCGGCGATCTTGAGCTGGCGGCGGCCCATGGGATACCGCAGGACAAATGGAAAGGTGTCCGGTTCCGCAAGGGTGAGGGCATCACAGGCTTGATTCTGGAGACGGAAGCCCCCCTGGCGGCGCCCCGGCTTGGCTCCGACCCCAGGTTCCTCAACCGGCTTGGGCTGTTCGAGCCGGACTCGGCCATGGTGGGCGTTCCCATAATTCTTTCGGATGTTGTCATAGGGGCGTTTTGCGTTTCCATGAGTGTCTCCGAGCGTTACCGGCTGGATGACCATATAACCATAGTTTCCATGTTCGCAAACCTTGCCGGGAGCGTCGTAACCCAGCTTGTCAGACGCGGAGCCTATAGCGCCGCCGGCAGGGGGACATCAGAATCCCCAAAACCCTCGAGTGGCGGGATAGCCAGGCCTAAAGACATGGTTGGAGTCTCCAAAGCCATGGCCTTCGTTTTCGAGGCCATCAGCCATGCGGCGGCAAGAACCGCGCCCACGCTGATCCGTGGAGAACCAGGCACAGGCAAGGAGCTGGCCGCCCGGGCCATACACTACGCAAGCCCCCGCGCCTCCGCCCCTTTTGTGGTAATCAATTGCGCCGCCACTCCGGGAGCGTTGCTGGAGGCGGAGCTTTTCGGCGCGGGGCGGGACCGTCCCGGAAAGCTTGCGCAGGCCCATGGCGGCACGCTGTTTTTGGACGAGGTCGCCGAAACGCCCCCAGCGTTCCAGTCGGGCCTTATGCGCTTTTTGCTTGAGGGAAGTTACGAGCGGAGGGACGGGGCGTTGCGCGAAAACATGGATGTTAGAATGATAACCTCCACCAGCGCCGACCTGGAAAAAGCCGTGGCGCGAAGAAAGTTCAGGGAGGACCTTTACTACAAGCTCAACGTGCTTCAAATATTCATCCCGCCATTAAGGGAACGCAAAGAAGATATCCCGCCCCTTGTGGACCATATTTTGGACCGGCTAGGCAGGGAGTGCGGCGAAAGGCTCTCCATAACCCCGGACGCCATGGACATTCTCAGCGGATGCGACTGGCGCGGCAACACCAGGGAACTGGAAAACTGTGTCAGCCGGTGCGCCGCCCATTGCGCGGTCAACACCATTACGCGGGAGGACATTCCCTGCCATTACGGCCAGTGCGCAAGCAGGCTTGCCCGCCCCGGCGCCCGGTGGGAAGGCGATGCCGTGTCCGGAGCCGGACCGCTCACCGATGAACGGGAACGGATAATAGCCGCGTTGAAGAAAACCGGATGGGTGCAGGCCAAAGCCGCCCGTCTGCTGAAAATGACCCCGCGCCAGATAGGGTACAGGATCACCAAACTGAAGATAGATATGGAGAGTTTTTAAGCCGCGCCAGCCCGTCTATTGCCAATTCGGCCTCACCAACACCCCAGGCGCCTCTATCCGGAATTGGATTGGCGCAAATACTATCGCATAATGTTACAATTCCACTAGGGCGAAGTGGTAAACCTTTTTAGTAATCCGGCTTGATAATCTAATGATTGGCCATGGGCGACAAGAAAAACGCATCCAGCGAGCTTAGAAAAACCAACGACCTGCTTGAGAGGATATTCTCCACCTCCCATTTTCTGCTCGCCTATCTGGATAAGGATTTTAACTTCATCCGGGTAAACCGCGCCTACGCCCAGGCCGACGGCCACCCGGCAGAGTTTTTCATCGGCAAAAACCATTTCCAGCTTTTCCCCAACGAGGAAAACGAGCGCATTTTCCGCAAAGTGCTGGAGACGGGCGAACGCTACAGCGTGGAGGCCAAACCTTTCGAGTACGCGTTAAATCCCGAAAGGGGGATGACATACTGGGACTGGTCCCTGGAGGCGGTGAAAGATTCCACAGGTGAAAAAGTGGAAGGCGTTCTGCTCTCCCTGGTGGACGTTACCGGCAGAATCCGGGCGGAGGCGGAGCGGGTCAGGCTCGCCGCGGCTGTGGAGCAGGCGGCCGAATCGGTGATAATCACCGATAATGACGGGAACATCCAGTATGTAAACCCGGCTTTCGAGCGTGTGACAGGATATTCGAAAAGCGAGGCGCTGGGTAAGAATCCGCGAATTCTCAAGAGCGGCAAGCACGATTACGAATTTTACAAGGACATATGGGGCGCCATCACCAGGGGTGACACCTGGCGCGGCCGGTTCATAAACAAGCGAAAAGACGGAACGCTCTTCGAGGAGGACGCCAGCATCCGGCCCCTGCGCTCCCCGTCCGGAGCCATTACCAGTTTCGTGGCGGTCAAACGGGATGTTACCCGGGAGGCCATGCTGGAGAAGCAGGTCAGGCGCACCCAAAGGCTGGAATCCGTAGGTACCCTGGCGGGCGGCATAGCGCATGACTTTAACAACATTCTCACGGCCATTATCGGCTTTGCGGAGATGTCGCTGGCGGATATCCGGGAGGAAAACGAGCTTAAGGACAACATCCGTGAAACCCTGGCCGCCGCCATGCGCGCCCGGGAGCTCATCAAACAGATACTGACATTCTCACGAGATACCGAGCAACAGCTACGCCCCATGCAGTTGCAACCTGTAATAAGGGAATCGTTAAAACTCATCCGCGCTTCCACCCCCGCGATGATAGAAATTGCGGAGGAGTTGGACATGGACGCCGGGATGGCGCTGGCCGACCCCACCCAGATGAGCCAGGTGATAATGAACCTTTGCACCAACGCCGAATACGCCATGCGCGCAAAAGGGGGCACGCTTACGGTTTCCTTGACATCAATTGACGCGGACCAGGATTTCGCCAAAAACCATCTTCACATGAAACCAGGCCCTCACCTGCGGCTGACCGTAACAGACACCGGCGTGGGTATGGATGAGCGGGTTTTAGAAAGGATATTCGAGCCTTTTTTCTCCACCAAGCCCCACGGCGAAGGGGTGGGCATGGGCCTGTCCGTGGTTCATGGCATCGTGGTAGGGCATGGCGGCTCCATTACCGTTTACAGCGAACCGGGCGTCGGCACTTCATTTAACGTTTATCTGCCGGTGATAGGCAAAGCCGGGGAAACGGTAGAAACCGTAAAACAGCCGATTCCGGGCGGCGATGAGCGTGTTTTGTTTGTGGATGACGAGGAGTCCATAACCTCCATGGCCAAAAAAATGCTGGAACGGGTGGGGTACAGGGTTGAGGTGACCAACAAGCCGGAAAGGGCTCTTGAGTTGTTCAAGGCCAACCCTGATTTTTACGACATACTGATAACCGACCAGTCCATGCCGGACATAACGGGGGCGGAACTGGCCAGGCAGGTTATGGATATAAGACCGTCTCTTCCCGTGATACTCTGCACGGGGTTCAGCCATTCCATAACACCATATAAGGCCAAAGAGCTGGGCATCCGCGAATTCATCATGAAACCTTTCGCCGCCAGCGAACTGGCCCAGGCCATGCGAAGATCGTTAGAAGGCAAACCAGCCAAAAAAAACGGCAGGAAAAAATAACTTCATCCCCCTAACGGCCCCTCACCGCCATCTGGTATTTCGCCAGCGGTCCGGGTTCATCCATGGATCCGTGATGATGGAATTGCCTCCATGCGCCCTCGGGCTCATCCCACGCGAATAACCGTGTTGTCCTTATCGCAAGGGGCAATAACGCGCCATCCCATTGAGCCTCACCCCGCTCCCGCCCCATGAACGTTACCATGCCGCCGCCGTCCATAACCACGATGTCGTAAAGCTCCACCCAAACCGACACTTTCCCTCCCGCCAGATGATTGTACACACTGGATATTTCGTCCATACCCCGCATAACCCCTCCCACAGGGTTGTTCAACTGGGCCAGCGGGTCTTTGGCCCAGATGGCGCAAAGGATTTCCACCGAGCGGTTGTTGAAGGCGTAATAGAAAGTCTCCAGAGCGGCCACGGCGCCTTGCATACCTGTTGCGCTGGTTTCATCCATCCGGTTGGCGCTGGCGGGCCCGAAGGTTTCCGGTATCTTGAACAATTTCATTTCCGCCTCCCGGAGCTTTTGGCCGCTGGCCGCCTCCCGCTCAATACGGCCATCTCAAACAACTCCAGCAATCCATCCATGGCGTATTTCAGCCGTTTGTCGTCTTGATAAACCCTGGCCAGAACATACGCCCCCTGCACCGTGGCCATTAACGCAGTGGCCATATGTTCCGCATTGACCTTTTTGGACAACGAGCCCTGGGCCCTGGCGTTTTCCATCAGGCTCACAAGCCGTTCCCCCACATAATCGAAATAATCCGTCACCGGCTCCCGCGCCGCTTTTTCCCGGATTATCCCCTCATAGGCGAATCTGCCAAGCCTGCACCCGCGCTGGCCGTGCCGGGGGCGGGTGATATAACGCCGTAGCCCTTCAACGGGATTATCGGGGCCAAGGATGGCGTCAGCCTCCTTTTTCATCTCTCCGGCTATTGCCTCCAGCGCATGGCTTGCCAGCGCAAGCTTGGATCCGAAATGATGGTAAAAACTCCCCTGCCCCACCCCGGCGGCCTTTTGAATGTCCCGGGGGCTTACGGCCTCATAACCCCGCTCGCCAAAAAGCTTCGTGGCCGCTTCGGCCACCTTTTGTTTCCCGCTGGCGCCCATGATGTCGCTCCTTTGCCCATATATGTACATACTAGTAGGTACACTTTCGCCTGTCAAGTTCGGGTCCGGCCCAACTGGCTACCCTGTCCGGTTTTCCCTGATAAAATATCCGGATAGAAACAGGGGGTGCCGGACATGGACAATAAAAAAATCCTTATAGGCGGGCAATGGACCAGCACGGCCCGGACCATAGACGTGATAAACCCGTACAACCGCCGGCTGGTGGCCAGGGTTTGCGCCGCCGGGGAGCGGGAGGTGGACGCGGCCATACGGGCGGCGAAAAAAGCCTTTGAAACCGCCAGGTACATGCCCGGCCACAAGACGGCGGACATCCTGCGCAAAACCGCCGCGGGGATTTTGAAGAACCGGGACCGGCTGGCCAGGGCCATTGTGGCGGAAGCGGGCAAACCTGTCACCTACGCCCTGCAGGAGGTGGACAGGAGCGTGGTGACCTTCGAAACCGCCGCACAGGAGGCCACGCGAATGGATGGTGAGCTACTTCCCATAGACGCAGACCCAAGGGGAGAGGGGCGCTACTGCCTGGTCAAACGATTCCCAGTTGGCGTTGTGGCGGGCATTTCGCCATTCAATTTCCCGCTGAACCTGGTGGCCCACAAGGTGGCCCCCGCAATCGCATCACGCAACACGATCGTTCTAAAGCCCTCGTCCAAAACGCCTGTCACCGCGTTGATGCTGGGCGAAATCCTTATGGAGGCCGGTCTGCCCGCCGGACAGTACAACGTGGTACCCTGCTCCCGTGAACTGGGCGAAAAGCTGGCCACCGACAACCGGGTGTCCAAGGTGACTTTCACTGGTAGCCCCCCCGTGGGATGGAGGCTTAAGGAGATCTGCGGCCGCAAGAAGATCACCCTTGAGCTTGGAGGCAACGCCGCCGCCGTTATATGCGCCGACGCGGACCTTAAATGGGCCATACCAAGGATTGTGGCCGGGGCTTTCGGTTACGCCGGGCAGACCTGCATCAGCGTCCAGCGGATTCTCATAGAAGGCTCGATATACGAAAAGGCCCTGCGCGCTCTGGTAAAAGAGACAAAGGAAAAAGCCAAAACCGGAGACCCGCTAAAACCTGAAGTCATGACTGGGCCCATGATAGACGAAACGGCCATGGCTAAAACCGTAGCGCTGGTGAGGCAGGCCGTTAAAGGCGGAGCGAAGGTTTTGACCGGTGGCAAAAAACAGGGCGCCTGCTACATGCCCACATTGCTTGCGGATGTCAGGGATGACATGGGCGTGGTATGCCAGGAAGCTTTCGCTCCGCTGGCGGTGATCCAGAAATTCACCACCTTCAGCCAAGCCGTGAACATGGTGAACAATTCCCCCTATGGTTTGCAGGCGGGCATTTTCACCAGCGACATGGGCAAAGCCTTCACCGCTTTCGAAAAATTAGAGGTGGGCGGCGTGATAGTGAACGATTTCCCGAACTTCAGGGTGGACAACATGCCTTACGGCGGCGTTAAACTTTCCGGTTTTGGCCGGGAAGGGGTGAAATACGCCATCGAGGAGATGACGGAACGGAAGGTTCTGGTAATCAAACCCTGAACAGCGCCGGTGTCCGGGTTTACCGCGCCTTTAAGGCAAATCCAAAAGTTCCCGGGCCAGCGGCGGCAGATAGGCGCCTGTCACGTCCAGCGTCTTCAACTCCCGTGCAATTATTTTCCAGCGGGCTCCGGCCGGGAGGCGGCGGTCTATGATTATGGCTTTCCCACCTTTTATGACGCAAGAACCGGAAGATATGTTCACATCCTCATCCTTGAGCGTCTCGTAACGCACTTCCACTCCAAGCCTGCGGGCGGCTTCCTCCAGGCTCCTTACGGCCGCGTCATCGTTGACGGCGGTTTTTTGGGGAAGGAGGCCGTCAAAAAAACTTTTCTGGCCTTGGTCCTCGCCGCGCTCCATTTTTCCTCCGGGAAGCCTTTGGCGCTCACCTCACCGCCGGGTTCAGGCTTATTACTTTCCTTTGCATGCCGCTCACCTGCTCCTGGGTAAACGAGGCGGCGGCCCAGAACATCAGGTTATCTCCCCCGGCCTGCTGGCACTCTTCGGCGGTAACCTGCCCATCATGGTCGGAATCATATTGCGACGCGGGGCACTCGGGCGTGTCGGAAATGGGGTCAAACTGCGCCCCATCGCTTTCCGTAGGGTGGAAGAGCCCCAGGAAATGCCCAAGCTCATGGGCCATGGTGGCCCCCTGCAGGAGCAGGTGCGCCTCGGTCATGCGGGTCAACCCGCCCATCATGTTCACCGCCACGCCGGAATGGGCCGTTCCCTGGATCAACTGCGGGCCGGGTATGCCGCCTGCCATCCCCAGTATCCCGCCGCCGGACATGTGACGCACCAGGAACAGGTTCATGTAATCGTTACCAGCCTGAGAGGATAGCCTGAACAGCTCGTCCATATCATCCGGCCAGTCGTTGTTGTTGGCGTCGGTGGTCATGTCCATCAGCGTCAGTCTCTCGGCCTGGGATCCGGTAAGTTCTTTTATCTGGACATCGCCCACGGTAAATCCGGCCCCGGCCAATATCCGCTTGAACTCGTCGAGCATAACCGTAAGGTTTGGGTCTGAAGAGCCCGCATAATCGCTCATGGCCACGAGCCACACGTTCACGTTGATAACCGTTCCCGGCCCGTTCTTTACTATCGTATATATGGATACATCCCGTGGAGCCCCGTCCGGGCTGGCGTAATGGGTTATCTGAAACTGCCACTGGCCGGGAGTGAAGGAGTAATCCCCGCTATGGGGTACGGTGAAAGCCACCGCGCTTTGCCCATACCCCTGGGCCAGGTTCACCCCTATGGGGAACGCATTGGGGTCTTCCGACACCATGCGAAACCCCGAAGGGTCGGTGAGGTTTGATATATCCATGTCCGCCGTATCTCCCCCGTCGGCGATAATGGTGAGCGATCCTTCGCCGGACGGAGCGTCCACCGTATATATTCCGCTGGTGGCCCCGGAAGCCATGGATACGGTTTCCACCAGACTTAGGGTTACGCCGGAATCCACGGCGCCGCCTCCGGAAGACCCGCCGCCGCTACAACCGGCCATGAAAGCCGCGATCACGGCGAAAAACGCGAACCTGACTCGTGTCAAACCGGCTCCGGCAAGGGTCATCTAAAGGCTCCTGTAAGGAAGGGGTTGTATTTTTTCTCGTAACCTATTTCCGACGGTTCGCCATGCCCCGGGTACACCTTCACCTCATCGGGCAATGTGAAAAGCTTGGACCGGATGGAGCTTATCAACGCCTGTGAATTTCCGCCCGGAAGGTCTGTCCTGCCGATGGAAAGCCTGAAAAGCGAGTCCCCGGTTATTACCCCCTCGCCGAAATACAGGCACACGCCGCCTGGCGAATGGCCCGGCGTGGCCAGTACTTCAAAAGTGAGGCATGGGCATATTTCCAGTTTGTCCCCATCGCCAAACAACACGTCCGGCGGCGGCGAGGGCGCTATGCCAAGGAACACGGCCATGTCTTCCATGGACGGATGGGTAAGCATCTCAGCGTCATCCCGGCTTATGAGGATGGGCGCTCCTGTGGCCTCTTTCATCTCTTTATTGCCGCCGGTATGGTCCGCATGGGCATGGGTGTTTATGATGCTTTTCACCGTGAGCCCCATGCCGTCCACCTTGCGCAGGATCCTTTCCACGCCGTCCCCAGGGTCTATCACGGCGCAGGTTTTGTGGTGACCGCAACCGACGATGTAGCAGTTCACGTCCAGCGGCCCCACGCTCAGTGTTTCCAGCAACAGTTCCATGGCGCTCCTCCAGGGCTTAAGACAGGGCTACGGCGCTTAAAAACCGGCCCGTCACTTTCCCGTCCTTTCTGTACGAATAAAACCTGTGGTTTTCGCAAGCGGTGCATATTCCACAGTCCGTTATATTTCCATTTTCAACGCCAGCCTGTTTAAGTTGAGCAAGGTTGGCCCCGGCTATGTCCAGCATTCTTCCGCCGGAGCCGCCGCAACAGGAATGAAACCGTCCTGCGCTCTCCAAATCCACTTCATAACAACAGGCCCGGATGCATGGCCCTATGGCCGCCACAATATCCGGGGGAGCGCACCCGAACTTGTCGCGCATGATGTTTACCGTTTTTCTTGCGATGTGGAGCTCCGTGCTCCTTCTGCCAGCGTGGACTGCCGCCACAACTTTGCGCGTGGTGTCCACCAGCAGTAGGGGAAGGCAATCGGCGGTGCGCACGCCCACAGCCATGCCGGGGGTAGCGGTTATCACCGCGTCGGCCTCAACCACTTCCGGCGCGGGCCCGCCGTTTATAACCGCCACAATGTCGCCATGGACCTGTTTCGGCGTCCACAGTTTTTCCAGCCCGGCTGAAGCCAGTACCTTTCCGATGTTGCGCCGGACATTTTCATGGCTGTCGCCGCCGTTATAATCCGTATTCAGGCTATGGTAAGGGGCAGGGCTCACGCCGCCACCCCGGCCGGTCACAAAGTGCGGAAATCCGGCGGCGTGGATGGTCTCGAACCGGTATATATGCGCTTCCACCCCATCATACCTGGCAAACCCGTTAGCGTTCATCTTCCTTCACCCCAGGCGCGCAAACACCGTAAAACTCGCCGCACCGCCTGCACTCATCGCCCGGCGGCGGGCATTCGGGCATCATTTTGCCTTTCTCAAACCGTTCATGCTCGCGGAGGAGATAATCCTCCCGCAGGCCATAATCTATTATGTCCCAAGGCATGATTTCTTCAGCCGATTTTCTTCGGGTGGCGTAAAAATCCGGGTCGGAGCCCCATTGACGGAACGCCGCGGCCCAGTCTCCCCCGTTTTTCATCGCCATCTCTAAAGGCTCCGCCACCCGGCGGTCTCCCACCGAGAGCACCGCGTGGACCCGCGACTGCCGGGCCGATCCCAAATGGACCGTTAAATTGGGTATCCCCTCCAATCCTTTGCGCACGGCGCGCAGTTTGGCCTCCACGGCTTTTACGCCCTCGAACGGCTCCCATTGAAACGGCGTGAACGGTTTTGGAACGAACGCGTCCGCCCCCACCGATATGGCGCCGATCCTGCCCCGCTCCCGGCCACCGGTTATCATGACGTTATGGATTTTCGTGACCAGCTCCGGGATCATCAGGACATCGTCCATGGTCTCCCCCGGCAGGCCCACAAGAAAATAGAGTTTTATATTGAACGGCCCGGCGTGGGCTATTCTTCCCACCGCTTTTAGAATGGTTTCATCCAAAAGCTCCTTGTTTATCCTCAGCCGCAAGGCTTCCGCGCCGGCTTCGGGGGCCACGGTGATAGTGTGAAGACCTCCTGCGGCCAGGTTTTCCAGCATGGAGCTTGTGAGCCTGTCGAGCCGGAGGGAGGATACGGAAAACTTGCCCCCATGGGAAACTATATGGCCGAATATTTCTTCTATGCCCGGGTGGTCCCCCACGGCGCTTCCCACAAGGCCGATCCGTTTGCCCTCTTTTAAACCATCGTCTATGGCTTTTATGACGGCCTCGGTGTCCGCATGTCTGGTGGGGCGGTATGCGTATCCGGCGGCGCAGAAACGGCAATGTTTCCCGCACCCCTTGCCTATCTCAATCAAACGCATTCCGTGGAACGCGGCCCCGGGAGCGTCTATCACGCTCACATTGGGGTTTGTGACGGATCCTATATTCCAGAGTCTTTTGACCCGCAAAGGGAATCCATCCGCCACTTCAACACGAACTATTAACCCGTCATCGCCATAAACGGGCGTGTAGCCGGAAGGAACGTAAACCCCGGGAATGGAGGCAAGCGTTTTCAATTCCCATACCTCTTGAGAGGTTAGGATGTCAAACAATGGATTAAGCGCCTCTTCAGCCTCGCCTATCACCGCGAAGTCCAGAAACGGGGCCAGCGGTTCCGGATTCAAGGTCAGGCATATCCCACCGGCGAACACCAGCGGGTCTTGGGCGCTTCTGCGGCGAAGTGGTATTTTCGACGATTCCAGGGCTGAAAGGACGTTTAGATAGTCCGACTCGAACGTCACCGAAAAGGCCACCGCATCAAATTCGTTAAGCCTGCGGGATGTTTCTAAAGTCCTGATCTCCCCCGTAGCCTTTCCGTCCACAAAGGCCCGTTCGCACACCACATCGTCCCGGGCGTTGAGCATGGCATACACCTTCTGGAACCCCAGGTTCAACGAACCAACCTCGTAGGCGTTCGGATAAACCAGAGCCACGGAGAACCTGCCACCGTGGTCTTTTACAACGGCGCCCCGCTCCATCTGGCGGTTGGCCGACTGTTTTGCCCCGGCGCCCCGGGATCGCCCGGAGCGTTCATGTTTTGCCATATTTCCGCTGTTATGCTAATTTCTCATCTTCATGTTTTAGTTTATCGTACTCGAGAGCATAAATGCCCAAACCAGTTGAAGAACAGTTAAGCGAAATCCGGCGCGGCGCCGTGGAAATCATCGGCGAGGACGCGCTTCGAAAGAAGCTGGGAAAATCCATAGCCCTCGGCATTCCGCTCACCGTCAAAGCCGGGTTCGATCCGACAGCGCCAGACCTTCACCTGGGCCATACAGTGCTTCTGATGAAGCTCAAACAGTTTCAGGACCTGGGGCATCGCGTGCTGTTCCTCATAGGCGATTTCACCGGCATGATAGGCGATCCCACCGGCAAATCGGAAACCCGCCCGCCCCTTACCCGGGAGCAGGTTGAGAAAAACGCCGAAACTTACCGGGCCCAGGTTTTCAAAATTCTCAACCAGGACAAAACCGAGGTGGTGTTCAACAACTCTTGGCTGGGAAAGCTCACGCCACAGGAACTCATCAAAGTGGCGGCCCATTACACCGTGGCGAGGATGCTGGAGCGGGACGATTTTCAGAACCGGTACCGGGAGGGAAAACCCATCGCCATCCATGAGTTCATGTACCCGCTCCTGCAGGGGTACGACTCGGTGGCGTTAAAGTCCGACGTGGAGGTGGGCGGCACCGACCAGAAGTTCAACCTGCTGGTGGGGCGCGACCTGCAACGGGATTACGGACAGGAACCGCAGGTGGTAATAACCATGCCCCTGCTGGAAGGCACCGATGGCGTGCAGAAAATGAGCAAGTCGTACAACAACTATGTGGGCATAAACGAGCCGCCCAAAGAGATGTTCGGCAAGCTTATGTCCATACCGGACGCTGTGATGACGAGATATTACGAGCTTCTTTCATCCATATCGGCCAGCGATTTTGAAACTCTTAAAAAGGGGCTGGCTGACGGCTCGGCCCATCCTAAAACCACCAAGGTGGGCCTGGCGAAGGAAATGGTGGCCCGTTACCATTCCACCCATGACGCCGAGGAGGCATCCGCGGAGTTCGACCGGGTGTTCGCGAAAAAAGAGATACCCGGCGAAGTGCCGGTGCATACCGTGGCGTGGGACGAAACGGGCCACGCATGGTTGCCGAAAGTCCTTGTGGAGGCCGGGGCGGCCACAAGCACATCGGAAGTGATGCGGCTGATAAAACAGGGCGCGGTGACGGTGGATGGCGAAAAAGTGGCCGACCAGAATTTCAAACTTCAGAAGGGCGCCGGGAACCTGGTAAAAGTGGGCAAACGGAAGTTTGTGAAATTGGCGTAAGCAACGTTATCAATGACATTACTTGAATGGATTATCTTTCTTGTTACAAAACCGTTTGCATGCGTGATTAAATAACAAAAAAAGTATTTAGAGCCCCCACCCCGTCCCGTTTCGCGGCGGTGGGCGCCTGCTTTCCAGACACTTTCCATGCGGCCAAATGTCCACATCCAAAAACAACCAGAGGCTTTTCAATTCATTCTAATTTGGCACGGCCGTTGCTCCATTCAAGGGCGTGAGGCCCCGATGTGGAAGGGCCGAACCAGACGAGATTAGCGGGAAACGCCCAGGCGTTTCGAATAGGAGGTTGTAAAATGCAGGAAGCGCATGAAATTAAGGAAAGCTTGTTCGTGGTGGGGTTTGTGGGCGCTATGGGCATTCTTGCCTCAGCCTACTTTCTTATGATCACCATAGCTCTTTCCCTGTAATCGACAGGCTCCGTAGCAGGATCCTCAATAGGGCGGCTCCATTCCATAAGGGTCCGGGGCCGCCTTTTTATTTTCCGCGGATCAGGCCCCGGCGGAATTAATCGCGTCTATCATCTCCCGGGTCGCGGCGGAGAACCCGGTGATCACGGCGCGGGACACGATGCTGTGCCCGATGTTAAGCTCCTCGATGTTGGCTATGCGGGCCACGGGCGCAACGTTGGCCACGGTAAGCCCATGTCCGGCGTGGGTGGTAAGCCCCAGGGCTCCGGTCAGCGCCGCCGCCTTCTCCAGCTTGGTCAATTCCCCCTTCACCGCGCGGGCGCCTTTCGCCTCCGAATACGCGCCGGTGTTAAGCTCCACCGCGTCGGCGCCCAAAACATGGGATGCCGTAACCTGCCTCTCGTAAGGGTCAATGAACAGGGATACGATTATTCCTTTTGACCGGAATTTTCCGATGATTGCCTGGAGCCGCTTCTGGTCCCGCGTTACGTCCAGCCCGCCTTCGGTGGTTATCTCCCGCCGTTTTTCCGGCACGAACGTAACCTGGTATGGGCGCGTCTTCAGCGCTATCTTTACTATTTCCTCCGCCGTGGCCATCTCCAGGTTGAGTTTGGTGGCGATACCCTTTTTTATCCGCGCCACGTCCGCGTCCTGTATGTGCCTGCGGTCTTCCCTTAAATGTATGGTTATGCCGCATGCCCCGGCCTGCTCCGCCAGCAGGGCCGCCTCCAACGGGTCGGGCATAACGGTCCTTCTGGCCTGGCGCACCGTGGCCACATGGTCCACGTTCACGCAAAGTCTCGCCATTTCTTTTATTATCCCTACGGTATCATTCTGGAAAAACGGGATGATAACATATAATCCAGAGATTAAAACGAGGCGTCCATGACCGAACCGTTGATATTTTTCGTTAAGAGTTTCGTGGCGCTGTTCTCCGTTTTAGACCCCTTCGGGGCGGCCATAACACTATTGGCGCTGGCGCCGGGGGGCGGCGTGGCCCACAGGGCGGACCAGGCGTTCCGCGCCGTGCGCGCCTCGGCCATGGTAATGCTGGTGTTTGCCATCGTAGGAGGCCATATTTTCGCTTTCTTCGGCGTGTCGGTGGAAGCGCTTATGGTGGCCGGTGGGGTTATCCTCATGTCCGTATCCCTGAAAATGCTGGAAGGCGAATCCATCACTTACAGAAGCTCCCTGGCCGAGCGGGAGGAGGGCGAAAGGAAAGAGGACGTGGCGATAATCCCCATGGCGGTGCCAATCCTTTCCGGCCCGGCGGCCATCACCGCCGTAATGGTGTTCGCCAACCGCGCCGCAAACTGGATGGATTGGGTGGCCCTCCTGGCGGCGCTGGGATTATCGCTTGTGGGCACGTGGCTGATTCTCAGGAACAGCGAGAGGGTGGCGGCCTGGCTGGGGGCTACCGGCGTGCGGTTGCTTACCCGGGTGATGGGGCTAATACTGATTGCGATGGGGGTGGAGTTCGCCCTGTCCGGAGTGAAAAGTTATTTCCATTAGCGCGGGTTTATGCGTTAACCAGTAACCGCTCCGCCGCAGGTGAACCCGGATCCGGCGGCGCATGCGTAACAATGATCCCCCATGGCGATCGGCGCGCCCGGTTCCGGGGCATTTTCCATTTGGGACACATGGATTCTCTCCCCACCCGAGTACAACCCCTGGGCCAGGTTGAAGTCGCAATCGAAAAGATACCCTTCCCAATTCACCGACACCTGATAGCGGCACATGGCCCCTTCCAGGGCGCACCGGTTATAAAGCCCCGCCAGTTTGTTCAGGTAACCCGCATGGTTGCCGGAACTTTCCAGCCATTGGCCGAATCTTCCTAATGGAACGTTGGTAAAAGCCAACAGCCGGTTGAAAGATACGCCATGTTTGCGGGCAAGCTCCCGGCGGAACCGTGTTTCCATTTCGGACTGCGAAGAATGCAGGAACGCGCCCACGGGATTCACAGCCAGGTTAAGCGCCAGCCCCGAGCCTTCCACGCCATACCCCTGGCCGTTTAAATATTTCATGGCCCCGATGAACCGCTCGAAAAACCCGGGGCCCCGCTGGGCCTCCGCCTGAGCTGGTGAAAGTGATGGCAATGAAGCTGTTATCTCCACTCTGTGTCCACGGAAAAGCTCCACCAACGCGGGCCGCAACGGAAGCAGTAGCAGGTTGGAGCGTACGATTATCTTGGCCGCGTCCACGGCGGCCACTTCTATCAATCCCGGCAGGTTAGGATTCATCTCCGGGGCTCCACCGGTAATGTCCAGCGAATCGAACCCGCCCCGGCGGAAATAGCGGGCCACTTCAATTGCGGTCCCGGCGGACATCATCTCTTTCCGGCCCGGCCCGGCCGAAAGATGGCAATGGCCGCACGACAAGTTGCACGCCAGCCCCATGTTCACCTGCAGGGCCGTGGCGCGTCCCCGTTCAAGCCGGTGGCCGCTTTCAGTGATGAAAGTCTCGAATGCTACCGGACGCATATTTGTTTGGATGTCCAATGACGCCCCGCTTACATGGAGATTTTTTCGGCGGTGTTGCGCATCTGCACACCATGAACCAGCGAAGCCCCGCCCCGGATGGCCACGGAAACGTGTAATGCCTCGGTCATTTCTTCCATGTTGGAGCCTTTTTCCAGACACGCCTGGGTGTAGGCGTCTATGCAATATGGACATTGCACGGCGTGGGCCACCGCCAGCGCTATCAGCGATTTTTCGCGTTCTGTCAGCGCCCCTTCGGCGAAAACGGCCTGGTAATAGCTGAAAAACTTCTTGGCCAGTTCCGGCGCGTCCTTTCCCACATCCGGGAATTTGGGCAGGTCGGAAGGTTTGTAATATGTTTCCATTATTTTCCCCTCTAGCTTTTCCTTTTTACATTACATCGCGTTGAAAAAGGGGGCAAGCCAGAAAGGAATGACGGGAAAAGAGTGGCCGGAACCGCCTCGGAAGGCCAGCGAAAGGTCAGTTATGGGCGGCGCGGGCGAAATGCACTTTGTTCTTAAAATCGTCCAGCAGGTATTTCTGCTCGCCGGAGCAAAGGGTGATAGCCACGCCTGCCTTGCCCAGCCGGCCGGTCCGGCCTATGCGATGCACGTAGGTTGTGGGGTCGTCCGGCAGGCGGAAGTTCACCACGGTGCCGATGTTGTCCACATGGATGCCTCTGGCGGCCACGTCGGTGGCCACTAGTATCTGCACCTTACCCTCCTTGAACATCTTCATAACCTTGTCCCGGCGGTTCTGGCGGTAGTCCCCATGGATAGCCATAACGTTGAGCCCCTGGCGGCTAAGCCTGGCCTCCACCATGTCCACTTCGTTCTTGGTCCTGCAGAAAACTATCACCAGCCCCTCGCTCTCGTTCTCGATGACGTTGATGAGCGACGTCATCCGCTCGGACGGATGGATGATGTGGAATATCTCTTTTATATTGCTAAGCTCCGCCCGGGTGTCCCGTACGCGGATTATCTTGGGCTCCACCATATGGTTGAAGGCTATCTGTAATACCCGGTTTTCCATGGTGGCCGAGAACAGGAAGGTCTGCCGCTCTTCGGGAAGCAGGCGAAGTATCTCTTCCACATCCTCCTGGAAGCCCATGTTCAGCATCTCATCGGCCTCGTCCAGCACCGCTGTTTCAACGTAATCCAGCAGTAGAGCTCCCCGGTCATAAAGGTCAAGCACCCGGCCCGGCGTGCCCACCACCACGTGGGCGCCTTTGCGCAGGTCTTGAATCTGCCTTTCCACCGACTTGCCGCCGACGATTTCCACCACCCGGGCTTTCTTGAACATGCCCATCTGGCGGATAGCGTCCCGGATTTGCGATGCCAGCTCCCTGGTAGGGGCCAGCACCAGCGCCTTGGGATAGTCTGGAGCGCGGTTTTTTATTTTGGCTAGTATGGGTATGGCGAAAGCGGCGGTTTTTCCGGAGCCCGTGCGGGCCTGGCCGATAATATCCAGCCCTTTTAATGCCGGGGGTATGGACATTACCTGTATGGGCGTGGGTTTTACGTAGCCCATTTTTTCGAGGGCCTTGTCCAACTCCCAACCGAGATTGAACTGGCTGAAAGACACTTCTTCAGCCTCCGGCTGGACGGACGGTGTTTCTTCCGGATTCATTTATACTCCGCCAGAATCAAAAGAGCCGGGGCCGCATTGCATAAGCGGCCCGGTTCAGGGGCTCGGCGCGTGAGGTTGTCAGGAAAAACTGCGCTGAACCTTTCTGCGCTTCTTCTCTGCCTCTTTCTGCTTTCGTTTTCGCTTGGCGGAAGGCTTTTCGTACGACCGTCGCTTTTTTAGCTCTTTCCAGAGACCATCTTTCAGCAACTGGCGCTTCAACGCTTTCAGCGCCTGATCAACCTGCTGGTTTAAGACCTTTACCTGCAATCAAAAACCTCCGTTTTGGCCCGAGTTCCTAGAAACCTTGCGGCTTGTTATCATTATAAGCGCGCAAGCGGCGGCTTTTTAAGCGCCCCCGTCCGGCGTGCTAGAACATATAAAAACACTAAGTTTATGCGCTGGGCCGCAATAGGTCAAGCTGTTTTTATCAATTTAATATTACACCCTTTTCCCGCCACCTCCGGCGCCAATTCGATTCGCGCCCCCATGTAATGGTTATGGGAAAGTGTAACTATGGATGTCTGGGATTTCGCTTTAATGCGGCAAGGCGGGGGTGGCGGCCCGTTGAACAGGCTCCGTGAGGTTCCCCCAGCGGTTGTTCTTGTCGCTTCACCGTGGCCGCCTAGCCACAACTGCTTCGCCGTGGCCGCCCTTTAACCGCTTCACCGTGGTCGCTGACCCCGGATTCCTTTTTTCGCTTCGCCGTGGTCGCCCGACCACGGATTCCTGTGCGGAGTGAAAAAGACCGGGGCGACCCCGGTGAAGCGCAACATTTTATTGCGGCCCGTTCCATGTCACCCTTCGATAAACTCGCGGTGAGCCATTTTTCATCCCGGCCAAGCGTAGCGCGAGCCGGGATCAGGGCCTCAATCCGGATTGGCGAAGTCCGGATGCCGGATCAAGTCCGGCATGACAGCGTCCCCCCTCTTGTCATGGCCCGTCGAACCATGAAAGGCGCCATCATCCGCGCAACCCTTGGTAATCCGGCGTTTATGATAAAATCCTCTTCAAACCATGAGTGTCATCAACGATGTCCGCAAGCTGGCCCAGCTTCTCCTGCGAAAGGGGAGGATAGACCGGGCCGGGTATGAGCGGATTTTGGCCAACCTGGCGGAACCGGAAAAACCGGCGTCCAAACAATCCAAAGGCTCCGCCCCCAACCGCCAGCTAAAACAGGGCGACGGCGAGGCGGTAAGGCTTATAAGCTCCCTGCGGCTCAAAATCCCTGGCGCTGGCGCAGTATTAGGAGAAGAAGACATAGTGAAGGCCGTGGCCGAGGTTTACGGGCTAGCCTACCGCAAGCTGGACCCGCTGGAGCTGGACATGGAGACGGTCACCCGCGCCATACCAAAACCGTTCGCGTTAAAACACATGGTGCTCCCCCTGTTCGAGCGGGACGGCGAGCTTTCCGTGGCCATTCTGGATCCGGAAAACACCGAGACCATAGACGGCGTGGCCCGGGCCACCGGCAAAGCCATAAAGGCATATCTTGCCACCCCGTCGGACATCACCAAGATCATCCACGAGTTTTACGGGTTCAAAGACTCGCTGGTGAAAGCCGAAGAGCAGATGCGGAGCAAGGCGGTGGACCTTGGCAACCTCGAACAGCTCAACCGCATCAAACGGCCCGACCAGATACAGTCCGACGACGAGCATATAAAAAACGCCGTGGAGTATCTTTTCAACTACGCGTTCGACCAGCGAGCGTCCGACATACACATAGAACCCAAGCGGGAAACGTCGGTGATAAGGTTCCGCATAGACGGGGCGCTAAACGACGTGTACTCCATACCCAAAGGGGTGCATCCGGCCATGGTGTCCCGCATAAAGATGCTGGCGCGGATGAACATCACCGAAAAACGCAAACCGCAAGACGGAAGGATTCGGGTGGAGCATGGCGCGGGCACTTCGGAACTGCGCGTCTCCAGCATGCCATCGGCGTTCGGGGAGAAACTGGTGCTGAGGGTGCTTCAGCCGGAACTTTTGTTGCGGGATATGGACACCCTGGGGCTTTTCCCGGAGGAGCTTATCCGGGTGGAGACTTTCTTGAACCAGCCCCACGGGGTGATACTGGTCACCGGCCCCACCGGCTCCGGCAAGACCACCACGCTTTATTCGGCGCTTAACTTCCTTTCCTCGCCGGACAAGAACATCGTGACCATAGAAGACCCTATAGAAACCATCTGCGAAAATTTCAACCAGACCGCCGTACAGCCCGGCATAGGGCTGACCTTCGCGGCGGCCCTTCGGGCCATTTTAAGGCAAGACCCGGACATAATAATGATAGGCGAGATACGGGACCAGGAAACCGCCGAGAACGCCATGCAGGCGGCGCTAACGGGCCATCTGGTGCTGTCCACCCTTCACACCAACGACACCGCCTCGTCCATCACCAGGCTCCGCGATCTGGGGATAAAACCGTACATGATAAACGCTGGCGTGCTGGGGATAATCGCCCAGCGGCTGGTGCGGGTGGTGTGCCCACACTGCGCCAAAACCGTGGATACGCCATCCACCAAACTCAAGCAGTACGGCATCACCATCTCGCAGGAAAAAGTCCCACTGAAGGAAGCCAAGGGTTGCGAGGAATGCCGGTTCACGGGCTATTACGGGCGTATGGGAGTTTACGAGGTGATGGATATGGACGACCATGTGCGCCAGATGACGCAGGAAGGCCAGTCCGCCAACGCCATCCGCAAATACGCACTGGGGCACGGCATGACGGCGCTTCGGGAAAACGCCGTGCGGGCCATGATAAACGGAGTTACCACCCTGGCGGAGGTTATACAGTTGGGAAGGTATTTATAAAGCGGACTTGATCCGGCGCCTACCACAGGCTCCACGCCGTCTTCCCGGTTTCGTATATCGCGCCCCAGCCTATAAGCGGAGAATAGTCCGCCACGAAATAGCGGTATTCCTTCCCATCGGGCGGAGGCTCGCCATTCACCAGCGGCTTCACCCGTATCACCGGGCGTTTCCTTAAAAAGGTTTTCACCTCCACATCGTCGAGGGAAACGGTTATCTTCTCCACGCCGGTAAGGGCGCCCTCGGCTTTCTGGCGCTCGATCTCCGCCATGTAATAACTCCCCGCAAGCTGGGTCTTTATCACATCCAGCGCATAGGGCATACCGGCGCTAAAGCTTGCGTGATAGTAGAGAAAATACAGGGGAACCATGGCCAGGGCCGCCACGGCCTTCCATCCGGTGAGTTTAACGTTCATAAACGTCTTTCCGATGTCCTACCGCCAGTACCAGCACAATGATTTCGCGGTCAATCAATTGGCAGATGACCCTGTAATCCCTTACGCGATACCGCCAAAAACCTTTCTTATCTCCCGCAAGGGCTTTGCCATGCCTCCGGGGTTCTTTGGCCACACGGTCTTCAAGATGATCGAGAATGGCGGATTGAATGGCCCTGTCCAGCTTAATAAGCTGTTTGCGGGCCGACTTGGTGAATTTAACGTTCCAGTCCAAGCTCTTTACGCAGTTCGGCGATGCTGGTCACCGGCTCGCCACGCTCCAGCGCCGCCAAGGCCGCAAGATAATCCTCACGGTCCTCAAGAAACTGTTGCACGGCTTTGCGGACGTAGTAGCTTTTCGACCGGCCAGTTTTCTCTGCCAGTTTATCTAGCCGCTTCTCGGTTTTTTCGTCCAGACGAACGGATAGCATTTATACCCTTTGGCAAGCAAGTAATACAATGTAATACATCATATTATAGAGAGGCGGCATGGTCAAACTCCATTGAGTAGCGAGGGGCCGCCTGGAATCCGTATCTCTAAAGATAACCGGTAATCGGCGGGATATTACGCCGGAGTGCTCATGGAAAGGCCCATACCCTCCAGCAGGTCCTGCATGGCAAAACCGGTGCGGCGGGTTACCGCCGAAAGCCTGCGGACTTTCTCCGCGGGGATGGCGCTGTTTTTTATTATCTCTTTCTCCGTATCGTCCCGCCCGAACAGGCCGGTTATGTAATACATCACCGGCGATGGGGTTTTAAGGTGCCTGTCCAGAATTTCGTGCCCAAGGGTTCCCGCCGAATCCAACGCCATAAAGGCCGCGCAACAAACCTCCTTGTTCATGGAGGTAAGATAGGGCGCGATGGCGTTGAGCGCCCCGCGGCTACGGGTTTGGCCCAGCACGCAGAGAAGCTCCGCCAGGGTTTTCCCGTAGGTTTTGGAAAGCCTGGGAGTGGCGAAAGATTCAAACCTCGCCCGGAACCGGCTGTATATCTCGTGGGCCGACTCTATTTGATCCCATGGATTGGTGGATTTGTCGAACCTGTGTACAAGCTCTTCAAACGAGAGGGTGTAAACCGTTTTCCTGTCCGTCCAGGCGGAACCGGCCGCATCAGCCGCGCTGTTTTGCGGTTTTCTGTGCCCGCCCATGAAATCCATTATCTTCGAGCCTGTCCGCCCGGTGAACCGTTTCCACGCGCCCTGGGCCTGCTCCGCCCCCGCGCCGGAAGTGGTCTTCTTAAAGTTGGCGAAAACCTGTTTCCGCTTGGCTTCCTTCAAGGCAAGGTTGTAGGCGGTAACTATTTTTTGGAATTTCTCCGTGTCCGACAGGCCGGAAGTGGTGTCTGGATGGTAAAGTTTGGCGGCCCGGCGGTAGGACTGTTTTACGACTTCAACACTGGCGTTCTCGTCAACGGCAAGAAGCTCCAGCGCCTGCTTAAGGGTCATTTCCTGACCATCATCGTAATACATGGAAGTCCCTTACATAAATTGCCATTAATTATATGACAATAGATGCTAATTTACAGATAAATTAATGTCAACGTCAATTTAATGACGGACAATATTTTTCTGCGAGCCTGTCTCTCCACAATTACAGCGATTTTCGTGCCACCAACACGCGAAACCAACTGTAATATTACTCCCGCCACCCCCAGCCGTCAAACACGCCGGGCGTAACGCTCTTCACGTATCGTTCATCCGCCACAAAAACTTTACCCCGTTTATCACCAAAGCCCCCCTTGCGGCTTTGAAACGCCGCGCACACAATATAAACGGAGAGGCGGAGGGTTATGTTTGGCCTATTCGCCGTTACGAAAAATCAATGTTGGATAAAAAACTGAAAAATTATTATCTGATACTGGGCTTAAACCCGGGAGCCACCACGGCACAGGTAAAACGGGCCTATAAAAACCTGGCCTTTGAGCTTCATCCGGACAGGGCCGGAGAAGGGGGAGCGGAGGCGTTCCTGCTGGCGCGCGAAGCTTACGAGACGTTAAAAGACAAGAAAAGCCGCGCGGTTTACGACCGTCTGTTATTGGATACGGGGTATGGCGCCGCCACGATCCCAGGCCAGCAAAGGCCCAAGGGGCAGGCGGTACACAACATGGCTTTCGTCACATCCTACTTGAAGCGGAAAGACATCTACTCCCATAAGCTTTCCCCGTTTCCCCCACCCAAGATAACTGCGCCTTCGAGACAATGCCTGGTATGCCACGGCAGGGGCGTTGTGCGGGACATGTATGAAATGATAAAGACCTGCAAGACCTGCGAGGGGACGGGAAGAAGGAACTCCGCAAGATGACTTTTCAGGGCCGCCGTAAAATCCTCTCCCGGCCCGGCGCAGAGGCGTTAGATAACCAATGTCAATTTAAAAACTTTCTAGGTGAAAAACTGTAATTGTGTTAAATTTACGAGATGCCATTAGCGCTCGGCCAAAGCGCAAGGCATCGCGTGTTAATTGCTCTTGGAGACATAAAATGGAAAAGAAACTGTACGTTGGCAACCTGTCCTATAAGACCAGAGATGAGGAGCTTCGCACACTCTTTGCGGAAGCTGGGGGTGTTGTGGCTGTGAAGATCCTTACGGACAGGGAAACCGGCCGTTCCCGCGGATTCGGGTTCGTGGAAATGGAAAGCGAAGAAGCGGCCGAAGCGGCCATAGCCAAGTTTGACGGCTACAACATGGACGGCCGCAGGCTGAAGGTGGACGAGTCCCGCCCGCAGGATCGCGCTGGCGGCGGCGGAGACCGTGGCGACCGTGGTGATCGTGGCGGCCGTGGCGGCAACCCGGGGGGCGGCCAGAGACGCGGCAACTAACAAAAAACACTGCGTTTTACCGGCGCCGGGGTTTTTCAATCCCGGCGCTTTTTTTATGCCTTTCCGGCTGGTATCCGTTCCACCAGCAACGAAAGATCCGCCGCCGGGGCCGAATGGGTAAGCGCCCCCACGGAGATATAATCCACCCCGGCCCTGGCGTAACTTCCCACTGTTTTCAAGCTCATGTTGCCGGAAGCTTCAGTCTCCACCCTGCCGTCCACAAACCTCACAGCCTTTTGCGCCATCGCCGCTGTCATGTTGTCCAGCAAAACCATATCCGCCCCGGCATCGAGGGCTTGCCCCAGTTCCTTTAAATCCCTCACCTCCACTTCGACAAAACTTTTCGCCCCCAGCCGCTTTCGGGCGGCGGCCACGGCTTTGCCGACACCTCCGGCCCCGGCAATGTGGTTTTCCTTAATCAGCGCCATGGCCGAAAGGTCCCGCCGGTGGTTGAACCCTCCGCCGATACGGACTGCGTATTTTTCCATGTCGCGCATAAGGGGGGTGGTTTTCCGGGTATCCAGTATTTTTGTTTTCGCCCCCTTGATGGCGGCCACGAACTGGGAGGTGAGGGTGGCGACGCCCGACAGGTGTTGCATGTAGTTTAGCGCCACCCGCTCGGCGGTGAGAATGGCGCGGGCATGGCCCGTCACCTCCGCCACCAGCGCGCCCTTGGCGGCCACGTCTCCATCGCGCAGTAAACGCCGCGTTTTTATTTCAGGGTCCAGCCGCTTGAACACCGCCTCGAACAGTGGCAAACCGGCGATCACGGTTTTCCCCTTGGCCACCAGCCTGGCGGTCACCACAACGTCTTCCGGAATTGTGGCCAGCGTGGTAACGTCACCCTTGGGGGCGTCCTCCAGCAACGCCCTGTCAATGAGCGCCAAATCCAGCGGGAATTTGGGTTTTGCGCCCCCTTGGGAGGCGGCGGGATGGCGTTTCATGGGCATAATCCCCTACCGGTGTTTATAATGTATCCTTCGCCGTGTGCTAAATTATAAAGATATCCCGTAAAATTGGAATAGATGGCATCAAACAAGAACAGCGTCATGCTTTGCGTGCCGCCCCAGGGTTATTTCGCCGAGCGATGGAAGGAGTCCTCCATGCCGTCGCTGGGGGTGTTGTATATGGCGGCCTGCCTGGAGCGGGAGGGGATACCTGTACGCACCCTCCCCAGCCACGTGATGCGCATGTCCATCCCCGACATAGTGCGGACGGTGGAGGAAGATAAACCCGCCATCTTCGGCGTCACCGTCACCACCGAGAACCGGCTGGAGGCGTTCAACGTGGCCCGTGCCGTGAAAATGGCCAGGCCGGAAACTTTGGTGGTAACGGGCGGGCCTCACTGTTCAGCCACAGGGCTGGATACGCTTTCGCACATTCCTGAAATAGACGTGTCGGTCTCCGGCGAGGGTGAACACACCATAGTGGAGCTTGCCCGCGTCATGGAGCGCGGAGGTGGCGCAAAAGAGTTTTCGAAAATAGAGGGGCTTACGTTCCGGGACGACAGAGGCGCCATAATCTCCACCGGGCCGCGCATGAAAATACCAGACCTCAACAGCCTCCCCTTCCCCGCCAGGCACCTGGAGGACATGTCTCTTTACAATTTCAAGGTTGAGGTGCCGGGCAAAGGGATTTTGCCCGCGGCCAACCTTATGACCAGCCGGGGTTGCCCGTTCGACTGTAATTTCTGCGCCACACCCGTCAACTGGGGCCGGAAAGTGCGGGGGGTGGACGCGGAAAAGGTTTTGGCGGAGATAGAACATGTCGCCACCCGTTACGGCGCGAAGGTCATCTGGTTTTACGACGACACGCTAAACTACAATCCCAAACGGCTCGAAAAGATCTGCGACATGATGATAGAGCGCAAGCTGGGTTTGAACTGGTTCTGCGAGATAAGGGTGGACATCATCGAGCGGCCCCTGTTCGACAAGATGGTTGAGGCGGGGATGTACCATTTCGGGTTCGGGGTGGAATCGGCCAACCGCCGGATTTGCGACCAGGTCATCCACAAGAAAGCCACGCTCAAACAGGCGGTGGATGTAATCGGCTGGGCCAACGAGGCCGGAGTCACCGCCAACCCGTTCTTCATATTCAGCCATCCTACCGAAACCTGGGATGAGGCGCTGGAGACATTGCGGTTCGCCGAGTCGCTACGCGGAAAGGCGCAATGCTCCATGGCCATACTGCACGTATATCCGGGAACGGAGCTGTGGGACAGGGCCGTGGCCGAGCGTAAAATACCCGCCGATTTCACATGGACCTCCGAGGACGACCCGCGCATCATGGAGCTTCCCGAGGCGCAGGGGCGCATACCCTTGTACATGGACAAGCTTTCCTGGTACCAGATATCCACCATCATTTTCCGTTTCTCCCAGAGCGCCCTCAAGGTGAGCCTGTGGAGCAAGGTGGCAAAAGCGGCAAAGCGGATAAACTCCATGCGCAGGTTGTGGCAGTACACGGTGATGGGCGCGGCGCTGGTGTCGCTGAAACTTAAAAACCTCATGCGGGGCGCGCCGGAACCGGCCAAGCCCTCAACCCCGCCGGCGGCTTACTGATTAGATGATACCGTTCAATAAACCCCATGCCACCGGCAAGGAGCTGGACTATATCAAGCGCGCCATGGCCGAAGGCCAGCTTGCGGGCGACGGCGCCATGACCAAGCTTTGCAACGCCAGGCTCAGGGACATGACCAAATGCCACGCGGCCATGATCACCCATTCATGCACCGCCGCCCTGGAGATGGCCGCCATCCTGGCGGGAATCGAGCCGGGCGACGAGGTGATAATGCCATCGTACACTTTCGTATCCACCGCCAACGCCTTCGTCCTGCGCGGGGCCGTTCCGGTATTCGTGGACATCCGGGAAGACACGCTGAACATGGACGAGGGGAAAATAGAAGAAGCAATCACCCCTCGCGCAAAAGCCATCGCCCCGGTGCATTACGCCGGGGTTGGGTGCGAGATGGACGCCATCATGGAAATAGCCGCCCGGCGCGGCCTTGTGGTGATAGAAGACGCGGCCCAGGGGGCAATGTCTTCCTACAAGGGCAAACCGCTGGGAACCTTCGGCCAGATGGGGGCTTTAAGTTTCCATGAAACCAAAAACATCGTGTCCGGCGAGGGTGGCGCCCTGCTGGTGAATGACCCGGCTTTTACTGAACGGGCGGAGATAATCCGCGAGAAGGGCACTAACCGTAGCAAGTTTTTGAGCGGCCAGGTGGACAAATACACCTGGGTGGACATCGGCTCCTCCTACCTGCCGGGGGAAATAGTGGCCGCGTTCCTGCTGGCCCAGCTTGAGGAGGCCGAACGCATCACCCACGACCGGCTCGCAATTTGGGACACTTACCACAAGGCTTTTGAGGGGGGCGAGAAAGCGGGGCTTTTCCGCAGGCCGGTAACGCCAGCCCATTGCGCCCATAACGCCCACATGTATTACCTCCTGCTTCCGGATCCCGCCAAACGGGCGGACTTTATCTCGCATTTGAAGGAGAGCGGCGTTATGTCGGTTTTCCACTATGTGCCTTTGCACAGCTCTCCGGCGGGTAAAAAACTGGGCAGGGCCCACGGCTCCATGAAAAACACCATTGGGTTAAGCGAACGTATAGTGCGTCTGCCGCTTTGGGTGGGTATGGCCCCTACGGAGATAAACCGCGTGGTTGAGCTTGCGTACCAGGCGGCGCGGTAATTAGCAGGAGCCGTTATGCCTCTTGCCAAACCGGATCCTGGTCTGCCAACATGTCGGGTTTGAGCGATAGCTCCGGAAACAGCTTTTAACGTTATGAAAACCAGTAAAGACAACACCAGGGCAGGTTCCACCGCCCCTTCCCGCCGGAAAACGGGCAAAGAACCCATGATGGACAAGCGCGGCGTTCGCCATTTACAAAGCGCTTGCGAGGCTGAACTTACCCATCACGCCCAAAAATTCACCCGGGTCGCCCATACTGACAGGACTGCCCAGCGGCTGGAGCTTGTGGAGGTCGTTGAAAAATACAGCGACGACGGCCTGCTTGCATGGAACCGGGAAAGGATCATAGAAGAGGAATTCTCCCGCCGCTACGTGGCGTCCTTGGGAAAACCAATTACAGAAGCCGATTGCATAAAACGCCGGAACGAGGCCAAGAAACATTACGGCGCCGGTTGGGAACAGACCGTCCGCGCAGAAAACGCCCTGGAGCAACAATGTGACGCCATCCGGGAGAAGGCCCGTGAGAGCCTGGCGGATTCCCGGCGGAACCACGGCAATGAAAAGGGGTTCTCCAAAAGCGGATATGTGGTGATAGCCAACCGGGGAGAGATTGCCTGCAGGGTGTTAGAGCAGGCCCACGAGGCCGGGAAAAAGGTCATAGCCCTCCATGATGGCTCCGATTTCCCTTATGGCGGACTCCTTAACAACGACGACGAGGTTTTTTATGTCCCGGTCTATTGCGACCGGGGACGAAGGCCGGAGCCGGAACGGCTGGACATATGGTCCATGAAAGCCCTGGCGTTCATGCTGAAAAGCCGGGGCATTGATCTGTTCGAGGTGGTTGTCCATCCAGGCTGGGGATTCAACGCCGAAGATGACGCGTGGTTTACTGAAATGGAACGGCTTGGGTTCCGCATGGCGGGGCCAGGTTCGTCCATCATCCGGTTCCTGGGTAACAAGATAAACGCCACCGAGGTGGCGCGGCAGGCGGGCCTTTCCACCCCCCAAAGCTCCGGCAAGGTGGAAAGCGTGGGTCAGGCCATGGAATTTTTTACCGCCCACAAAGGCAAAATAAAAAACTTTCTGCTCAAAGACGCTCTCGGTGGCGGCGGATACGGTCAACTGCTCCTGCGAACCCCCTCCGAGATGGAGTTCCGCTCCGCCGTTGAAAAATTTCTGGACAAGTATCCGGTATTTTCCGTGGACCAGTTTCTTGACAAGACCAGACATGTAGAGTTTCAGTTCCTTTCGGACATGGACGGTAACGTTCTTTTCGGCGCCCCCAGGGACTGCACCCAGCAACGCGACCGCCAAAAGGTTATAGAAGAGACCGCCATCCTGGCGCGAGCGGTGGAAAAATCCATGCGCCAGCGGATCAGCGCGTTCCTGGCGGAAATTGCCCGCAGGACCGGCGGGCCGTACGTAGGGGCTGGCACCTTCGAGTTTCTGTACGAGCCGTCATCGGAAACCTTCTATTTTCTGGAGGTGAACACCAGGCTCCAGGTGGAGCACCCGGTATCCGGCCATCAGGATGGGGTGAACTACGTAAGGACCCAGTTGGATATCGCCGATGGATACAAGCTTAAATCCCAGCATGAGATGGATGGCTGGAACCTTGGCGGGCATACCATGGAAGCGCGGATATGCCTGGAGCGGATATTGAATGAGGACGAGCGGGCGTTCTACCTGAAAAGCGGGCACGACCGCACTTTCGGCCCCATAACCGGGGGGGTCGTAAACCAGTTTTCCATCCCGGAAATTCACGGTTTAAAAGTTTATTACGACCGCCGCATCCGGGAAGGGGTGGAATGGGCGGGCAAGTACGACCCCATGATAATGAAAACCGTGGTCCACGGGGAAGACCGCCTCCACGCCATAGAGCTGTTGAAAGAAACCGTGGAGAGGCTTGTGATAACCGGCCCGGGCATTTCCACCAACCAGGAGCTTATACTGGGCCTTCTGGATGAAGAAGAGTTTCTGGAGGGGAAAACGCTGGAGGACCGGAAAGGGGTGAAAAACGTCATCCTCCGTATGCAGATAAAGAATGAAACCGGCGTTCTGGCTAAAAAGCTACAGGAAGACGGAAAACATGGTGAGCTTAACAGGCTCTTTATCCAACTGGAGAAGCTAACCCCCCTTCAGGCCGACAGGCTGAAGGCGGAGTTGGCGGCGCTGGGGGCGGTGGAGGCGTTCAAGCTGATGCTTGTGGGCAAACGGGGCGGCGTTGTGCGAACCATTTTGGGGCGGCTGGCCAGCGCCCGGGGCAAAAAAACCATCCAGACCACCATTTACCCCCAGGGGTTCACCCTGTTGCTCAAATTGTTGCAGAGAGCCGGGGCGGAGCCATCCATGGTCATAAGGCATTTTGAAGACCGGAAAGCCATAGCCAAAAAACTGGAGGACGGGTTGATTGAGCACGACCCCGAGCTGTTTTACGAGCTGTTGCACTATCATAAGAAGGCATTAAAAGAGATGACCCGCCACCTGGCCCTGGAAAGCCATCACCGCGTGACATTGCGGGAGAAAAACGCCAAAGACAGGACCCTGCGGGATTTCCTGGGGGAGATGGAAGAAGCGCTATACGCCCGGCGGCGGGAGTTCTCCTCCCAATACAGCGCCCGGGGAGGGGTTTATTTCGACATCCCGGAGAAACTTTACCCGGTTTTCGAGACGCTTTTGGCAAGGGAAAGAGGCGAGAAGCCTGAGGATATGTTTATTATAGAAAGGTGATGGCATAAAGCCGCCGTCCATCAAGAACGGCCACTAAAAAGTTCATAAAAAATTCCCCTTTTCAATCACCTATTGATTATGTAATCATTACCAGCTATTTATGGTATCCCATTCCCGATATATTTACAGGGTTGATAAGTCCGCCTGAAGGCATGAAAATCCTGAAAACAGCGCAAGCGAGGAGCTTAGGTTGATGAGTGACGGTTACAGAATAGTAGTGCTCATAAAGCAGGTGCCTGACACCAGTTCCAAGGCCGGTGTGAACCCCGATGGAACTATAGACAGGGCCCGCGCAAAAAGGATGTTGAACACGTTCGACAAGTACGCCCTCCAGAAAGCCCTGGAGGTAAAAGCGGCCCACGGTGGCGAGGTTCTGGCCATAAGCATGGGGCCCCCTCCTGCCTTGGAGATACTTGTGGAAGCCTGCGAATACGGGGCGGATAAGGGCTACCTGCTTACAGACAGGCGCCTGGCCGCTTCAGACACTCTTTCAACAGCTTACGCCCTGCACAAGGCGGTGCAGTATCTTGGCAGGGTGGACCTGGTGTTCACCGGCCTGCAGACCACCGATGGCGACACGGCCCAAACCGGCCCGCAGATCGCCGAGCGGCTGGACCTGCCGCAGATAACTTACTGCGAGCGTCTGGAGATCGTGGATGGCAAGGCCCGCGTCCGGCGGGTGGTGGAGGGTGGTTACCAGTGGCTGGAAACCCCGTTACCAGCGTTGATAACCGTGGCCAACTCCGCCACAAAGCTCCAGCACAAACGGTTCGGCGGCGTTTACGCGGTGAAGGAGCTACAGAGACACAAGGAGCGGATGGATCAAACCGTTTTCATCGTAGACCTGGACAAGGTCGGGGCGGACTCGAACAAGGCCGGTCTTGTGGGTTCCCCCACCGTTGTGGGCAAAACATGGAAAATGGGCGAGATCGGCGGCAGTTGCGTGATGTTCCTGGGCGACTCTCCCAAGCATAACGTGGAACACCTGATGGCCCGCTTGAAGGAAGACAACCGCCATATAGAGGAGTTAATCCAGTGAGCAATTTGGCTGACGTTCTTGTTATAGCCGACCAGCTTCAGGGGGACCTTCAGCCCATAGCGCTGGAGCTTCTGGGCGCGGCCCGGGGCCTGGCGGAAAAACTAGGTGTGAAAGTGCAGGCTCTGGTTATGGGGCATGAACTTGGCGACATACCCCAACGCCTCATATGGAACGGGGCCGACGAGGTTTTCGTGGTGGACCAGCCCGAGTTGAAGGAGTACACCACCCTTACATACCGGCGCGCCACCATCTCCGTGCTGGAAGGCATGAGCAGGCCGCCCCACATAGTGCTTTGCGGCGCAACCACCATCGGGCGCGACCTGGCGCCCAGGATAGCCGCCTATTTTGAGACCGGCCTCACCGCCGACTGTACCGAGCTGGACATAGGCGAGTACGAGCATAAGGGCAAGGCCGACCCCTCGAAGGTGGGGACGTTCCATAACTGTCTTTACGCCATCCGCCCATCTTTCGGCGAAAGCCTGAAGGCCCGCATCATCGGGCCCTGGAAGAACCCGCAGATGGCCACTGCCCGCACCGGCGCCATGGTGCCCTGCGGCGAAGACACCACAAGGACCGGCAAGATAACCGTTATCCCGGTGAAGTTCGAGGATTCAGATTTCCGCGTGAAGGTCATAGAGACCGTCCGTGATGTCTCCAAGGCGGTGGACCTGACCGGCGCCCGGGTGATAGTCTCCGGCGGGTTCGGCCTGGCTTCGGCGGAAGGGTTCCGGCTGGTGGAGGATCTGGCCTCCGTATTCAAGAAATCCGCCGTGGGAGCCTCCCGTAAGGCGGTGGACGCGGGGTGGATACCCTACGCCCACCAGGTGGGGCAGACCGGCAAGACCGTGCGCCCAGCGCTTTACATAGCCTTGGGCATATCCGGCGCCATCCAGCACCGGGTCGGCATCACCCACAGCGATGTGATCCTGGCCGTTAATAAAGATGAGAGCGCTCCCATCTTCCAGTTCGCCAACTACGGTATCGTGGGCGACCTGTTCGAGATAGCGCCGCTCCTGAAAGAAAATTTCAAAAAGGCCTTCCCGGCCTCCAAGGAGGTGTAAGGTGTCCAGCAAGATTGAATACGACGTCCTTCTGGTGGGGGCAAGCCCCTCCAACCTGACTCTCGCTTTGAGGCTTGTGGAGCTGGCTTCGGCGCCCATACGCATCTGCATACTGGAGAAGGCCAAAGCCGTGGGGGGGCATTTGCTCTCCGGCGCTGTCTCCAACCCCAGGACGCTGAAAAAGATATTCCCCGACTGGGACAAAGGGGAGTTCCCCCTGGCGGGCATATGCAAGAACAGCTATCTTACGGTGCTGGGCGCCAAACGCCACGAGAACGTGCCCTACGCCTTCATGCCTTCCTATTTCAAAAAGGAAGGTTACGCCATCCTGAATATCTCTGAAATGGCCGCCTACATGGCCGACAAGCTCCAGGAGCGCGCCAAAGAGAAAGAAGGGGTGGTGGTGGACATTTTCCCCGGCTTCCCCGCC